>JAZKEJ010000052.1:0-2070 GCA_040387095.1 Pseudomonadota bacterium | reverse complement strand
TTTCAGTCATCAAAGGCAATTCGCCCATGTACACTTCTTGCTCTTTCACTTCTTTCACGGTCGGCTTAGAAGCCTCTTTATCCATGATGGTTAAACGCACTTTAACACGCAGTGGTGCCGCGTAAGTTAAACCGCGCTGTTGACATTCTTTCACATCAAACGGCTCAGCGCCCAATTGATAGCTCACGTAGTCTAAACGCGCATTGCCAGAATGGCTGACAATCGGGAAAACCGAGCTGAATGTTGACTCTAAGCCAGCAGCCAAGCGTTTATCAGCTGGCGTATCTGCCTGTAAAAATGCTTTGTATGATTCTAATTGCATCGCAAGCAAGTAAGGAATCTCTTGCACACTTTCACGTTTGGCAAAGCTTTTGCGAATGCGTTTTTTTTCGGTAAAGGAATAGCTCATAGCGTCTCCTGATATTTTGAGGGTAGAAGACAAAACACTTTCATCCATTTCAATGTTTTGATTTCTAACATCATTATTTCAATGATTTAGATTGTTAAGTTAACGATTCAATTGAGACAAAAATCGTTACAGTTTGTTAGGCGTTACTTTTTTAAGTTGTAATATTTTGTTACAACTATCACTGCTTAAAAACGGCTAAGGCTGACGGTTTCCCGTCAGCCCAAGTACGTTCAAATCTTGCTATTACTTGATTTCGCCAGTCGCGCCAGCTTCGATCAATTTTTTCAATGCTGCATCAGCATCCGCTTTGTTAACACCTTCTTTAATGGCTTTTGGTGCGCCGTCAACTAAGTCTTTTGCTTCTTTCAAACCAAGCGCTGTTAATTCGCGCACTGCTTTAATCACGCTAACTTTTTGGTCGCCAGCTGCTAACAAGATCACTGAGAACTCAGTTTGCTCAGCCGCTGCAGCTGGAGCTGCGCCGCCGCCTGAAGCTGCAACAGCAACTGCCGCTGCTGAAACGCCGAATTTTTCTTCGATTTCTGAGATTAGAGCGGTTAACTCTAACACTGTCATTTTACTTACTGCATCTAAAATATCTGCATTTGAAGTTGCCATTTTATTTATTTCCTAAAAATTAAATTATGTATCTGATTAAGTTAAGCTATTTGAAACAGGCTAAGTTTTGAATACTGCTTAGGCTGCTTTAGCGTCACGAACCGCTGCGATTGCGCGCGCAAATTTAGTTGGTACTTCGTTAAGTGTGCGTGCCAATTTAGCAAGCAACTCTTCACGGCTAAGCATAGATGCCAAGGCTTGAACGCCGGCAACATCTAACAACTGATTTGGCACTGCGCCTGCTTTAATCACAAACTTATCGTTTGTTTTAGCGAAGTCGTTTAACACTTTAGCGGCAGCCACTGGATCTTTACTAATACCAAAAATCAATGGACCAACCATGCCGTCAGCAAGACCAGAAAACGCTGTATTTTCAACTGCGCGACGCACTAAAGTATTCTTTAATACGCGCAGATAAACATCAGATTTTCTTGCATTTGCACGTAGCGTAGTCATGCTAGCCACGCCTGTGCCGCGGTATTCTGCAATCACAATGACTTGTGCATTAGCTACTTGTTCGCTTACTTCAGCTACAACTGCTTTTTTCTCTGTAAGATTCAGACTCAAAGTCTTTTCTCCTTTCCGTTAAAATCTCTGTTTCATTTCTGAACCAGAATGAGCTTCTAAACAATAATTTAGAAACCATTTTACGGCGGCCTTAATCAGGTTTTATTACTTAATATCCTGTATCGGGTTACGCCATCTGCGTTGGTATTAGCAAACTAAAAACAGAGGACCTAAGCCTGTAAAGCACTTAAAAATCGCCCGCGTTTGTTTACTGCAATTAAATCCTATTCGGATACCAACGGTCTTTGATGTTCTTGTTACTTAACTCAACCAAGCAGTTAAATAACAAGCCCAAAGTTCTTTCATTGAGCAGCCAAAGCTACTCAATTATTTCTATGCAACAGTTGCTTGATCAACACGTACGCCAGCACCCATTGTGCTAGATACAGAAACTTTCTTTAAAAACACACCTTTACTTGCAGCTGGTTTAGCCTTAGCTAACGCATCTAATAAAGCAGCCAAGTTGCCTTGTAATT
>JAZKEJ010000051.1:0-7086 GCA_040387095.1 Pseudomonadota bacterium | reverse complement strand
TACTAGCGGTACTTGCATGGGCATGGCTGGCTAAAGTCGACGAAATTACCCGTGGCGAAGGCAGGGTGATTCCTTCTCGCCACTTACAAGTGATTCAATCGCTAGATGGCGGCATTGTGACTGAAATTTTAGTGAGAGAAGGCGATTTAGTTAAAGTGGGCATGCCCCTGATTAAGATCGATGAAACCCGCGCAGTATCCTCATTACGCGAAAATAAAGGGCAATATTTTGCGCTAATCGCTAAAGAAGCGCGGTTAAAAGCGCTGGCTGAAGGATCAGCGTTTACCGTACCAGCCGAAGTGCAGACAGAAGTGCCACAAGTGTATGCGCAAGAATATGCACTTTATAGCAATAGTCGCGATGAGCTGGCTTCTATTGTGAGTATCGCGCGCGACCAAATGGTGCAGCGTGAAAAAGAATTGATAGAAGTACAGTATAAAAAAGAGCTGGCAGAAAAAACCTATGAATCTGCCAATAAAGAATTAGCCGCCAATAAGCCACTGCTGGCAAGTGGCGCAGTTTCAGAAATTGACATATTAAAACTTGATCGAGAAGCGACACGTGCACAGGGTGAAATTGATCAAGCACGCGCGCAGATTAGCCGCATTCAAGTCAGTATTACAGAGGCCAGGCGCAAAATTACTGAGGCAGAACAGAACTTTCGCAGCAAGATACGCGCTGAACTGAATGAAGTCACCGCTAAACGTAACAGCTTAACAGAAACCAGTGTGGCGCTGAGTGATAAGGTCAAGCAATCTACCTTAACGTCTCCGGTAAACGGCAAGGTAAGCCGACTGTTTTTTAACACGGTAGGTGGTGTCATACAGCCAGGTAAAGAAGTGATGGAGCTAGTGCCTACCGATGAAATTTTAGTGATAGAAACTAAAGTGCAAATTAAAGATATTGCTTTCTTACGCCCCAACCAGCCTGCTGTAGTCAAGCTTACCGCTTACGATTACACCATATACGGCACTTTAGACGCCGTGGTTGAAAGCATTGCGCCAGACTCCATTGTCGATGATAAAGGCAATGCTTATTATCTAGTACGCGTACGCACCTTGCAAACCAGCTTGGGCCAAGGCTTGCCTATTATTCCAGGCATGGTAGCGCAAGTAGATATTTTAACAGGCAAAAAAACCATTCTTTCTTATTTGCTAAAACCGGTATTAAAAGCCAAATCATACGCCTTCAGTGAGAGATAGCTTGAAAGATAAAAATTAGTATGCAAGATATTTTTATCTCACCGCTGAAAACTGGTTTGGTGAGCTGGCTAGAGGCTTTTCCCAAAGCTAAATTATCAGCCACAGTTGAAGCCAAACCTACCAAAATACAAAAAAGTAACCCTGTCACATTCTGGTTACATATGAATGAAGACAGACAAGAATGGCTCACTAACACCATTCGTCTGATTCAGAAAAAATACGAAAATGCCAAGATTGTAGTGTTGGCTAATACCCCGAATCATACTGAATCACTGCATGTTCTAAGTTTAGGGGCGAGGGGCTATTGCCACGCTTTTGCCGCACCAGCCGTGGTTACTAATGGGGGAATATGGCTAGGCCAGGATTTATTACAACGTTTAATAGAAGTATCGACACGGTTAATCGGTAACCGGCCAGATTATGTGCAGGGTTTGTTGGCAAAATTAACCAAGCGCGAAAAAGAGGTGGCGGTTGAAGCGGCAAAAGGGCTCAGTAATAAAGAAATTGCCAGAATTCTAGCGATTACTGAGCGCACGGTAAAAGCCCATTTGGCCTCTACCTTTGAACGCTTGGGCGCCAAAGACAGGCTTCAGCTAGCGCTAATGTTAAATGACAACTATAAGCATGTGTCGCCGGCTTTAGCCTTGGATGATAAAGCGTTTAATTAGCTAAACTTGTAACCGAGCAATTTTTAGCCATGTTTTAAATTGGGCGAATTAAATGCCCATGTTTGCTGCTAGACCTTAATGCCAGGCCCGGTCATCCCATCTATACCAATGAGTTTTAATGCTGCGATTTCATGCAGCGTTTGCACACCTTCCGCAAGCGCCAGCACACCAATCGAGTGCGCAATCATACAGATGCCTTTAAGTAGTGTTTTATTGGCTTCATTACTATCAATGCCACGGATGATGGATGCGTCAATTTTGACATAATCCAGGCCAACGTCATGTAATTCGCCTAATCGTGAAATACGTGAGCTGACATGCTCAACCCCAACGTTACACCCCAATTTTTTAAGTTGCTTACAAAAACTTTTAAACGCATCAAAGTGGTCAAAAGCGCCTTGCTCTGGCACCTCAAAATATAGGCGATGTGCAATACTCGCGTTAGCTTTTATAAGCTTAATGGCTTTATTAATAAAGTTTACGTCGCAAACCGCTTCTGCCGAAATATTAATTCCGATAGGGTCTGCGCCATTTGCCAACAAATTGATAGCAACCTCAATCACCAGTTCATCCACGCGGCGCATTAAATGCAATTGCGTTGCCCAAGCAATGAACTCGCCTGCACAAAACCATTTTTCATTTTCAACTAGCTGTAGCCTGACTGGGCTCTCATGATGAATCAATTCACCAAGTTGGTTGACGACGGGATAATGCTCAAGCTTCAGTCTTTTAGCGTCCAAGGCAGAGTTAAGTAAGGTTCGCCATTCGCTTTCACTGACATTGTGATGATTAGCCACATCATCTTGATTAATCACATGCAGAATATTATCTTGACTCGTGCTGATTTTATCTAAAACGCTATCTGCCAGTGCAACCAATTTCATGGCTGCATCTTGTTTAGTTACCTGGGTTGTGATGATAGCAAAATGACTAACAAGTTTTGTTTGCGATATATTCGATATTTTCTCTAAAAGGTTTTTTATTTGATTGCCAAGTAAGTAGGCGTCGGTTGGACTATTTGAAAATATGCCAAAATCGCTTCCACTCAGCCGTCCAGCTATTAGAGTCTGAGACTTGCATGCATTTTCTAAGGTATTACCAATCAGTTTAAGAAAAATATTGGTTTCTTGATAGCCTAAAGTTTGGTCTATTTTGGCTAAATTAGTTAATCTGAACACAACCAATACCCCTCGATCAAACTCCTCTTCTCGGCTAATGTGTGCATCCATATTTTGTATGAAATAGTCATGATTCATTAACCCACTAATGGCATCAAAATGAGCTTGATGTTGTAATTTTTCTAACTGTGCTGATTCCTCGTATAAGGTATTTTTGATGCGATTGGAGAGACTGTTCATGGCACTGACGACAGCTTTGAATTCGGAAGTCTCTGGCTCTTGAATAGTAATAAACCGGCGCTCTGCAATAGCAGTAGCCTGATTTATAACATCTTTGAGTGGGCTCATGATTCTTTGTATCATTTGGCTGCCTACATAGCAGCTCAATAGCCCAATGATGGTTGACCAAAGTGCAATCAGCAGCGTTGATTTCCACAAAGTATCATAAGCGAAGTTGACATTACTTTCTAACTTAAGGGTGGCAAATTGTGACCAGCCATCTTGTATTTCAGCTACGCCAATTTGGGGTTTAATCGGGAAAAGTTTGGTAAACCATTCTGGTGCTTTGGTCTCGCTATGCGTATTCATGCGCTCAATTAATATATTGTCATTTGCGTCGAATAAGCCAATATAACGATAATGACCAGAATCATATTGCGCTGATATGAGTAAATTTAAAGTGGCAGAATCTTTTTGCATTTGTGAAATGGATAGGGCCAGCGATGTGGCGTTGTCAATATTTTTTATCTGCAACTGTTCTTCTAGATAGTATTTGCTGAACAGCGTGCTGAGCATGAAGCTGCCACCTGATGCCAAAATCAGTATGTATACAATCGCCAACCATAGTTTTTTATTCAGTGACATAGTTATTCCTTACTTTCAATTATTCTATTGCATTCGTTTGAATTCGGGACAAAACATCACGCCATCTCGATAAATTAGATTGTGACTCTCCCTTAGGTTTGCTACTTGAGCCTACCCATAACCCTTTATCGTTAAAACTAAAAATGGGCGTTAAGTCTTTTCTATTTGAGGCTGGCTGAATTTCAGGGATTAGATTATCCAAAATAAGTGGGTCAGATTGCGGTGTTGGGTAATAGCTCAGCACCATGTGTGCTTGCGTAGACTGATTGCCGTACTGCAGGATTTTAGCGCGCACATAGGTCAGCCGCATCCGGTTATTGTCGACATTTAAGGCTTTTAATAGGATATATTTTGCAATGGTAAAATCTTCGCAATCACCTGCCTGTCGTCCGATAGATTCCAGAGGCGTGGCCCAATAATCTGTTTTACCCCACAGTGTTAAGTCATCAGTAAACTGGATTCTTTGGTTAAAAAAATCGTTAATCTGGCTAAGTTTTTCAAGCTCTGAAGCGGATTGTAATTGTTGAAATAACTGTTCAAGTTCTACAATGTTCTGTTGCGCTTGCTGACCATATCTTTGATTGGCAAGATTGCTCAACTTGTTAAAATCGTAAGCCAGTGCATAAATGCTGAACAAGCCCATGATGCTGAACATGAAATAAGAAATGACTTTGTTGGCTGGTTTGTAAGTCATCATTATTAATTTTTAAATTTACTTACAGTGAGCGTTGGGCTCGGCAACAGGAGCTTGAGAAATGGTCAGTATGAATCCACCTGATTGTTTTGCCATCATGATTTTTTAAGTGCATTGTCTGGATATTATGTGACTCAATCACTTAATTACTCAAGTGATTTATTACATAAAGCCTGTTTTCTTCCTGCCATTTAAAGTATGGCGCACAAAAATCTATATTGTCCTTTAGTACAATAGTTTTATGCTCAAGTAGGGTGTTTAATGCGATTGTAAAAATTTTTTTAATGTGGCATTTACTACATATATTAGGAAACAATCATGGCATTAATCGGCACAGTGGTAGCAGTTACAGGCGCAGCGTATTTAATTACAGGGGCTGGCGTTAGACGCGAGTTGCAGCTAGGCGATCAAATACAAACGGGTGACACGATTGAAACCCCACGTGGTGTTGAAGTTGAATTGCAACTCACCAATGGCCGGCTGATTCATATTTATTCCGAACAGACTGTGCAGTTTACAGAAGAGCTATCAGAGGCTATTGCGCCGAGCAATGTAGACAGCGCCGTCAATCTTGCCACCATTGAAACGGTGATTAAAGCGATTGAAGAAGGTAAAGATATTAATGTGGTGTTAGAAGAAACCGCTGCGGGTCAAGCTGGTTTATACAGTAGTTATGGTTTTAATTTCGTCGATTTATTTAGAATTAATGACATCCTGAATGCGTTTAATTTTGCCTACAATTATGAAGTAAGCCCTAGAATCGACACTGATCCGCTTGCAGATGGTGATGACATTACCTATTTAGGCTTGCAAGATACAAGGACGCCAGGTTCGCCCATTAACAATGCACCAACGGCTTTAGCCGCTATTGCCAGTGGCGCAGAGGATAGTGCTTCAATTGCCATTACCTTAAGCGGTAGTGACGCCGACGGTACTATTGCCAGCATTACGCTGAATAGCTTGCCTGCCAATGGTTCGCTTTATAGCGACGCTTTACTCACTACGCCTGTTGTTGCTGGTACTGCGTATTCTGGCAGTACAGCCATGTTTTATTTTGCTCCAAATAGCAACTTCAATGGCAATACCAATTTTAGCTTTACGGTAACGGATGATATGGGTCGGACTGCTACTACGCCCGCTACAGCAACCATCACGGTCACCTCTGATAATGACAATCCACAAGCTAATCTTGATAACGTGACTACGTTTGCTGAAACGCCAATCACTTTAACGCCGCTGACCAATGACACGGATGTTGATGGTGACAGCCTTAGCGTGAGCATTATAGGTGGCACCACAGTCACTCCAGGCATCGCACAAACTATCACAATTGCTAACGGCACCATCGACATTACCGCTGGCGGCGCCATTACCTTTATCCCAGATACTGGCTTTTCAGGTGCGGTGGCCATTAATTATACGGTTGATGATGGTAATGGTGGCACAGATACGGCTACTATCAACGTCAATGTCACCCCTAACACCCCGCCACAAGGCGCGGATGCCAGTCGCACTTTCAATGAAGATACCAGTTACACCCTAGTAGCGAACGATTTCGGTTTCAGTGATGCCGATGTGGGGCAAACCTTGACAGCAGTGCGTATTGATAGCTTGCCTGTTAATGGCACGCTCATGCTCAATGGCAACCCTGTGGCAGCAGGCAATGTGATATCAGTCGCAGCCATTAATGCAAATCAATTAATATTCACCCCAGCAGCAAACGCTAATGGCAATAATTACGCTAATTTCACATTTAGTGTACAGGATGATATTGGTGGTTTTGACCCTGCTCCCAATACACTCAGCTTCAACGTCACTAGCATCAATGACGCACCGAGCATCAGCGTCACTGCCAACGCCTTCACGGAAGACGGCGCCGGCACCGTTGCCAACGCCGTCGCCGCCAGCTACAGCATCAGCGATATCGACCTGGGCGACAGCCTGACCGTCAGCTTCACCGGTGCCAGCAATGCCGCCGGTTACTACAGCCTGGATACGATCAACAGCCAGGTCCTGCTGAGCGCCACTGGCACCGCCTGGGTCAACGCCGGCAACCTGTTGCCGGCAGTCAGCCTCACCGTGACTGACAATGGCACACCTAACTTAAGTGCCAGCGCCAGCGACACGCCAATCGTGACGGTGGTCAATGACGCCCCGCAAGGCGCGGACAATACGATTACCCTCAATGAAGACGGCAGCCACAGCTTTGTGGCAGCTGACTTTGGCTTCAGTGACGGCAACGACAGCCCGGCCAACGCCTTGGCCGCGGTCATCATCAGCAGCTTACCGGCAGTGGGCAGCTTAACCCTGGCGGGCATCGCCGTCAGCGCTGGGCAAAGCATCGCCGCTGCTGATATCGGCAACCTGCTGTATACACCGGTGGCCAATGCCAACGGCAACAATTACGCCAGCTTCACCTTCCAGGTGCAAGACGACGGTGGCACCGCCAATGGTGGCATCGACACCGACCAGAGCGCTAACAGCATCAGCTTCAACGTCACTAGCATCAATGACGCACCGAGCATCAGCGTCACTGCCAA
>JAZKEJ010000050.1:0-3327 GCA_040387095.1 Pseudomonadota bacterium | reverse complement strand
AATACACCTGTAGATAAAAAGTTTGAATGAAGGCGAGTGTCCGTTTAGGGCCGAAGTTATGCGAACAGAACGGCCCAAAGCAGTCATTGACCTTGTGCTAGCATCCGAGTAAATTTATTCTGTTAACATTGATTTAATAATGTTAGGGAATGCGGCATAATGATTCTATTTTTAAAAGTGCTTGTGTTCTAAACTAATACACACATGGATCTATCCACGATTTACAGAAAAACACCTAAAGGCCTTCGCGCTCGTGCCTTGCTTATTGGCGGCCTATCATCACACTTAATAAAAGTGCTCACCCATGTCGATGGCAGCTCAACTACCGAAACTATTCTGCTAAATTTTGACAAACTTACCCAGAAACAGTTGACCGCCGATTTAACACAGCTAGAGCAAGAAGGCTATATTCGCCTCTCCCCTGTCAACTCTACTGCCGATTGGGAGGTAACGGTTAACTTTGAGCCGATGGTGGTAGAAGAGTTTCAAAGTGAAGAAGAGTTGGAGCTTTCAGCTCAAGCAAAAGCTGCTGAGCAAGCTCTTCAAAAAGAACTAGCGCAAGCTAAACAAGAGGAAGAGCATCGATTAGCTGCGCAGCTAAAAGCCGATAAAATAGCACACAAATTGCGTGGCAAAGAAAGAATCAAGGCTGAGACTAAAGTTATTGCGAAGATAGAGAAAGATCGGCTGGCGTTAGAGGCTGCTAGGCGAGAGGCTGAAGCTCAATTAAAGGCTCGTCAAGAAGTAGAAAGAATTGAACAACAGCAAATAGCTGAAGGCGCCGCTAAATTGGCGGAAGAAACACGACTTAAGGCAGAATTAAAGGCACGCGAGCTTGCAGAGCACGCTGACGCGGAGGCAGCCGCCAAAGAGAATGCAAGGCGCGAGATAGAGCGCATTTCACAAGAAACAGAAGAGGCACAAAAAAAAGCCGACATAGAAGCCAAAGCTAAACAGGAAAGTGAGCGCTTGGAAGCATTAAACATGGCTAAGGCGGCGGAAGATACGCGTCAAGCAGAACTGAAAGCGCAAGCTGAGTATCAGGCACAGTTAGAACAATCGGAAAAGGCAGCGGCTGAACAGGCAAGAATAGAGCTTGAGGCAGCAGCGCAAGCAGCAGAAATAGAACGCCTAAAACAAGCTGAAAAAGCAGCTCAAGCGGAAGCGCTAAAGGAAAAACTAGCGCAAGAAGAAAGAGAACGATTAGAAATGGCCATCGTGCTGCGCAAAGCTGAAGAAGATAGAAAAAATGCTGAGGTACAAGCTAAAGCTGAAAAATTAGAAGCCAAACGTCAACTTAAAGATAAACGAGATACCCATGCTAAGGCAAAGCGTAAAGCCAAAGATGAATTAAAGGAGTTTGCTAAGCAACAAAAATTAAAAGCACAAGCAGAAAAAAAAGCCAAGGCCCAAGCTACAGATCAAGCACGGCTTGAGACCGCGCGTATTGCTAAAGAGACTAAAATAGCAAGCAAAATTGCGCTAGAGAATGAGCGGCTTCAAGCAAAACAGGCTGCAGATGGGTTTGCCAATTCAGCTGCTACAATAACTAGTGTTTATGATAAAGCGCAATATTTTGTATCCGCTAAAAAAATCAAGCAATGGCTTAGGTCATTTACTAAAGTGATATTTATTTATGTGCCAGTGCTACTTCTGCTGGTGTTGCTGTTGTTGCAATTTATTAACTTAAGTTTCCTGATTAATCCTATCGAGCAAATGGCTAGCGAGAGCATAGGTGAGACAGTGGGGATTAAAAAAGTCTATGTTTTACTTTGGCCGCAGCCTCATTTTGAACTTGAAGATGTAACGATTGGTACTAGTAATAACATCAAGGCTGTGCATGTGCTACCAGTAATCGCTAGTTTGTTTGAAGAAGTAAAAGTGGTGAAATCGTTGGTTATAGAAGGTTTAAAAATTGAACAGACTAATTTCAGCCAGCCTTTGCAGTGGTCAAGAAATGCAAGCAAAGTTAAAAGATTTAAAGTTGAACAAATTAACCTTAAAAAACTTACACTGGTTATTCGTGATTTGCAGTTAGGATCGTTTGACGGAAAAGTGATGATGTCGGATACAGGTGCGTTAAGTTCGATAGAGTTGGTTAGTAGCAATAATGCGCTTTCAGTGAAGATTTCACCGCAAGGTAACGATAGTGAAATTGAATTAAAAGCCGCCAACTGGGCGCTGCCATTAAATCAAAAAATTGTGTTTGGTGTCCTAAATGCAAAAGGGTTAGCTAGTCAATATAAGCTCAATCTTAGCCAAATTGAAGCTGAAATTTTTGGCGGAAACTTGATCGGTCAAGCTAACATTGAATGGCCGGATGGTAAAGGTCAGTGGCTTAGCGCTGGTAAATTTAAGCTTTCAAATGCAAATACAGAGGCGTTACTGAATAATTTTGGTAGCGCGGTGCTAATAGACGGCAAACTGGCATTAGATGCTAGTTTTTCTGCCAAATCGAGTGAAGTGAGTAAACTGGCTAGTAATGCCATCACGGATGCAAATTTCGATGTGCGTCAAGGGAGTATTCAGAGGATTGAGCTGATGCGCAGTGTGCTAAGTCCAATCGGGCAATCGCTCATAGGAGATAACACAAAATTTGACAAGCTTACTGGCAGTATTAAGTTGAATCAAAACCAAACTCAATTTAGCAAGTTGGTGTTGGCTTCTTCGCAATTCAACGCCTCTGGATTTGTTAACATTAACGCCAATCAAATTATAACTGGTAGGGTGTATGCAGATTTGGTTGTGCAGTCACGCCATCTAAAGGCTAATTTTGGCATTACAGGCCGTGCCGAAGACATAAAAAGCAACTAACTTATTTGTGTGGACTCGTGGGTAACGGTATCAAACACTAAGGTCTCCTATGCAACTGATTAGTATCAGTTATCTATTAAAACATAAATTTTAGACAATATATCTAAGACTGTTATCGGCCCTAAGCGGACACAAATATATCAAATGCCCTGCATTTTTAGCTCTCCGCTCCAATTTCGACACTATGATATCTCTATTGAAGCAGGATAAGTCCATTTTGCTACTAATAGCAAACGCATCTTGCGGACATAAAAAAACCTACTCATCTCTAAGTAGGTTCTTTACATAAACTTCTGCCAATTCCTTTTAATTTTTTCAGTCAACAGCTCGGTAACTGAATTAAATCCGTTTTTCTAATATTATTAGGGTCATACAAGATGCGTTCAATAACAGTTTTAGAAATGCCAGAATCTACCATCAATTTTTCAGCCGAACTATAGCTTACATTTAAGGCTAAGTTAATAGCTGCTTTTACTACAAATTCGGCATCTTTATTATCTCTAGGGTGCATAT
>JAZKEJ010000049.1:0-8309 GCA_040387095.1 Pseudomonadota bacterium | reverse complement strand
TTTCTGCTTGAATATTGCTCATAATAACTCCTGTTAAAAATTGGATAATAAATTGCGTTAACTTGTTAATAAATCAGTGGCTGATTGCAGACTAGATAAGCGCCGGAATACCCTTATTGATAAGCCCTAGCAACTGCTGAAGCTGCATACGTTTTTCCTCATCCAAAGCCTGCATGCATTGTTTTAAACGTCGATAATAATCTGGCATGACCACATCCAATTTGGCTTGCCCTGCGCTGGTTAATTGTATTTTTACACTGCGCCTGTCTTCTTTAGCAAAGACCCTAGTAACCAGGCTATTTTGTTCCAAACCGTCCAATAGCCCAGTCATGGTAGCGCGCGTTACACCTAGTTTCTCCGCTAAAATTGATGGTGTTGAAGTAACTGATTCTTCACGCATTAACAGAATTAACACCCACCAGCGACCTTGCAGTAAATCATGTTTGCTTAAACAGGTATCCAACGCAAGCGACAAATCAGTTGCCACGCGTAACATATATAAAAAGCCAGAAATCGCCGTAACGTCCGCGTCGGGATAACGATCAGCGAACTTGGCTAATATTTCCGGAGTGGGAAGATCTCTTAATTGCAGCATTTAATAAAAATAACTTTATAATAGTTAGCTGCATTATAGTTAGGCAGCTAACTATGTCAAGGGTTTTATTGTGCAAAGTTTATTTTGGGCTTAGATATTGGCTAAATTATTTATAGGAGTATATTTAAACTGCTAACAAGTAGGAGAAGAGCATGAAAACTTTACAACAAGTATTAAACGATAAAAAACATAAAGAAATCATTAGCATTGCGCCAAACCGCCCCGTTTTTGATGCGCTGGTGATTTTGGCTGAATATAAAATTGGTGCATTAGCGGTGATACAAGATAGTCGATTGGTTGGTATTTTTTCAGAGCGCGACTACGCACGCGAAGTCGTTTTAAAAGGGCGTTCATCCAAAACCACGCAAATATCCGAAGTGATGACTGAAAAAGTGATTACTGCTGATCCTAACGATTTAGTTGAAACGGCCATGAGCATGATGAGTGAAAAACGTATTCGACATTTACCTGTTATGCATGACCAAATGCTGTTAGGTATGCTTTCTTTGGGCGATTTAGTGAAAGAGACGATTGCCTATCAACAGCGATTAATCAAAGAGTTAGAAGAATATATACGCGGCTAATTTGGTTTGTAGTAAAACGAATGATGTTAAGCTCATGAAAATACTTAAGCGGCATTAATGCCAAGCCGCAGCGGCTACAGCAAACCGGTGGCGCATAATGCAGTCATACAAACAAGCAACGAATAAACAAATAAAGTGACTGTTTGTTGTGATATAAAATTTTATTAACTGAAAAAGGAGATTTATCATGTGGACAACACCAGCAGCTACAGAAATGCGTTTTGGCTTTGAAGTGACCATGTACGTAATGAATAAATAAGCCTTAATTCATTAATAAAAAAGGGAGCAATTGCTCCCTTTTTTATTTTTGCTTTATTTTAATTTCGCTTAAATTACTTAAGCCCAAATTATTCTCCAATGATTTTAACCAGTACGCGTTTTTTGCGTCTGCCATCAAATTCACCATAAAATATCTGCTCCCAGGGACCAAAGTCCAAATGGCCTTCGGTAATCGCCACCACCACTTCGCGCCCCATAATTTGGCGTTTCATATGCGCATCCGCGTTATCTTCACCGGTATCATTATGGCGATAACTACTGACTGGCTCATGCGGTGCCAAACGCTCTAGCCATCGCGTATAATCATGGTGCAAACCACGCTCATCGTCATTGATAAACACACTGGCGGTAATGTGCATCGCATTCACTAACACCAAACCTTCGCGCACGCCGCTTTCTCGCAAACATTCGTTGATCTGCTCGGTGATGCGAATAAATGCCACGCGAGTGGGCGGATTAAACCAGAGTTCTTTACGATAACTTTTCATATGCAATCTCCTCAAATAATACTGAATTTTAGCACTGGGAAAGTGTGAACAAGCAACATTCGGCAATAAAAAAAGACTTCTGGAAAGAAGCCTTTTTTAATCAATTTTTGAGTATTAACTTGTCATTAACTTAACTTTTCACTTCAATCTCATGACTAAAGCTTTTGCCTTCATTATCAGTCGCCAATACTTCTAATTTTCCCGGTTCAGTTGGCACAAAATTAAATTTAAAATACGGGTCTTCTGCCGTTCCCACGCCCACATCAACTGTCATCAGCGGTTTACCGTTATATTTAAACTCGGTTTTATTAATGTAAAAAGCCGGCACAAAACCTTGCGAAACCAAATCACGCTGTAAACCAGTACGCATCACGTGTTTAATATTAAATGTGGCTGGCGTTACCGCGCCAATTTTCACCTCATCCACCTTCATTTTGATTTTACCGGCCGCCGCGCGTGTCGCGGCTTCATCATTCTCTACCGTGCCGCCACAGCCACCCGCCGCGCGAATCTCGCGTGAGGCCAAATATAAATTACCCTTTGCATCTTCACCCACCAAACGCACAAACGCATCGGTTTCAAAACGAATACGTGTTGCTAATTGAAAGTCGCCCAACGCATCGGTTAAGTAATAGGTCGCTGTCAGCGGAATCGGGTTTGCGTCTACAAATGCATAGAGTTTTGTTATCTTAACGCCATTGGCGGCAGCATTATCGATGCTGTAAGTCACCGGCACTTGCGCACCACTTTCGGCGCGTCGTGGCGCGTCAATCTTCATAAAAGCGACTTCTGTCATCGGGCGTTTCTCAAAAAACGCCTCTTTCATCACAGGCCACAATTGCGTGTTAGGTTCTGCTACTGCATTCAAGCTAAAACCCATCAACAAGCCGGATGCCACTAAAGCATGCAATAAAAATCGTTTTGTTTTCATTTTCTCTCCAAGCCTGCATCGCAGCAGAATAAACACTTCAACTATGCCTGTTGATTAAACATCATGTTGATTTTAAATTAAGACTACCTAACGCTATTTTAGTTTGATTGCAAAAACTGTATGTGATGCGAGTCACACAATAAAAGTTAACCAATAAAAATGGTTAACTTTTTGTGCGAAATTCCTCAAAATTCAATTCAATTCCATTACCAGCAGGGTCTTTAAAATTAATCTGTTTAACGCCGTTCATTAATGTGCGCGTGGTGTAAGAAATGTTGTGCGCGCTCAAGTGCGTTTCCATTGCTGGCATATCGGTGCAAGTAAACGAAACATGATCGTAAGTGCCATTCACATGCAAATCTGGCGCGCCGACACCCTTATTGTATTCCGCCAAATGCACCACATCGTTATCTCCAATATATAACCAAAAACCATAACTAGTCGTCGCCGTGCGCGGCCCGACTTTTAAGCCGACGATATCGCAATAAAAATCCCGCAACACATGCATCATGTCGCGGTTAGCGCGCAGGTTAATATGATTGATTTCGGTGACTGGCATTTTAATTAAACCCTTTCCCATACGGGCTTCATGTCTTTTTGTGTAATTAAGGTATGAAGGGAGCACATAGCGATATGTATTTTTGCAGTAGCCTCTTGTATATACTCAATTTTCACCACTTCGGTGTTTAATTTAAGTGATCCACGTGAAGAGTACGAATTAGTAATAACTTCGTTAGTTTCTTCATCAATAGTTATAGCATTATGCGCGTATTTATTTCTAGATTTTTGAGCTGCCTCAATCTTTTTTATTACATGGCTATAGTTTACTAAATGTGGGTAATCAGGCGACAAAAACTCACAAAGAGAACTAATCATGTGAATTCTCTGCTGAAAATTTGAATGCGCCAAAAGTATTAAGGCCCTTTCATCAAGTGGCTTGTCGTAACCAGCAAGAAGACTTATTGCTAGGTCTACACTTGTTTCTAAACTTCCCCAAATACTCGTCATACGTCCTAGCTCCAATAAAAAGCTATTTGGAGCAGGCCAATCATCCCTAAATTTATGTCTGATTTGTGTCATTTCCTAAATGCAATTCACGATGCGAGAACTAGGCACATTCGTGTAGACAGTACGATTAGTACGGCAAGCGGATGTAACAACGTTATCGCGAAGTGAGTGCATTTTACGCCGCTGGATTTTGTGAGCGAACTCTAATATGCAATTCTCTCAATTGTTTCTCATCCACTTCATTCGGCGCATTGGTCATTAAGCATTGTGCACGTTGCGTTTTTGGGAAAGCAATCACGTCACGAATCGATTCTGCGCCAGCCATCAATGTCACCAAGCGATCTAAACCAAAAGCTAAGCCACCGTGCGGAGGTGCGCCGTATTGCAAGGCATCTAGCAAGAAACCGAATTTTTCTTGCGCTTCTTCTTTGCTGATTTTAAGCGCATCGAATACTTTAGATTGCACATCTTGTTTATGGATACGCACTGAACCACCGCCGACTTCCCAGCCATTTAGTACCATGTCGTAAGCTTTTGAAAGCGCCGCGCCTGGGTTAGAGGTTAACAAATCTTCGTGACCATCTTTTGGTGCTGTGAACGGATGATGCAATGCAGCCCAGCGATCATTTTCTTCATCGTGTTCAAACATGGGGAAATCGACAACCCACAATGGCGCCCACGCGCGGCCATCGACATGGCCTTTATCGTGACCGACTTTTAAGCGTAATGCGCCTAATGCTTCATTCACTACTTTGGTTTTATCTGCACCAAAGAACACGATATCGCCATTTTGTGCGCCTGTGCGGTCGATAATCGCTTGCAATGCAGTAGCGTGAATGTTTTTAACGATTGGGCTTTGCAGTCCTTCTTCATTCAATTTAGTAATGTCATTAATTTTGATGTAAGCCAAACCTTTTGCGCCGTAAATTTTAACGAATTCGGTGTAAGCATCAATTTCTGACCTAGCTATTGCCGCGCCATTTGGTACGCGCAAAGCAGCCACACGTCCGCCAGCCATATTAGCTGCGCCTGCGAATACTTTAAAATCGACATCTTTCATCACATCTGAAAGCTCTGTTATTTCTAAAGTCACGCGCATATCAGGCTTGTCTGAACCGTAACGATTCATCGCCTCACTAAACGGCATGCGTGGGAATTTGGCTGGTAAATCGACATTTTGAACCGATTTCAACATTTGTCGAATCATTTCTTCGACAATATCCATAATCTCGTTTTCACTCAAGAATGAGGTTTCAATATCTACTTGCGTGAATTCTGGCTGACGATCCGCACGCAGATCCTCATCGCGGAAACATTTGGTAATTTGGAAATAGCGATCGAAACCTGACACCATTAATAATTGTTTAAATAATTGCGGTGATTGTGGCAACGCAAAGAATTGGCCTGCATGCACACGGCTCGGCACTAAATAGTCGCGCGCACCTTCAGGTGTTGAACGCGTTAACATCGGCGTTTCCACCTCGATAAATCCATTCACATCTAAGTAATCGCGCAAGGTTTTAGCCACGCGATAACGCAACATCATATTTTTTTGCATCGCTGGGCGGCGCAAATCAATGTAACGGTGTTCCAGTCTGACTGTCTCGGTCAGGTTTTCGTCATCTAACATAAATGGCGGCGTAAGCGATGCGTTTAAAATATCGATTTCTGTCGCAATCATCTCAACTTCGCCAGTCGATAAGTTAGCGTTCACTGCGCCATCTGGACGCGCGCGGACTACGCAGGTGATTTTTAGTACATATTCACTGCGCACCGATTCGGCGACTTTGAATGCTTCAACCGTATCAGGGTTCACCACGATTTGCGCCATGCCTTCACGGTCGCGCAGATCAATAAAAATCACACCACCATGATCGCGGCGGCGATGCGCCCAGCCGCATAAACTAACAGTTTGGCCAATATGGCTGCGGTTTAAGTGTCCGCAATAATGTGTACGCATAGTCATAAAATAAATTTCGTTAAAAAATAGTGTTGAGTCGGTTAATTAGTTAAAGCGGTAATTCGCGTGTTTTGCGGTCTTTTGGCGTGAGTGTGCCCATGCTGATAATGTATTTTAGTGCTTCGTCAACGCTCATATCCAGCTCAATCACATCGGATCTGGGCAGCATCAGAAAAAAACCAGAAGTCGGGTTTGGCGTGGTTGGGACGTAAACGCTGACATAATCGCCGACTAAGTGATTGCTCACATCACCGCTTGGAATTCCTGTTAAAAATGCAATCGTCCAGCTGCCTTCTCGCGGATATTGAATCAACAATGCTTTACGAAACGCATGGCCAGAACCTGAAAAAAGCGTATCGGACACTTGTTTAACGCTGGAATAAATACTTTTGACAAAAGGCACGCGCGAAAGCAAATTCTCCCACACCGCAATCACTTGCTGGCCAAAGATATTAGTCGCAATCAAGCCTGTAACGAAAATAATCAGCAAAGTGAGTATCGCACCCAAGCCTGGCACATTAAACCCAAATGCGCTCTTTGGCTGCCATGCAACGGGCAACAGTTGCAGGCTCTGATCCATGGTTTGAATCAAGGTACTCACCACCCAAAGGGTAATAAACAACGGCACCAATACCAGCAGGCCAGTAATAAAATATTTTTTCATTTAATTAAATGCTTAACTAGTGACAAGCGCAACCCGTTTTGCAAGCTGCTGGCGCATCTGTTTCGCCTTTTGCTTCACTAGTGGTTTGTTTTGCAGATTTGCTGGATGTTTTATCTTTAAAATCGGTGGCATACCAGCCGCTGCCACTTAACTGAAAGCTAGGCGCAGAAAGCATTTTACTAAACGTTTCTTGATTACAACTGGGGCACACGGCAACGCTGGAATCACTGATTTTGCGCAGCAACTCCAGCTTATGACCGCAACTTGTGCATTGGAAATCATAAATCGGCATGATTTTTACTTAATGAATGTAAATTTTGAAAACAGAATTATATCTGATATAGGTGAATTATTTAATTACAATTTTTTAATAAACAATGACTTAGTTAAAAATTAACACATTAGTTGACAAGCTTTTAACTTAGTCACTTGCCCTTAATCAAAACGGAATGTCATCTTCAAAATCGTCGAAATTACCACTGGTTTTAGTAGGCGTTTGCTGATTCACTGGTTTTTGCGATGCCGTTTGTTGTCTAGGTTGTGATTGATTAAAGTCGTCCGCTGGCTGGCCTTGATCCATGCCACCATCATAACTGGCGTTTGAACTGCCGCCATCTTTGCCACCCAACATTTGCATGCTATCGGCAATAATCTCAGTGCTGTAACGCGTGACGCCATCTTTTTCCCATTTACGGGTTTGCAAACGGCCTTCCACATAAACTGGACGGCCTTTTTTAAGATATTCGCCTGCAATTTCTGCCAGTTTGCGATACATCACAATATTGTGCCATTCGGTTTTTTCTTGCTTAACGCCGGATTTATCTTTCCAGTTTTCAGTGGTGGCGATACTAAAATTCGCCACCGCTTCGCCGTTCGGCATGTAACGCACTTCTGGGTCGCGCCCTAAATTACCGACTAAAATCACTTTGTTTACTGATGCCATTATCTGCTCCCTATCAATTTTAAAATATTCTGCTCTATTAACGTTTGGCTATCATTACTTTGTTGATTGTTCACTTTGACAATCAACAGTTGTTCTTGTGCAATGGCTACCGCCTCATAAACACCCGTCATTTGGGCTATTTTTTCAGCCAGCGTTTTTGCTTGCAGTGCATTCAAATCCTGTAAGTGATACATTTTTGTGCGCACAGCTGGTGGCGTAATCATACCAAAAGTTAACACTAACCAAATGCTCATTAATGCAGCGCAAAAAATAAATACTGCCGAATAACCAAAGCGATGCGATAAATAACCGCCGACTACTGCTCCCAGAAATACCCCGAATGATTGCGCAGTGCTGTGCACGCCCATCGCCGTGCCTTTTGAAGCAGCCGGTGCCATTTTTGAAATTAATGATGGTAGTGACGCTTCCAAAATATTAAAAGCGGTAAAGTAAATCAGCAACGAAATAACCACACCCCAAAATTGATGAATAGTGCTGGCAAATAACAATTGCGCGACAAGCATTAAGGCAACTGCGCCTATAAAAGTGAATTTTAATTTTGCACGTTTTTCACCGTAAATAATTACAGGTAACATCAACACGAATGAGGCGATTAATACAGGTAAATATACTTGCCAATGCGCATTGACATTCATGCCGCTGGTTTCAGTTAATGCAAATGGCACTACAATAAACATAGCCATTTGCGCCGCATGTAACGAAAATGTGCCAAAATTTAAACGTAATAGTTGCCTATCGTGCAATACGCTTTTCATTTTATCCGGCGCAGCTTGCGCATCAGAATGGAAATGGCTGAGCACTGGATCGGGCACATAATACTTAACCACTAAAATTGC
>JAZKEJ010000048.1:8211-9343 GCA_040387095.1 Pseudomonadota bacterium | reverse complement strand
CGCTCTTACTTGTAGATGGCTCTTCTTACCTTTATCGCGCCTTTCATGCCTTGCCCGATTTGCGCAATAGTAAAAACGAGCCTACCGGCGCGATTCGTGGCGTACTCAGCATGTTACGCAAACTGCATAAAGATTACCCTGCCGATTATAGCGCGTGTATCTTTGACGCCAAAGGCAAAACCTTTCGCGATACTATTTACCCCGAATATAAAGCCAATCGCCCCAGCATGCCAGATGATTTGCGCAGCCAAGTAGAGCCATTGCTTGAAGCGATTAAAGCTATGGGTTGGCCGTTATTAGTAGTAGATGGTGTGGAAGCTGATGATGTAATCGGATGTCTGGCTGAGCAGGCAGAAAAACAGGGCGTGCGCGTGATTATTTCTACCGGTGATAAAGATATGTCACAACTGGTGAATGAACATGTCACTGTGGTTAACACCATGCCGAACGCCTTTAGAAAAGGCGATGAAGTGTTGGATATTGCAGGCGTGGAAGCCAAATTTGGGCTTAAGCCAGCATTGATTGTTGATTACTTAACCTTGATTGGCGATACGGTTGATAACGTTCCAGGTGTCGAAAAAGTGGGGCCAAAAACGGCGGTGAAATGGCTGCAAGAATACGGATCACTGGACAATATTATCGCTAGTGCCGATAAATTCACTGGCGTAGTGGGTGAAAACTTACGCAAAGCATTGGATTGGCTGCCGACCGGGCGTGATTTGATTACGATTAAATGCGACCTTGGCGATTTTGCTGGCATACCGCAAAGTTTCGAACCTTTGCAGTTGCAGCTACAGGACACCGCCAAACTTTCTGAGATTTACGATCGTTTTGAGTTTAAAACGTGGCAGCGCGAGCTAGGCCAATCAAACTTAAGCCCATCAAAATCAGCTCAGCCAAATGAATCAGGGAAAGAGAAAAAAACCACTAGCTCATCACAATCCGGATATCTCTTCGGTGATATGGAAGCTGCTACAGATCTGAGTGAAACCAATGACACTGAGCCTGCCGTAACCAACTCCGTTAACTACCAAACCAATACCAGCCGTCAATACGAAACTATTTTAACCAATGCACAATTAAACGCTTGGCTAGAAAAAATCAGGCAATCAGCCTTATTTTGTTTTGATAC
>JAZKEJ010000048.1:0-8111 GCA_040387095.1 Pseudomonadota bacterium | reverse complement strand
GACAAATTGCCTAAAATGATCAATGCGCAGACCGGGCGTGTGCATACCAGCTACAACCAAGCAGTTGCGATCACCGGCCGATTAGCCAGTTCAGACCCTAACCTGCAAAATATACCTGTGCGTACCGCCGAAGGCAGAAGAATTCGTGAAGCGTTTATCGCGCCGCCGGGCAGCCATATCGTTTCCGCTGACTACTCGCAGATTGAGTTACGTATCATGGCGCACCTTTCACAAGACGAAGGCATGTTGCAAGCGTTTGCTAACAATGAAGATATCCACCGCGCCACCGCGGCAGAGATTTTCGGCGTAGAGCGTGATTCGGTGGATAACGAACAACGCCGTTACGCAAAAGTGATCAACTTCGGGCTAATTTACGGCATGAGCGCATTCGGCTTAGCGCAAAACCTTAATATTGAACGTAGCGCTGCCGCCAGCTACATCGAACGCTATTTCGCCCGCTACCCTGGCGTGCGCGAATATATGCAAAACACCCGCGAAATCGCCAAACAAAAAGGCTACGTAGAAACCTACTTTGGTCGCCGATTATGGGTACCAGAAATCAACAGCGCAAACGGACAAAGGCGCGCCGGCGCCGAACGCGCCGCCATTAACGCCCCAATGCAAGGTACCGCAGCAGATTTGATTAAACTCGCCATGATTGCGGTAGACAAATGGTTAAGGGAAGAAAAACTACAAACCAAATTGATTATGCAAGTGCATGATGAATTGGTGTTAGAAGTGCCTGATATTGAACTTGAATTGATTAAAAACACATTGCCAAAATTAATGCAAAACGTAGCGAAATTATCTGTGCCGTTGTTAGCGGAAGTGGGTGTGGGCAGTAATTGGGAAAGTGCGCATTAATCAAAAAAATATGTCAAAAATTATTCTGCCCAACTTACTTGATAATCTCGAGGGCTTGAAATCTCAAGAAGAACAAATACGAATTGATTCTTGCTTATTAATCAACTCGGGTCAAAAGTTACAAGAACATATCAAGTTAATTCACGCTAGCATGGATGCAATTATGTGGATGTATAGGCGTACGGATAATATAGAAAACAATCAGCTAATTGCCTTTACTGGTCTGAAAATTAGATTATTTAATTCAATATCTTGCTGCTTAAAACTTCTACTTTCTGGCTACTATCAAGGCGCAATATCGCCAATAAGAGATATTTTAGAAATCACATTTTTGTTAGATTATTTAACGTTGGACAGTGAATCAATTGAACGATGGGTAGCAGACTCTAACTCCCCAGAATTTAAACAAGTAACTATCAGGAGAAAATTAGACGATAGAGATGGCTTATCTGAAAAGAAAAGAAATTATAAATATAAGTTATTAAGTACATATGGCACGCATGCTACTTTCGACGGTAATAAACTTTTTAACAACAATAATTTATTAACTTTGGGGCCATTCTTTAATCAGAAATTTTTAGAGAATATTCTTTTTGAGCTAGCCGTTTTACAATCTGAACCAATTCTTTCATTGATGTTATTTGAATCGAATCTCAGAATTTTAGATTTTCATGTCAAGAAAGAGTTTTTATTCAATGTGCAATCTTGGTGGAAATCAAATATGAATGAAGATTTTTATGATGCGCAATTAGATGAGATTGATAGGTTAATGAAGGATGTAACATAAAACAAATGCATATCACGTTATTAATCGCATGGTATATAATGTGATTAATTAGTCTTTAGGTGATATCACTATGCAACAAATTACCGCAAACGATTTAAAAACTAAAGGCATTGCCGCCATTGAAGCTTCACTTGAAAATCAGCCTGAAGCCATTATTTCTGTGCGTGGAAAAGATAGTTTTGTGGTGATGGATTTAGCACATTATCACTATTTGCGTGAGTGTGAATTAGAAGCCGCATTAGCTGAAACACGCGCCAATTTGGCTGCTGGCGAGTTTGTAATAGAATCGCCAGAAGCGCATCTGGAGCGATTAGAGCAAATCCAAAAAGCTAAATTAACAGCCAAGTAGGTTTATCAATGCCCTACTCACTTGTTATCACAGAACAGTACACCAAACGTGCGGCGCGGTTTATTAAGCGCCATCCGGAATTAAAATCGCAATATTTAAAAACATTACAATTATTAATCGCCAATCCATTTCACCCTTCTTTGCGCTTGCATGCTTTGAGTGGGAAGCTGAGTGCTTTGCATTCAGTTTCAATCAATATTTCTTACCGTATTACATTAGAGTTAATCATCCAAGATCAGGAATTTATTCCTGTGAATGTCGGAAATCACGATAGTGTTTATTAAATGTAACTGCGCATGAAAAATTTTGGTATCTACATCATCGGCGATGAAATCCTCTCGGGCAGACGGGAAGATAAGCATCTTACCCAAGCCATTCAAATCCTGAGCGCTCGTGGCTTAACGCTTGCATGGGCAGAATATTTGGCGGATGAACCTGAGCGTTTAGTGGCGAGTTTTAAGCGTAGCTTTAGTACAGAAGATATTGTATTCAGCTTCGGCGGCATTGGCGCAACGCCTGATGACTATACGCGGCAAGCAGCGGCGGATGCCTTGAATGTGCCGATTGAGCGGCATCCAGCGGCAGTTGCAGAGATTGAGGCGCAGTTTGGTAAAGGAGCCTATCCTAAACGCGTGCTGATGGCAGAATTTCCGGCTGGTGCGGAATTGATCCCTAATCCGGTGAACCGCGTGGCTGGATTTGGGGCGGGTTTAAAGGGACAAAGGCCTAATCATTATTTCTTACCCGGCTTTCCACAGATGGCGTACCCAATGATGGAATGGGTATTAGATATGCATTACAGCCATCTCTTTCATCAAACGGAATTTGTGGAAAAATCGATTATTATTGCGGATGGTATTGAAAGCCAACTGATTGATTTAATGAATAAAATATTAACTGATTACCCCAGTATTAAAGTATTTAGCCTGCCAAAACTCAAACCGAATCGCCAAGTGGAGTTAGGCGCAAAAGGCGCACCTGACTTAGTCAACAAAGCAATGCAAGACATTAAAGCAGGTGTGAGCAAGATTGGTTTTGCATGGGTCGATGCTGCGTAGATTTTGATGGATTGCAGAGCAAACTGCGGCGCGTGTTGTACCGCGCCATCAATTAATAGTCCATTACCTGGCATGCCAAAGGGAAAACCTGCTGGTGTAGCTTGTATTCATTTACTTAACGACTTTAAATGCGCAATTTTTAATATGCCTGAGCGCCCTACATTTTGTGCAAGTTTGCAGCCCAGCGAGGAAATGTGCGGCACATCACGTAATTATGCAATTTTATGGCTTACTAAATTAGAGCGGCTAACTGCACCCAATACGAAAAGTTAGCCCTTTTTTGGGGTTAACATTTCGTAAAACAAGTGATTATTGCGTTAAAAATATCAAATCATCCGCTTTAGCATGCAGTTTTTCTGGCGCGGTGATTGGCGTTGAGCATGCATGATTCACACAAATAAACGCTGCCGATTTGGCTAGTTTTGGATATTGCACATCCGGATTAGGCATCTTGCCCTCTCCATAATCCCACCACTCAATGCGTCGATACACCACAGGATATTGCAGCGCTTTTTGATACAAAGCTTGTGCTGCTGGATCAGATTTTTCACCCACAATCGTGATATGCGCTGGTTCATTTGCCACCTCGTCTGCGGCCATCAATGGCCCAACCAAATAGCGCAAGTTATCTGGCTTATCTAAGCTGACGAGATATTTAAGGGCATGCGCTGCAATATTGTTATATTGCTGGTTACCGGTGTAGTGCAATAAGCTGTTTGCCAAACGCGCGATACTCACATTGGCCTCCATTTGTAATACAGCTTGTTTAAACACGCCTTTGCTGTTTTTTGGAATAGCCGCTGCCATGAAACCAATTTCCGATTGAAAGTTTTTCTCAATAAAGGCCATGCCTGCACGTGATTTTTCCAGCCAAGTTCTATCGCCAGTGGATACGTAAAGCGCTAAAAAAGCTTCTGCCATAGCCAGCGTATCGCCTAAATAAGGTCCAGCTCGGTCTTTTTCAGCATGTTTAAACCCGCCATCGCCTAAATTTCTATTCGCTGTTATCCAATCGGCAGCTTTAATAGCATGATTTAAAAAAATTTTATCGCCCGTGGCATCGTATAAAGACGTTAAACCGCGAATCGCCCAGCCGTTTTCACGCGCATAAATATTTTTATCAATACGTGGCATACCAAGCGCACGGCGGCCTTTATCATCCAGCGGATAAAAAGCATGTCCATCAATTTTATCGTTAACATCCGCATCTTGGCTGGTATAAAACGCACCCGCCGGGCTCATTAAAAAAGTGGTTAAGTAACGCTCGATATCGCATGCGGCTTTCAGATAGCGAGGTTCGTTAAATTGTAAATAAGCTAAAGAATACAATCGTAAATCTTCTGCTTGAAAAGAGATTATTTTTTCAAAATGCGGTGAGTTCCAGCGCCCACGATCAGAATATTGATATATGCCGCCCCAGACTGGATCAATCAAGGCAATCGCTTTATCTAAGGTTTCGCGTGCTTTTTTCTCAAAGGCTTTATCGCCTTGCCTTGCTTTAATCAGCGCAAACTCAACATTGGGTGCAAGAATAAACTTGTGCGTAGTACCCCAGCCACCTTGGGCTGAATCATAGCCACGATTAACAAAGTTGACTATTTTTTCGCGCTGTTTATTGTCAAACTCGCGACTATTGCCTGCAACAATTTCTTTGGCTGTTATAACCGATGGTCCTGGGGTAGGGTCGTCAATGACGGCTTGTAATAGGCTGACCATTCGCTCTGCTGGTATATAGCCGCGGCGTTTCACCAACTCGCTACCATCTGCCTTAAATATAACGGTGGCGGGCCAGCCATAATCTTCATAACGGGTGGAAATGTCAGGATTAGCATCTTGGTCAACACGTATTGCAATATATTTTTGGTTAATTAAACTCACCACCGCTGGATCGTGATAGGTTTTTTCTTCCATTACATGGCACCAATGGCACCAAACCGCTTCTAAATCCAAAATAAGTAACTTATCTTCGCGCCTAGCCTGCTCAAAGATTTCTTCTGACCACGCATGCCAAGTGATTTTTTCATTTTCAGCCGCTTGAATAGCATTAACATTGAGCAAAAAAGCAACAAAACTGAGCGTGCAAATAATTTTAATCATAATTAGCATTCGGCATCTTCTTTCGATAACTCATATACGTGAGCAAGCCTATTACGGATGCAAGATGTTTACTGTTTAGTCGCCGCTTAGTACGTTTCCTATCGAAAATAGACAATAAAGTTCATTCACAGCCGCCTTGATTGCGTATAAAATAGACAGCTTTCTCATTAACGATATCAACCTGTGCAAATCGGCAATCATATTCTGAAAAACAACCTAGTCGTTGCTCCCATGGCGGGCGTAACGGATAGGCCTTTTCGCCAGTTGTGCAAAAAGCTAGGTGCAGGCTTGGCGGTTTCAGAGATGGTGACTTCAAACTCGCTCCTATATGGCAGTGAAAAAACCTTGCGCCGTGCCAACCATGAAGGCGAAGTTGATCCGATATCGGTACAGATTGCAGGTGCCGACCCAAAAATGATGGCGGAAGCTGCCAAACATAATGTGGATAATGGCGCGCAGATTATCGACATTAACATGGGTTGCCCAGCCAAGAAAATCTGTAATGTGATGGCGGGCAGCGCTTTATTAAAAGACGAGCCACTTGTTGCGCAAATTTTAAAAGCGGTGGTCGCCGCGGTTAACGTGCCTGTCACATTAAAAATCCGTACTGGCTGGGACAAAAATAACCGTAATGCAATAGAAATCGCCAAAATGGCGCAAGATATTGGCGTGCAAGCGCTAGCCATGCATGGTCGCACGCGTGCGTGCCTTTACATGGGCGACGCGGAATACGACACTATCGCTGCCGTTAAACAAGCCATAAACATTCCACTTATCGCCAATGGCGATATCACCACTCCAGAAAAAGCCAAATACGTTTTAGATTACACAGGCGCAGATGCAGTTATGATAGGCCGCGCAGCACAAGGCAGGCCCTGGATTTTCCGTGAAATTGAACACTTCCTGAAAACAGGCGAGCATTTATTGCCGCCAACGGTAGAGGAAATTCACACCGTGATGCTGGAACATCTGCATGATTTATATAGTTTTTATGGTGATTTAGCAGGCATGCGAGTGGCGCGAAAACATATCTCTTGGTACACCAAGGGCTTGGCAGGTTCTGCTAACTTCAGGCACAACATGAATACTTTGCAAACGATTGATTTGCAGTTGGGTGCCATCAATGATTTTTTCGCAGAACTAAAAAGCAAAAATGAACGTTTAGTTTATATTGAATCATTAGCAGAAGAAGAATCCGAGGCGCTTGCCGCTTAAGTTTTGGGAGAGAAAATAAAGATGACCAATTCCTGCAAACTTTCTGATGCTATTGAAGAATCATTAGAAGACTATTTTAAGCACTTGGATGGTCAGCCACCGCATGCCATTTACGATATGGTATTAGGTTGTGTTGAAAAACCTATGCTGGAATTTATATTGCATAAAGTCGGCGGCAATCAATCGAAAGCGGCTGAGATGCTTGGCTTAAACCGCAACACATTGCGCAAAAAAATGGCGCAATACAACCTGAATTAACGCAATCACTGCCACTGTCATTTTTGCAATGGCGAGAATGACGAACAACCATTATTGTTATCACTATAGATTAATTTATGACTATTCAACGCGCACTGATCAGTGTTTCAGACAAAACCGGCATCATCGAGCTGGCTCAAGCATTAACCCAATTCAATATCGACATCTTATCCACCGGCGGCACCGCAAAATTATTCCGCGAAAATAATATCCCTGTCACAGAAGTCAGTGATTACACAGGTTTTCCGGAAATGCTGGATGGTCGCGTTAAAACGCTGCATCCTAAAGTGCACGGCGGCATTCTGGGTCGCCGTGATCTGCCTGAGCATGTAAGTGCAATGCAAACGGCTGAGATTCCGAATATCGATATGGTGATTGTGAATCTGTACCCGTTTGAAGCGACGGTTGCCAAATCAGACTGTAGCTTGGAAGACGCGATTGAAAATATCGACATCGGCGGCCCTGCTATGGTGCGCTCTGCGGCCAAAAACTGGAAAGATGTTTCTGTGCTGACCGACGCAAGCCAATATGCACAGGTGATCAGTGAACTGCAAAACTCTGGCGGAAACATCAGCCAAGCGACCAATTTCGCATTATCCATTGCGGCTTTTAACCGCATCAGTAATTACGATGGCGCGATCAGCGACTATCTATCATCTTTTAAAGCAGATGGCACACGTAGCGCCTTCCCGGCACAGACAAATGGCCGCTTTGTTAAATTGCAGGATTTACGTTATGGCGAAAATCCACATCAGGAAGCGGCGTTCTATCGCGATTTATACCCGGCACCTGGCTCACTGGTAACTGCACAGCAGTTACAAGGCAAAGAATTAAGTTATAACAATATCGCGGATGCCGATGCAGCTTGGGAAGCAGTGAAATCTTTCAGCCAATTAGATAAGAATACCGCTGCTTGCGTCATTGTCAAACACGCCAATCCTTGTGGTGTCGCGTTAGGCAAAGATGCGTTGGAAGCTTATTCAAAAGCGTTCCAAACCGATCCTAGTTCTGCTTTTGGCGGGATTATCGCTTTCAATACCACATTAGATAAAGCGGCAGCCGAAGCCGTTTCCAAACAATTCGTCGAAGTGCTGATTGCACCCGATTTCACGGCGGATGCATTAGCTGTGTTTGCTGCCAAAACCAATGTTCGCGTGTTAAAAATCGATTTGCCAAAAGCTAGCGAGTTAACAAAAACCAGCGCATGGGATCAGGGTCGAAATTCACATGACATCAAACGCGTGGGTTCAGGCATCCTGATTCAAACCGCGGATAATCACGAAATCAGTGCATCCGATTTAAAAGTAGTTTCACAAAAACAACCGACGCCGCAACAACTTTCCGACATGCTGTTTGCGTGGAATGTAGCGAAATATGTGAAATCGAACGCGATTGTATTTTGCGGCAATGGCATGACGCTGGGCGTAGGCGCAGGCCAGATGAGTCGCGTCGACAGTACCAAAATCGCTGCCATCAAAGCACA
>JAZKEJ010000047.1:27726-40509 GCA_040387095.1 Pseudomonadota bacterium | reverse complement strand
TTGCATTAAATTTATCACGTAATTCATTCAACAATCAAGCTTTTTTGCAAAAATGAAACTTTTTACAAAGCGGGCTGTTGATATAAGACAACACTTTTAATATTTAACGATTATGGCATTACTTAATATACTCAATTATCCAGATCCACACTTGCACACAGTGGCTAAACCAATAAAAGAAGTTAACGCTGAAATCAGGCGACTAATTGCTGATATGGCAGAAACCATGTATGCCGCGCCAGGCATTGGACTGGCAGCCACTCAAGTTGACCGCCATATTCAATTGATTGTGATTGATACCAGCAAAGAACAAAACAATTTGCAGGTGTTCATTAACCCTAAAATTGTGGCAAAAAGTGGATTAAAAGACTATGAAGAAGGTTGTTTGTCAGTGCCTGGCGTGTATGAAACTGTGACTAGAGCCGAAAAAATCACGGTTCAAGCGCTAGATAATCAAGGTAAGTCTTTTAAATTAGAAGCTGAAGGCTTGTTGAGCGTTTGTGTTCAACATGAAATGGATCACCTGTTAGGTAAAGTATTTGTTGAATATTTGTCCCCTTTAAAACGCAATCGCATTAAAACCAGAATGCTTAAACACGCGCGCGAAATCACCCGCAACAGCTACTGATATGCGCATCATTTTTGCAGGAACGCCCGAGTTCGCAGTACCCGCATTGGCGGCTTTAATTGCAGCGGGACAAGAAATTGTGATGGTGCTTACTCAACCAGACCGCCCTGCTGGCCGCGGCATGCACCTTAAAGCCAGTCCTGTTAAACAATTGGCTTTGCAGCATCACCTCCCTGTTTTTCAGCCCACCTCTCTAAAACCGGCTGAAGTGCAAGCGCAAATTGCAGAAAGCAATGCTGATGTGATGATTGTTGCGGCTTATGGCTTGATTATCCCCACCCCTGTTTTGCACATGCCAAAACTCGGCTGCTATAACATCCATGCATCGCTTCTGCCGCGCTGGCGCGGTGCGGCGCCTATTCATCGCGCGCTTTTGGCGGGCGATACCGAAACTGGCGTAACGATTATGGAAGTTGTTCCTGCTCTGGATGCTGGCGCGATGATTAGCAAAGGCGTTGTACCGATTACTGAACACGATACCACGCAAAGTTTGCACGATAAATTAGCTATAATCGGTGCAGAATTAATGGTCAAAACCATGCAAGATTTGACTGATAACAGCGTGTTGAATAGCGAAATTCAGGATGAGCGATTAGTTACTTACGCACACAAGCTAGAAAAATCTGAATCAGCAATCAACTGGAATAACAGTGCGACTGAAATCTCACGCCAAGTGCGCGGCTTCAATCCTTTTCCTGTGGCCACTGCGCAATTTCGTGGTGAAACTTGCCGCATCTGGTTTGCAAGCGCTGTAAAACAAGACGTATCAACACAAAACTTAACCACAAAAATTGGGCAAATTATTGGGTTAAGTCCGCATATTGATGTCGCCTGTGAGCAAGGTATTCTGCGAATACACGAGCTACAAATGCCAGGTGGCAAAAGGCAAACCGCACAGCAATTCGCGCAAGGTCAGCATGTTAAGTTGGGTGAATTTTTTAACTGATTTTGATGGTTAATGCTTGAATTTAAGCATGATCAACATCATATTCATATCATTATTAAATAAACACATTTGTAATCGTTAGGGAGATTCCTATGTTTGGCAATTGGTTAAAAACTTCTATTCTAATGGCAGCGATTGTTGCGCTGTTTGGTACAGTTGGCGCGGCACTTGGCGGCGGCACAGGCATGTTGATCGCGCTTTTATTTGCGGCGGGCATGAATATCTACGCATATTGGTTTAGTGATAAAGCCGTGCTAAAAATGTATGGCGCGCAAGAAATCTCACCTGACAACAATTATGGCAACGGCCAATTTCGCAATTACTACAATATGGTGAAAGAATTAGCGCAAAACGCGCAATTGCCAATGCCAAAAGTGTATGTGATGAACGAAAACCAACCCAACGCATTTGCCACGGGCCGGAACCCGGAAAACGCGGCGGTGGCGGCAACGGCTGGCATTATGCAGACTTTAAACGAGCGCGAATTACGCGGCGTGATGGCGCACGAACTGGCGCACGTTAAAAATCGCGACACATTGATTTCCACCATTTCCGCCACCATGGCGGGTGCGATTGCGTCCATCGCGCAGTTCGGCATGTTCTTTGGTGGCGGCAATCGCGATGGCGAACGCGGCAGCCCGATCATTGGCATCTTAATGCTATTTTTAGCGCCACTGGCCGCCAGCTTGATTCAAATGGCGATCTCGCGCGGTCGTGAATTTGAAGCGGACAGAATGGGCGCAGAAATCAGCAAAGACCCAAAAGCACTAGCTAGCGCACTAGAAAAGATTCATAACTATGCGCACAAAATTCCTAACGAAACTGCAGAAGCGCATCCTGAAACGGGGCAAATGATGATTATTAACCCGCTATCTGGCGGCAGTTTGAAAGGATTGTTTAGTACGCATCCACAAACTGAGGAACGCGTGGCGCGGTTGATGGCGATGGCGAGTGTTTATTGATGGTTGCAATTATATGGAAAGCTAGTTAGCATAATAGTAACTTATTGATATTATTCATAAGTTGTTTTGGCCAGCATACGGTATTGCCGACTGGTTCCCAGATAGTCCTATTTTAAGGCATGTGGGGTTCCCTTAATTTTATGGAGCTCGTCATGCCGACAACGCTAATCAAATCTCGCCAAAAAGCTTACCAATCTCAATCTGGATGTTGTATTTATTGCTTTCAGCCAATGTGGTTAAAAACATCTGAAGTCTTCGCTAGTAAATTCAAATTAACTGAACGTCAAGCAAAGTTTTATCAATGCACTGCTGAACATCTTGTGCCGCGCCAAGTTGGTGGCAGAGACAACTTAAATAATATAGCTGCAGCTTGTAAATACTGTAACCAGCATAGGCACAGGCTTAAATCTGTTTTATCGCCGGATAAATATCAGCGATATGTACAAACAAAGGTTAATCAGAAAAAATGGCCTACGGCAAAGTTCTTACATACAAGTTATGTTATTTAATAATGGGCGTGCATCCATAACCAACGGCGGTTAAAATAGCTTTTTTTGTTTAGCAAAGCCAATTTTGTACATTTCCCAACAAATCGCTGCGATTGCAGTTTCTCAAGTATTATCCGGTCGCAATCTAACGTTGGCGTTGCCAGATGCGCTTAAATCTTATCCAAATGCAACGCCACAACAAAAATGCGCGGCAGCGGATTTAAGCTATGGCACATTGCGATTTTATGGCGAAGTGAACGCTTACTTAGTTAAATTGCTTGAAAAACCGTTAAGTAATGAACATATTACTGCGCTTTTATTAGTCGCGATTTATCAGTTATTGCATGATAAAGCCGATGATTTCACTGTGGTGAATCAAGCGGTTGAAGCCGCCAGTTATGCCAAGCCGCGCTGGGCGAAAGGTTTGGTGAACGGCGTTTTGCGCAACTTTTTACGTCAAAAAGAAGTGTTAAGTAATGCCATTAAAACGGATACAGAAAATAATGAGGTTGCGCATTATTCTTATCCACAATGGTGGATTAATAAGCTTAAAAACCAATATCCAAACGCATGGCAAAATATTTTAAAGACTGGCAACGCTCATCCGCCCATGACGTTGCGCGTCAATACGCAGAAAACCAGCGCCAAAGAATATGTGCAACTATTGGCGCGTCAAGATATTGCTGCAAACCAGGTTGGCGAATATGCAGTGATTTTAGCGCAGCCGATTGCTGTGGAAAAAGTGCCGGGTTTTGCCGATGGTGTGGTTTCTGTGCAGGATTATGGCGCGCAATTGGCAGCCGATCTGCTGGATTTAAAAAGCGGCATGACTGTGTTAGATGCGTGCTGTGCGCCAGGCGGCAAAACTGGGCATATTTTAGAACTAAGTAACGTAAACCTAACCGCTTTAGACAATGATGCCAGCCGTTTAAGCCGTGTGGAAAGCAATCTAAAGCGACTAAATTTAAGCGCAGATTTACAATTGGGCAATGCGGCGGAATGGCAAGCGAATCAACCTTTTGAGCGCATTCTGGCAGATGTGCCTTGTACCGCGTCAGGCATTGTGCGCAGGCATGTCGATATCAAATGGCTGCGTCGAGAGCGCGATATTTTGACATTTACGCAACAACAATCGCTAATTTTGGCTAATTTGTGGCAATTATTAGCAAAAGGCGGTAAATTACTCTATGTAACGTGTTCGATTTTTGAAGAAGAAAATCAGCAACAAATTGACGCTTTTTTACTGAAAAACCATGATGCAACTCAATTGCCTTTAACGCTGACAAATGAAAACAGTCAATATGTTCAGCTTGAACACGGTCAACTTATTCCAAACCATCACCATGATGGTCTTTTTTACGCGCTTCTTCAAAAAAGTTAACCAATTTGCGCGCTTCATTTTTGTTGTGTTATTGATGAATGCAACTTCAATCGCATTTGCAGCAAGCAGTATTGTTATCAATCAAGCTGAGCTAGAACCACTAGATGATTTTTATGCATTGTATGCCAATGCCCAAATTGATTTTGATGAGGCAATTGTTGAGGCGGTTAACAAAGGCGTGCCGCTACATTTTTTAATTGAGTTTCAGGTAGTTAGCCCAAGAGAATATTGGTTTGATGATGAAATTATCACCGCCAGCACCAGCGTGGTGTTGAGCTACCATGCTTTAAGTCGACAGTATTTAGTCAACAGCGGTCCGCATCAAAAGTCGTTTGAAACGCTGGCAGAGGCAAAAGAAGCGTTGATGCAGATAGAAAATTGGAAAGTTTTAGATAAATCGCTGATTGAAAAAGGTGAGGTTTATAACGCAGCTTTACTGGTGCGATTAGACCAATCCAAGTTACCAAAAGCAATTCAAGTAGATGCAATTGCTTCTGAAAAATGGAATCTCGTATCACAGAAATATGAATGGTCTTTAAAAGATTTACAAAGCAATGAATCAAACAACAAAGGATTTAGCATCTTTAACATTTTTTAAAGATGGAAATGGCGAATAGTCCCAATAACCATGTTGCAAACTAGCTGATGAGATATATTGTATTTGCAAGCGCGGCTTTAGGTGTAGTGCTTCTGTACTTACTTTCGTTAGCCAGCGCCAATACTGCGGCTTCAAACGATTATTACAAAATCCTGCTATACCTTAACATTGGGCTAGCCGGTATTTTAATTGTGCTAATTGGCATCCAGCTCTGGCATTTGTACAAAAAAATCAAAAGCGGCGTGATGGGTAGCCGCTTAACCTTACGCTTATTAGGCACTTTTGCTTTGATGGCGATTCTTCCTGGTTTAATTGTGTATCTGGTGAGCGTGAATTTTTTAACGCGCTCAATCGAATCCTGGTTTAACGTAAAAGTAGAATCCGCATTGGATGGCGGCTTAAGTTTAGGCCAACGCGCTTTGGATATTATGCTGCAAGATTTAGAAGAAAAAGCAGAAAATATTGCGCTTACTTTAGCTTTTCAGCCATCACGCAGTCATTACAGCTTACTCAACGATCTACGTGAAAAGTCTGGTATACAAGACGCTGCTTTATTAACTCCTCAAGGTCGTATTATTTCGGTTTCAAGTGGCGATCCAAATAGTTTTTTGCCTGAATTACCCAGCATTCCACAACTGCGCCAAGCGCAAAATCGCGTCTATGGAAAAATTGAGCCAATACCGAATAAGGGTTTATATTTGCGCGTACTAGCGCCCGTGAATGTGCAGGAGCTGGCGGGCCAAACGCGCATTTTGCAATTATTACAGCCTGTTCCCAAATCATTATCTAATACGGCCGAAGCTGTACAAGACGTTTATCGCGATTATCAAGAACTGTCCTATAGCCGCAACTCGCTCAAAGATGTATTTGCGCTTACTTTAACATTGGTATTGATGCTAGCCATGCTATCGGCCTTGGCAATTGCTTTCGTGTTAAGTCGTCGCATTACACAACCGTTAACCGTATTGGCTGAAGGCACGCGTGCGATTGCCAGCGGCGATTACAGCACGATGCTGCCAGAACATGGCAAAGATGAGCTGGGCGTATTGGTTAAATCATTCAATAGCATGACGCGCCAATTGGATGATGCCACCAAAGCCACAGAGCGCAACCGTGTACGTGTAGAGGCTGCACGCAGCTATTTAGCGACGATTCTGGCGCATTTATCATCTGGCGTATTGGCGATTAATGAAAAAGGTGAGTTACGCACTTTTAACCTGACTGCCAGCACTATTTTAGGTTTAAATCTTGCCTTGTTCGAAAATCAGCAGTTCACAAAAATCAGCGAAAAAAATACTTTTTTAGGTGAATTTATCAGCCTAGTCAGATCACATTTTGAACTAACTAAAACAGCTGAATTGGCCAAAACAGAATTCTCTCGCCAAATTGAAATCGTCAGGCCGAAAGGCAAACAACTGCTACTGGTACGCGCAACGCGCCTCCCAAATGACACCAGTGCAGGCAGTAGTGATAACGGCTTTGTGGTGGTTTTTGACGATGTCACGACCATGGTGCAGGCTCAGCGTGATGCAGCTTGGGGCGAAGTTGCGCGTAGATTAGCCCATGAAATCAAAAACCCGCTTACGCCTATCCAGCTATCTGCCGAGCGCTTGCAGCATAAATTAAATAGTAAATTAAATGCTGATGATGCCAGCATGCTGCAACGCGCTACTGATACAATTGTTAACCAGGTTAGCGCCATGAAAACGATGGTGAATGAATTTAGCGAATATGCGCGCGCGCCTTCAGCCAATTTAACCAAACTGAACATTAACGCGCTCATAAAAGACGTATCAATGCTGTATGAAAATGTTAGTGATGACAGCGTAAACGAATATGCTGGTTTTAAAATGATTTATGACTTAATGCCGAATATGCCAGATATTCTGGGTGATGCAACCATGTTGCGGCAGGTGCTGCACAATTTAATGCAAAATGCGCAAGATGCACTTAAATCAACAGATGGTCATTTGGCCATTAAGAATCCTGAAATTTTAGTGCAGACCAGTTTTAATGAATCTACAATTAAGTTGACTGTGACAGATAATGGGCAGGGTTTTCCGGCAGAGTTAATCTCTCACGCCTACGAGCCATATGTTACTACTAAGGCGCATGGCACTGGTTTAGGTTTGGCCATCGTCAAGAAAATGGTAGACGAACATGCTGGTCAAATTAAAATAGAAAACAACCCATCTGGTGGCGCCTGTGTAACAATCATATTGCCCATCGCTCATGAGCAATAAATGAGTTAACTTGGGCCGTAAAGCAAACAATAATCACATATGAATAATAGCAATTACAGCAAACTGGTAAGGAAAAACTAAGCATGGCATCACGGCATATTTTGGTGGTGGATGACGAAATAGGCATTCGCGAATTACTAAGAGATATTTTAGAAGATGAAGGCCATCATATTACTCTGGCAGAAAATGCGCAATCAGCTAGAGATGCGCGCTTAAAACAACGGCCAGATTTAGTTTTATTGGATATCTGGATGCCTGATTGTGATGGCATTAGCCTGCTTAAAGAATGGGGCAACGCCGGTCTGCTAACGATGCCAGTAGTCATGATGTCTGGGCACGGCACGATTGATACGGCGGTAGAGGCAACGCGCATCGGCGCGTTTGATTTTTTAGAAAAGCCAATTGCTTTACAAAAGCTACTAAAGACTGTAACTGCAGCATTAAAGCATGCAGAAAATCTGCCAAAAACCGAAATGAATCTCGCCAGTTTTGGTAAAAGCTTAGTCATTAACGAATTAAAACAGCGTTTAGAGCAGATATCCCGCACTAAAAACGCATTGTTACTTATCGGCAAAAAAGGCGGTAGTGTTGAACTTTGCGCGCGCTTTCTGCACACAACGGGTACGCCTTGGCTAAGCCTCACAGAATATGAAAAAATGGCTAGCGCGCCTTTAGAAATTCTGGAAGCAGTACGTGAAGGCGTTTTATATGTTGATGAAGTTTCTGCACTAAATAAATCTGAGCAAAAAGGTTTGCAATTACTTCTTAGCAAAGCAGAAAAATACCAAGTGCGAGTGGTCTGTGCCAGCGCATTTAGTCTGCCTCAATTAACTGACAATGCGCAGTTTGATTACTCTTTGTTGCAAACACTCTCGCAAAGCACCCTAAAAGTACCTGCGCTTAATGATCATAAAGAAGATATTCCTGATTTAGCCACTGCCATGGCAAGTTTACTGGTTGAAACGTCAGGAGCGGAGTACAAAATTTTTGATATTGCGGCGCTTAATGCACTTAGAAATGCTGACTGGCCTGGTGATTTGGCCGAACTAGAAGCAGTCGTACACAACGCAATGCTCAGCAGTTTGACTGATAAAATTTCCCTTAATGACGTTGAGCGGGTATTAGAACAATTTAACGCAAACGAAGTGCATCAAGCGAATACCGTGCAAGTTTTACCCATAGAATTGGTGCAGCCTTTACGCGAGGCACGCGACGATTTTGAGCGGTTTTACTTTCAACATCACATGAAGTTAATTAATAATAATATGAGTAAGCTGGCCGAAATTTCTGGCTTAGAGCGCACGCATTTGTATCGCAAATTAAAACAGTTAGGGATTAAGATTAAAGGCTAGCTGTAAAGTTAACACTTAGGCAAGCGTTAAAACCACAGGCGTGTGGTCAGATGGGCGCTCCAATTTACGTGGTAATTTGTCAATCATGCAACTGAGTACTGTTGGTTTCAAAGCATCACTGACTAAAATATGGTCAATCCGCATGCCAAAATTTCGCCTGAAACCCATCATGCGATAATCCCACCAAGTGAAACTTTTTTCTGCCTGGTCAAATAATCTAAAACTATCATGCAGACCCAGCTTAGTGAGCTTTTCAAAAGCCTCGCGCTCGCGCGGGCTGACTAAAATCTGGCCAACCCATGCAGCAGGGTCATGACAGTCGCGATCTTCTGGCGCGATATTGTAATCGCCTAGCAACACCAAGTTAGGGTATTTTTTCAGTTCTTCCGCAAGCCAAATTGTTAATGCTTCTAACCAATGCATTTTATAAATATATTTATCAGAATCAACGGCTTGCCCATTAACGATATACACGCAAACTACCCGAATACCGTTAATAGTTGCACTAATCACACGTTGTTGCGTATCTTCAAAATTAAAAATACCGCGTTCAACATCTGTCATCGGGTGACGACTTAGAATAGCAACGCCATTATAAGTTTTTTGTCCTGCATGTACGGATTGATATCCTACTGCAGCTAATTCAGCGTAAGGAAACTTGCTATCTTCCTGCTTGGTTTCTTGAATACACAAGATATCAACAGGATTGACTTGCAGCCAATCCAACACGTGCGGCAAGCGCACATTAAGGGAATTGACGTTCCAAGTTGCTAGCTGCATGATCAATTAAGAAATCATGCCGCTATGACGCAGCAATGCATCAATACTCGGCTCACGTCCACGGAATGCGATAAACGATTCCATTGCAGGACGCGAACCGCCTTGCGATAAGATCTCTTGCCAGAATTTTTGCCCTGTTTGCTGACTTAACACGCCGTTTTCTTCAAATAAGCTATACGCATCTGCCGACAATACTTCTGCCCATTTATAGCTGTAATAACCAGCGGCATATCCGCCTGCAAAAATATGGCTAAAATTATTAGGGAAGCGATTCCAAACTGGTGGGCGAACTACCGCTACTTGATCCCGAATCTCTTCAATTAATGCCAAAGGCGTTTTAGTGCCATTGGGTTCAAACGTGCTGTGCAGCGTAATATCGAACAATGAAAATTCGATTTGGCGCACCGTTTGCATGCCTGCCTGAAAGTTTTTAGCGGCGACCATTTTATCGAATAACTCACGCGGCAATTGTGCGCCCGTTTCTACATGCTGCGTCATATGGCGCAACACATCCCATTCCCAGCAAAAGTTTTCCATAAACTGGCTCGGTAATTCAACTGCATCCCACTCCACGCCCTTAATGCCAGAAACGCTGTAATCGTTTACCTGTGTCAACATATGGTGCAAACCGTGACCAAACTCGTGAAACAATGTGATGACTTCATCGTGGGTAAATAAGGCTGGTTTATCGCCTACTGGAGCGGAAAAGTTGCAAGTGAGATATGCCACAGGCGTGGTGAGTTTGCTATCCACTATACGGCGCGTAATCGCCTCATCCATCCATGCGCCACCGCGCTTGTTGTTACGCGCATATAAATCCAGATAAAATTGGCCCACCAATGTACCATCTAGCTTGGTAATCTCATAAAAATGCGCATCCGCATGCCAAGTAGGTGAGCTGGTTTTTTTAACAAACACAGCAAAAATGGTTTCGATCACTTTAAACAAGCCGGCCATCACTTTGGCTTCAGGAAAGTATTGTTTTACCTCCAAATCCGAAAACGCATATTTATCTTCACGCAGTTTTTCCGACACATAACTGACATCCCATGCTTGCATATCATCAATGCCCAATTTATTGGCATAATCCGTTAACTCAAGCATATCTTGCCGGGCAAACGGCTTGGCTTTTTCGGCTAGATTTTCTAAAAAATCAATCACTTGCACTGGCGTATCAGCCATTTTTGTTGCTAAAGATAACTCTGCAAAGTTGTTAAAATCCAGTAATTGCGCAGCTTCTTGACGTAATTTTAATAGCTGATTAATAATTGACGTATTGTCATATTCTGCCTTACCAAACTCAGAAGCACGCGTTGCATAAGCGCGATAAAGTGTTTCGCGCAAATGTCGATTATCGGCATACTGCAATACTGGCAAATAGCTGGGAAAGTGCAACGTGAATTTGTAGCCGGATTTTTTATCTTGTACGGCCGCTTCTTTCGCAGCCTGTAAAACATCCTCTGGAATACCAAGCAAATCCTTTGAATCTTCAATGTAAAGCCCATATTCATTGGTGGTATCTAATACATTTTCTTCAAATTTAGCGGCTAATTTAGACAGTTCTTCATTAATCGCTTTAAAACGTGCTTTTTTATCTGCTGATAACTCTGCACCGCCTAATTTAAAATCGCGTACTTCGTTATTAATAATTTTTTGCTGGGCTGGACTTAATTGTGCAAAATCTGCGCTCTGTTTAATAGTCCGGTATTTTGCATAAAGGCGCTCATCTTGCGATAAATCACTGTAAAAATCGGTTAACTTCGCTAAATTTGTATTATAAGCTTCGCGCAACTCTGGGCTATTCACCACAGAATTCATATGCCCAACCTGGCTCCACGCGCGCGAAATTTTTTCGTCTAAATCTTCCAGCTTCAAGGCAAAATTATGCCAAGTTGGCACCGCGTTCATGGTGGCTAATGCTTCGATTAATGTCCGTCCTTGAGTTAACAGACTATCCAAGGCAGGTGAAACGTGCTCTGGTTTAATTTCATCAAACTTTGGCAAGCCAGAAAAATGCAATAATGGGTTAGACACAAAACTTCCTTTAATTAATAGCTAAAGCGCAGGCTTAGTTGATTTAATTTACTAATCTTAAACACAAAGGATAACGATACATTTCACCTTTACTTGTAGAGATGGCAGCGATTATGCAAAAAACAACGTTAAATATCCAAACAATTGGTATCAAAATAAAGCCGATTAAAATCCACACTAAAATGCCTGCAATAAATTGTGCAATTAACATGGTAATTTGAAAATTTAATGCTTCTTTGGATTGATCGTTCAAATATGCGCTATCGTCTTTCTTAAGAATCCACACGATTAATGCTGGAACAAAAGAAAAAACCGTTCCACCAAGATGGGTAACAGTGGCGATATTTTTCTCGTCATTGGTGGGTGTTAGCTGATTAGAGGCGATTATTTCGCTAGGCATATTGGTTCCTTATGTTATTAATGCAGATTAAATTTAGCAACCATTGGTTCAATTTTTTCAATATCGGTGTGACTTAACACTTTGCGAGCTTGCATATTTAATAGCGATATTTCACTGTGCAAAACCTGCTGTTTAACACTTAAAACGTTGCTTGGGTGCATGGATAATTGGCGTAAACCCATGCCAATTAGCAATTTAGTTAACTTAGCATCGCCTGCCATTTCGCCGCATACTGCCACCGATTTACCTAATTTTTCACCCGCTTTAATGGTGATGGAAATTAGTTTTAATACCGCTGGATGCAATGCATTATAAAGATGCGCGACTGCATCGTCAGTCCGATCGATCGCCAAAGTGTATTGAATCAAATCGTTAGTACCTATCGACATAAAATCCAGCTCTTTGGCAAACGCTTCTGCATTAATCGCCGCTGCTGGCACTTCAATCATGCCACCTAGTGCAATGTTTTCATTAAAAGGTATATTTTGTTGGCGCAAACTTACTTTGGCGCGTTCAAGCAGCTGTTTAGTCTGACGCAGCTCAGACAGCGTAGACAGCATTGGGATTAAAATTTTGATATGCCCGTAATGTGAAGCACGCAAAAGCGCACGTAGTTGTGTCAGAAAAATCTGCGGCTCACTTAAGCATAAACGCACAGCACGCAAACCCAGCGCGGGATTCGCACAATCACTTACTGTGTCAGAATTTATCTGCTTGTCGGCACCCAAATCCAGCGTACGAATAGTGACTGGCATGCCTTTCATGGCCTCTGCCACTTGCTTGTAAGCTAAAAACTGCTCTTCTTCTCCCGGCATTTCACGCTTGTTCATGAACAAAAATTCAGTGCGGTATAAACCGATACCAGTCGCGCCAGAAGCTTTCACCGCAATCACATCTTCTGGCACTTCGATATTTGCCTGCAGTTCAATTGCCGTCCCGCAAATTGTGACCGCTTTTGTAGATTTAATGCG
>JAZKEJ010000047.1:0-27626 GCA_040387095.1 Pseudomonadota bacterium | reverse complement strand
TACTCATCTTCAATCGCATCGAACTGCTCAACGATGTCATCCATTTGCTGCTTAATCGCCCACTCGGCATTGCACTGTTCTTTGCGGATAATCTCTTTGGGAATTTCCGAGAAAGATTTATCTGCCAGCATAATGAGATGCGTATTAATAAAAGCGCTGATTTCAGCAGGCGCATTTTTTGATAGCGAAGCGCGGATTGCCTGTAAGTCTTTTTTTACCGTGTCGATTGCGTTATTAAAGCGGGCAATCTCATCATCAATTAAATGTCTGGGCAATTGATAATGCACAACCTCGAGCAATGCATTAGAAACCAGATGCGCATGACCAATCGCGATTCCACTGGATACACCAATGCCATGAATGCTGAAACTAGACTGTTGGCTTTCTGAAATTGACAAGGCTATTCACCCTCACCAAAGTAGTCATTTATTAACACTTGCAACGCAGCAATTGCTTCACTCTCATCTGCACCATTGGCTTCTAAAGTAATCGTTGAGCCTTTTGCCGCGGCCAACATCATCACGCCCATAATGCTTTTGGCGTTCACACGACGGTCACTTTTTTCTATCCAAATTTCGCAGCTAAATTGGCTGGCAGTTTGAGTTAATTTGCTACTGGCGCGCGCATGCAAACCTAGTTTATTGATTATTTCTATTTGTTGTTTAATCATTTTTTTGCTCTTAAGGTTTGATTATTTTCGATTGGCTACATGATAATGTTCACAACTAATTTCGGTAAAACGCACTACACCTTCACGCCCGCCACTGATGGCTTTTTCCATACACACTTTAATGCCGGCTTCGCGGTAGTTGAGCACTCTCACTAGCATAGGTAAGTTAACGCCAGCCACGCCTTCAACCACGCCTGGCGATAAAAGCTTAATCACCATATTGCACGGCGTAGCACCATACATATCCGACAGCACTAATACACCATCGCCGGTATTGAGTGATTTAACCAACTGCTGCGCTTTGGGCAACAATACGCTGGGGTCGTCATTTGTTGCCACTTCTAATGCCCGTAATTGCAGCGGCTGTTTGCCTAGTACGTGGTTTGCACAGCTAATCAGGCTTGCGCCCAAATTACCATGCGCGATAATTAAAATCCCAATCATGATACTTTTTCTACCTTCTGACGCGTTAACTTTTAAAGTTGATGTTCACTTGATGCTAACCAAGCTCGCGATGTCGAATGATGACTTTTTGCTTTTGTTGTTTAGTATTCGCACCGCCAAAATATTTAGCCAGTTGCTCTACAAAATATACTGACCGATGTTGCCCGCCTGTACAACCAATCGCTACCGTTAAATAGCTACGATTATCTTGATTGAAGCTAGGCAACCACTTTTCTACATAATGCTGAATATCCGCCAGCATTTCAATGGCCGTGGGCTGTTTAGCCAAAAAGTCCTGCACGGCTGAATCTTTGCCTGTTAACGGCTTTAAAACCGCATCGTAATGCGGGTTAGGTAAACTGCGCACATCGAACACAAAATCTGCATCCAACGGGATACCATTTTTGAAGCCGAATGATGTAAACAATAAAACCAAGCCGCTATTATTCGCTTCAGTTGCCTGGTTATCTTGCTTCAGCAAATCGCGTATATGGTTGCGCAATGCATTGGCACTCAAATTACTGGTATCGATATGATGACCAAGCTCCGCAACGCCAGCCAGCAACTCACGTTCGCTGGCAATACTTTCTGCCAATGTTGTAATTTCATTACTTAACGGATGTTTACGGCGCGTTTCTGAAAAACGTTTTACCAATGTTTCGGCTGCAGACTCTAAAAACCACACCTGTACTTGATTGCCATCTGACTTCAAGCTTTCTATAGCTTTGGGAAGCGTTTCTAGCGCGGCACTGCGACTATCGATACTAATAGCCACTTTGCTGTGATTAGTGGCATTCAAATGTTGTGAGATTTGTGGCAGCAAAGTGGCAGGCAAATTATCAATACAATAGAAACTACTGTCTTCCAGCGCCCGCAGCACAATACTTTTGCCAGAGCCAGAAAGGCCGGTGACGATAATAATCTGCATTATTTTGCCTGCTTATCTGTAGATTTATGCACTAATTCTGCTGTCGATTGTTTTACATTTTCTGCACTGGATTTTTGTATCATTTGTTTTTGACGCTGGCTAAACTGTTTTGTTGCATTAATTCCGCGTAACAACAGCATGTGGTTACGCACTGCGACTTCCAGCAATACTGCAATATTACGGCCCGCGGCAATCGGAATGTTGACTTTTGGAATATCCACTTCCAACACACACTCATACTGCGTTTTAGCATTAAGCCTGTCCAGTTTAAGCGGATTTAAAGTATCTGCGAGTTCTAGTTGAATAATTAAATCCAGCGGCTTGGTTGGCTTTACCGCATTATCGCCAAAAAGCGCGCGAATATTCAAGATACCCAGTCCGCGTACTTCTAAAAAATCCTGCAATAATGTGGGGCAACGGCCTTCAATGCGTTCAGGTGATATTTTAAAAAAATCGACAATATCATCGGCTACCAAGCGATGCCCACGCGTGATGAGTTCAAGCGCTAACTCGCTCTTACCAATCGCTGCGTCGCCCTTAATCAAAACGCCGAAACCCTGCACTTCGATAAAAACGCCATGCAAGCTGATAGTTTCAGCTATCGCAAGTTTTAAATAATGACTTAATAAATCCATCAACTGCGGGCTTTGCATTGGGGAAGTTAACAAAGGAATATGGTGATTATTTGCTGCTGAAATTAATTCTTTTGGCGGTTTTTCACCGTTTGCAACAACGACTGCAGCTAGGTCGGTTGAATATAAATTGGAAATAGCTTGTTGCATCGCAATGATGCTCAGGCTATTTAAGTAATCCATTTCAGCACATCCCAATACTTGCACACGGTTAGGATGTACAAAATTAAGATGCCCAATTAAAGCTAGGGAAGGCTTTGTGACTTTTTCGGAGTTTAGTTGGTTGTGACCGCCGTCAAGCCCAGCAATCCAATTAAGTTTGAGCTTGAGGCGGGTTTCTTTGTATAACTCGGCTACGTTAATTTGAGCCATAAAATGTTAAGTTCCGTTGCAATACGTTGTTGCTCATAAAAATTTTCGCTTACATATAAACATATGCGGCGCTGTCATTTTTTATTCGCGCCCGACTAATAAATTTAAAACGCTGCCCAGAAACTTTAATCTTATTATGTTAAGTTAATTAAGAGTTGAATTATCATCCATCGATTGATGTTGGCCAATATCCTGATGCTTTACTGCACCGTTGGTTTTGTGATGACTGCCTAGTTTTTCTTTGTGTTTCACGACTTGACGGTCTAATTTATCCGTTAGCATATCAATCGCGCTATACATATTTTCGTCTATGCACTCGGCATGTAAATCATTGCCTGGCACGTGTAATGTAGCCTCTACTTTTTGAGCGAGTTTTTCTACACTCATGGTAACTTTTACGTCAATCACATGATCAAAATGATTGCGAATTTTAACGAGCTTGCTTTGCACATATTCACGCATTGCAGGTGTAATTTCTAAGTGATGCCCAGTTAATTGTAAATTCATGACTTGCTCCTTATTGAAATTGTTCTTTAAGTTTAGCTTGCCAATAAGTAGCTAACTAAACTCATCGAACAATTTCAGTGTACACCTTTGATTATTTTTTGCGAGGTGGTTTAAGCACATTATTCAGAATAATTTGTAATGTTTTTGTAAAACTACTTACAGCGATTTACGCAAATTTGCTGGCGGAATACTCAACGATTCCCGATATTTTGCAATAGTCCGGCGCGCGACAATAATGCCTTGTTTAGCCAAAATATCGGTAATCTGATTATCGGATAAAGGTTTTTTAGAGGTTTCTTCTGCCACCAGTTGTTTAATCAGCGCACGGATTGCTGTTGCAGAAGCCGAACCGCCAGCATCGGTCGCAACGTGACTTCCAAAGAAATATTTAAGCTCAAAAACACCACGCGGAGTGAGCATATACTTATGCGTAGTCACCCGCGAAATGGTCGATTCGTGCAATTCCAGCTCTTCTGCAATCTCACGCAATACTAATGGACGCATGGCAATTTCGCCATGTTCAAAAAAGTTACGCTGGCGGTCAACAATGGCTTGGCTAACACGCAGAATAGTAGAAAAACGCTGCTGGATATTTTTAATCATCCATTTGGCTTCTTGCATTTGCGTTTGCAAATACTGATTAGAATTTTCGCGGTTGCGTTTCAATATATCCGCATAAAGTTGGTTAATACGCAGTTTCGGGATCACGCCATCGTTCAATGTGGCAATCCAAATTCCTTTAACCTTTTTAACCAATACTTCATGTTGTATAAAGTGATCGCGACTTAATTGCGCGTAATCGCTGCCTGGGCGCGGATTTTGTTGTTTGATTAAAGTTTGCGCACCTTTTAAGGCAACATCATCACAATTGAGCAATTTACGTAATTTGGTGAAATCCTTATTTGCCAATACAGCGAGGTGCTGTTCCACCATGAGTTTAGCGCAGTTTAAATGTGGCGTTTCTTTCGGTAACGCATTCAGCTGCAACAATAAGCACTCTTGCAAATTGGTCGCGCCCAAGCCTGGTGGATCTAAATGCTGAATCAACTTTAATGCGGTTTCTAACTCAAGCAATTCGATTTCAAGCTCTGGCGGCAACAGTTCCGCCATTTCAGCCAACGTCGCTTCTAGATAGCCATCTTCATTAATGCTATCAATCAGTAATAGCACAAGTGTCTGGTCACGATCAGACAAAGGCATTAACTTAAGCTGACTTAATAAATGTTCGCGCAAACTGGCTGAGACAATTTCCTGACGTGTGTAATCGCTATCATCATCGTCACTATTGTTCTGGCGCCCGCCTTCATCCCAATTGCTCGCGCTGCCATACTCTTCAAAGTTTTCATCAAAATCGGTCGCTGAGAAATCTTCTGCTGCACTGACTTCTTGCGGCGCTTCATTTGACTGCGGATTGGACTCTGAATTTTCTTGAGTGCTGCTATTGCTGGCTTCCTGATAATCTAAACTATTAAAAGCGTCGGGCTCATCACCATCCAAGGCTTGCTTGCCATCGGCATCCAAGTTGTCATTATCATGATTTTTTTGCAGTACGGCATCATCAAAATCACCATCACCTTCTTCACCATCCACCAGTTCCAGTAATGGATTTTCCTGCAGAATCACTTCAAGCTCTTGATTCAGCTCAAGACTGGATAGTTGCAACAGGCGAATAGACTGCTGTAACTGCGGTGTTAGCGCTAGGTTCTGTGAAATTCTAAGCTGTAGATTTTGCTTCATATGGATTATTGCAGGCTACAACTTAAAATCTTTACCCAAATAAACTTCACGTACCGCTTCATTATTCACAATCTCTGCTGGATGACCTGACGCAAATACTGCACCCTCATTAACGATATAAGCACGATCACAAATGCCCAAAGTCTCGCGTACATTGTGATCCGTGATTAATATACCAATATTTTTACTGCTTAAAAAACGAATGATTTTTTGAATATCCAACACCGCAATTGGGTCGATCCCAGCAAAAGGTTCATCCAGCAAAATAAAACTCGGGTTAGTCGCCAAACATCGTGCAATCTCAACTCGACGACGTTCACCACCAGATAAACTAATGGCAGTACTATTTCGAATATGCACGATATGCAACTCTTGCAGCAAAGATTCAAGTTGCGCATGCTGTTCTTCTGCGCTTAGATCCTGCAGCTCTAAAATAGCCAATATATTTTCAGTGACTGTTAATTTACGAAATATAGACGGCTCTTGCGGTAAATAAGCCAAACCCATGCGTGCGCGAGTGTGGATGGGCATACGGCTTAAATCTTTGCCGTTCAGCAAAATGCGGCCAGCATCTAGCATCACCAGGCCAACAATCATATAAAAACTAGTCGTTTTACCCGCCCCATTTGGACCAAGCAAACCAACTACTTCACCGCTATTGATTTGCAGTGAGATGTCTTGCACCACTGTGCGCGTTTTATAGGATTTTCGTAAATGCTCTACAACGAGTTCGCTCATTTTTTGATTGTTTTATCTGCTTAAGTTTTATGTTAATTAGGTTCTGCTTCAAGCGCATTACTGGTCTCAGGCTTATTACTAAGCCTTAAAACCTTATCCACTCTGGGCGTTGGATTCGTATTAATTTGTAGTTGAGACGATTTATCATTGGGATTAGCCGCAGGCTTATTTTTGGGTTGAATAATGGCTCTAACACGACCGCTTGATGAGCCACCGCTTGCAGATTTAGGACCCCCAATGACTTCGGCATATTCTGCATTTGCGTCGTAACTGATGTAATCGCCGTACACAATATCCTCGCCACGTTTTACCCAAGCTTTAGTATATAACTGTACTTTATCCATGCGCCCATCGTATTCAATTCGCAGTGCACTACCTTGCATATACTCGTTTTTGCCTTCACGTTTTTGTTTAAAGGTGGTCGGATTGCCAGTAGAAGTGCTGTGCTGAAAACCTTCCTTGTCCTCGCGCACAATTAATTTATCCGCATGAATCACCAATGTGCCCTGGGTTAAAATCACGTTGCCGGTGTAAGTGCTGGTTTTTTTTGCGTCATTCACAATGACCGTATCAGCCTCCAGCTCAATCGGTTTATCGCGATCTGCTGATTCCGCCACGGCATTTAAGCTCGCAAATGGACTTAAGCATAAGCCCATCATTAATGCACTGTTCAGTATATTTTTTAATCTACTGATGCGAATAAAATTACCCATTGTTTCTCCGCGATTTCATTTTAATTACTGCTTTTTTGCTTGGTTTTAGTTGTATTCGTTTTTGTGCTGGTCTTTTTACTAGCTGATTTTTTAGTCGCTATTTTACGGGCATTTACTGAACTAGCTCGGTTTTTTAAAGTGCTATTGCTTTTAGTGCTTACCTTTTTGGGTTGCACAATTTGTGGGCGTTCGTAATGCACTTTCACTTTATCCAATAAAGTCATGGTTTGTGCCTTTTTATCATAAATCATGCCCACCCCAGTAATCACAGTTTTCGGTGCTTGTTTAATCGTCACAGGTGCATTCGTTTTCACTAAATCCTGCTTAGGGAAAATCAGCAGTTTTTCTGTCAGCACCTGCATTTCACCTTTGCCCTCAAATGCTTGACGGACTACTTTTACATTATCAACCAACTCAACCTGTTCGCCATCGCTAGATACATAACCGCGCAAACCTTCAATTTGCGTGTACGGCTTATCGGTTGTGTACTGCGTAAAGCGCGGCCGTTGCAACACGGTGCTGTCATCGTCTGGGAAATGCAGCATTTCTGTTGCGGCTAATACATAGCGCAACTTTCCTGTTGCATCAGTCTGGGTGGTCACAAAATTATGCATGGTGTAATCAGGGTCATGTCGATTGCTACCATCTAGCTTTGGGCCTTGTTGCTCTACCGTTTCATTTATCCAAAACGTTAACAAAGCCAATAATACAGCCAGCACCAACGGAAAAAACAATGCTGAACGACTTAACATATTCTGTAATCAGCAATAGCGGCCATTAAGCAAAAAACGGTGCCAATTGCGCGTCCAATGTGCCTTGCGCTTGCATGATTAGTTCGCATAATTCGCGTACCGCACCACGTCCGCCGCCCCTTTGTGTTGTGTAATGTGAGCGCTTTTTGACTGAATCTGGCGCGGCTGGTACGGTTACAGCAAGGCCGCAGCGCAACATTGGCGGCACGTCAACAACGTCATCACCCATAAACGCAGCCTCTTCAGCCGTAATATTCAGTTTGGCTATCAAATCATTAAAAGCGACTAATTTATCCTCCACGCCCTGATAAAAATGCGCAATCCCTGTGCTTTCTGACCGTTTTTTTACCACATCAGAAGTACGTCCAGTAATAATAGCCATCTGCACGCCTGATTTTTTGAGCATTTTCATGCCTAAGCCATCATGCGAGTTAAATGTTTTGTATTCTTGACCATCATCGCCAATGGTCAAACCGCCATCGGTCATCACTCCATCTACATCAAAGATCACTACCTTGATTTTTTTTGCGCGCGCTAAAATTTCAGCCGTTACTTCCAAGTTAAATTCAGAGTTAAATTCAGACATTAAACCACTTTCGCTTTGAGTAAATCGTGCATATTAAATGCACCAACCAGTTTCCCTGCATCGTCTATCACTAACAGGCCATTAATTTTGTTTGTTTCCATCATCTCAACCGCTTCCACTGCCAGTTGATTTGCATTGATCGTGTTAGGACTGACATGCATTACATCCGCTATTTTTGCTGTGTTTGCATGTGTGCCATTGGCAAAAGCGCGGCGCAGATCGCCATCGGTAAAAATACCAATTGGCTTATTTTGGGCATCGATAACCGCGGTCAAACCAAGTCCTTTTTGCGTCATTTCACTCAGGGCGGCTGATAACATTGCTTCTTCAGCAACCGCTGGAATAGCATCGCTTATACGCATGACGTCTTTTACACGCGTTAACAGTTTGCGCCCAATATTGCCGCCAGGATGCGAGCGTGCAAAATCTTCAGCCGTGAAATCGCGGCAATTTAGCACACAAACTGCCAAGGCATCACCCAAAGCTAATGCCGCGGTTGTGCTGGCAGTTGGCGACAAACCCAATGGACATGCTTCTTGCGTAACTTCCGCACTTAAATGCACATCTGATTCTTTGGCCAAAGTCGAATTCGGTGCACCAGTAATACTGATCACCTTTGCACCCAAACGTTTTATGGTAGGCAGAATATTTAATAATTCATCGCTTTCACCCGAATTAGAAAGCGCAATCACCACATCACCGTCTGTAATCATGCCGAGATCGCCATGGCTGGCTTCTGCTGGATGCATAAAAAACGCTGGCGTACCCGTGCTGGCAAGTGTAGCTGCTATTTTGCCGCCAATATGTCCAGACTTACCCATGCCACTTACCACAATACGACCTTTGCATTGTAAAATGAGTTGTACAGCCGCTTCAAAACTTGCATCCAAGCGGTTGGCTAACAGCGTTATTTCATGCGCCTCTATAGCCAGCACGCTTCGCGCTAGTTGCAAAGTTGCATTATGATTAGGCGACTGCGCGTGACCGCGATCGGATTGTAGTAATGTAGGTGACATAATTGCTTAGTATAAAAGGGAAACCATGACTAATAAAGTAAAATACACCCGTTTTGCGTTAAATTACAAAAGTAGGCACAATTTTTGCCTAGCTTAACTAAAATAACCCATGCAAAATATAACTTTTGTAATTCCTAAATAATATTAATTAAAACCAATAATTTAATCATAAATGTTTGATTCCTTAACCAGCGTATTGTTATTACTCACCAGCTCGGTACTGGCTGTTGCACTTTTTCGTGCCTTACGCATGCCAGCATTGCTCGGCTACTTTATGGTGGGCGTATTATTTGGACCTTACGCGCTTAATTTACTGCCTGATACCGAAAGTGGCCGTCATCTAGCTGAATTTGGCATTGTGTTTTTGATGTTTAGTATTGGCCTTGAGTTCAGCCTGCCTAAACTGTATGCCATGCGTAAAACATTGTTTGGCTTGGGTGGTGCGCAAGTCTTGATAACGCTTGGCGTTGCAATGCTAGTCGGCTGGTCAGCTGGATTGAGTCTCCCCACCGCTTTTGTGATTGGCGGCGCATTAACCATGTCGTCCACTGCCATTGTGTCTAAAATTTTAATCGAACGTGTAGATTTAAATTCGCGTCATGGCCGTTTGAGCATTGGCATTCTGCTGTTTCAAGATTTGGCAGTTATTCCCATTTTGGTGCTGATTCCAGCACTTGGTGCACAATCAGGCGATTTAGGTGCGATTTTAGGCTTGTCGCTCCTTAAAACCGTGGTGTTGTTATTTCTGCTATTTAAGTTTGGTAAAACCATTGTTGGCTCTTGGTTCAGCGTCGTAGCGCGACAGCGTTCACGCGAATTGTTTGTCATGAACGTGTTAATGGTCACTTTGCTGTTGGCTTTTGCCACCAAAATGGCAGGCTTATCTTATGCACTGGGGGCATTTATTGCGGGCATGCTGATTTCTGAAACGCGCTATCGCTATCAGGTGGAATCAGACATTGCGTCTTTCCGCGATATTTTATTAGGCCTGTTTTTTATTAGCGTAGGTATGTTGCTGGACTTTAGTCAGTTGCTTAACCATATTGGATTAGTACTGGCTTTGCTGGTGGGATTTGTGTTGTTCAAAGGCATTGTTATCGCTGTTTTAAGCCGGTTATTTGGTTTTGAATTAGGGGTGGGTATTCGCACAGGCATTGTATTGGCACAAGCAGGCGAATTCAGCTTCGTTATTTTATCGCTCGGTTTAGAGCAAAAATTGATTGGCGGAGATGAGTTACAAATCGTACTAGCCGCTTCACTATTATCTATGGTGGTAGCGCCATTTATAATTCAATACAACGGACGTATTGCGCGCAAGTTAGTAAAAGATTACACGCGCAATAGTAGCCAAGTCGTCGATGAAATTGATAGCGTTTCCAAGAATCTGAATGATCACGTGATTATTTGCGGTTATGGCCGCAGTGGTCAATATTTAGGGCGATTCCTCAAAGAGGAAAACATCCCATTTATTGCACTGGATATTGACCCAACACGCGTACATGATGCAGCAGCGGCTGGACAGCACGTGATGTACGGTGATGCAGGTCGCCGCCTTGTATTAGAAGCCGCTGGCGCTCAGCGTGCTAAAGCACTTATTGTCAGCTATTCCGATATGCGCGCATCAATGAAAGTGTTGCATATTGTGAAAGAAAATTATCCGAATTTACCTGTCATTGTTCGCACTTACGACGATGCGGATATTGATACTTTTAAAGATGCTGGTGCCACCGAAGTTGTGCCAGAAGTATTAGAAGGCAGCTTGATGCTGGCTTCGCATGCGCTGGTTTTGTTAGGAATTCCATTAAATCGGGTCATTAAACGCATTCGATTATTTCGTGAAGAACGCTATAAAATGTTTCAAGGTTACTTTCATGGCATATCGGACTTCTCGTCTGAAATCACCGAAACACAGCAAATTAGATTACATTCAGTTGAAGTCACTCCAGAAGCCTATATGACCAATCTGCAACTTAGCCAAGTTGATTTTTCTAGTTTGAATGTTGAGCTGCAGCATATACGCCGACCAAATATGTTGGAAGATATTATGCCTCGCCCAGATATTGTGATTAATGCAGGAGATATATTGGTGCTATTAGGTAGCCAGAGCAACTTGAGCATTGCTGAAAAGTTTGTATTAACTGGCCGTTAAATTCGCTGCTTAGCATAAAATCTTAAACAAAAAATGACAGTAAAAAATGTAATAGTCGTAGGCGGCGGCATTGTTGGCTGCTTAACCGCGCTAGAGCTAGTTAAGCGCGGCTGTAAAGCTACATTGGTTGAACGTAACTTAGTCGCCAGTCAAACATCAGGTGAATCATCATGGGCAGGCGCTGGAATTTTATTTCCATTGTTGCCTTGGATGTATAAGGATGCAGTAAATGAATTGGCGCTGGAAGGTGCAGCAATTTATCCAGATCTTTGTGAGTACTTACTCACAAAAACTGGAATCGACCCTGAATATTTGGCCTGTGGCATGCAGATTTCGCAGCCTTTTGATGATATTTTAGCCACTGATTGGTGCAAGAAAAACAGTATAAGTTATGAAAAAAATGCATCTGGTTTGTTTTTACCTGATGTAGCTCAAGTACGCCCACCCCAGTTACTCAAAGCCTTGCGACAAACGTTATTGCTAAACGGCGTAACCCTATTAGAACGCACAGAATTAAAACCACTCTCACAAATAAGCCAGCTAAATTCATGGCAAACGACCAATAACGAAACATTAGAAGCAGATCAATTCGTGGTGACATCTGGCGCTTGGAGTTTTGAACTGCTTAAAAATACATCGCAAAATCTCAACATTAAACCCATGCGCGGCCAGATCTTACTCTATGAGCAAACTGAGGAAAAATTAACCCATATTGTGTATAAAAACGGCTTTTATCTTGTGCCCAGAAAAGATGGTCTACTGCTTGCAGGCAGTACATTAGAGGATGTTGGGTTTGATAAAAATACCACTGAAGCAATAAAAGCAGAATTGCAGACAAAAGCTGAAAACATTTTGCCTAGCCTAAAATATGTACCGATACTCAAGCACTGGAGCGGTTTACGCCCAGGAACACCAGATAATTTACCAACGATTGCGGCGCATGCAGATATTAAAAATTTGTTCTTGAATACAGGACATTTCCGCTATGGTTTAACGATGGCCCCTGCAAGTGCAAGGCGAATTGCTGATTTGATGGGCGATTAAAATCGCTATATCGATTGGCTGCAAACGGCACATGCAGGGTCGCGCGAAAGCTTAATTGTGCGCCACTCCATATTCAGCGCATCTAATAGCAATAAGCGACCTTGTAAATTTTCACCAATCTGCATGGTTAACTTTAAGCCCTCAGCCGCTTGCGCTGTGCCTATCATCCCCACTAGCGGCGCAAACACACCATTTTCAGCACACCGCATTTCCGCTTCATTGCCAACATCAGGATACAAACAGTGATAACAAGGGCTGGCTGAATTTCTGAAATCAAATACAGTTATCTGCCCTTCAAAACCAATTGCCGCACCAGAAACGAGTGGCTTTTTAAGCTTTAAACAGACGCGGTTAAGTGTATAACGTGTGGCAAAATTATCGCTGCAATCCATCACTACATCAGCATTTTTGATCAACTGCTCAAACTCAGCTTCAGTCGATTTTTTCTGGATAGTTTTAACAGTCACATCAGGGTTAATGGCGGAAATTGCTTGCTGTGCAGAAAGTGCTTTATTAACACCAACACTTTGCGTGTTATGAATAATTTGCCGCTGCAGATTGGTTAAGTCCACAGTATCAAAATCACAAATGGTTAATTTACCTATACCGCTGGCGGCTAAGTAGAGCGCCACTGGCGAACCCAATCCACCGGCTCCCACAATCAGCGCATGACTATTCACTAATTTTTCTTGACCTTCGTAACCGATTTTGGGTAATAAGATATGGCGGCTGTAACGTAATAGTTGGTTGTCTTTCATTAAGGCAATCGTCCAGCTGACACCATACGGTTCATTAACACAGTACGACTAATCCAGATTGTAATATCATCAAAAGCGTTTATTGCCACGTCACTCTGATAAATACCATCTAACATACTTACATTTTGACCGTCAGAATTCATATTTTTACCTGTCGAATAAACTACAGCGATAGGAGATTCAGTAACTGCGGTTAAAGCGTTACCAGCATTATCTCGTACTGACAATATTGCTGGGAACGCAGTATTTAATGTGAATGGTACAGCAGCACTTGGATTCACACGATAACGCCAATAACCGATCCAAGGATCTGCTGCAGCGGTACGCCTTGCTCCCCAACTATCAATTTCTCTAACACCTAGCGTCTTCCAAGGTAAATATCCTTCTGGTGAAGGTGCTGTACAACTTGCTGCTTCCTCACCATATCCTGTAGCTGCAGGATTAGTTTGAGTTGTAGGGCATGGCAAACGTCCATTAATAATTGCATATCCGTACAAAGCTTCTTTAATTTGCTCTAAATCAGCCCTAGCCTTACCGTAATCGTTTAAATCGCGCTGGGCGCTTAAAGGAGCTAAAAATGCACTTATTATTAATCCAGCAATAACCAATACAATAGCCATTTCGACTAATGTGAAACCAATATTACGACTAAAGGAAGTTTGTGTAATCTTTACAAGCATCTTAAAATATCCGCACTAGAGTTTGCAGCATCAAAAGCTGATACTCCATTAAAGTTATTAGTGGGCGTGTTGAAGGCAATTAAATTAGTACCTTCTAAATAGTTGGCGGGATTCATTTTGTTGATTGCAGTCAACCGTGCCTGTGCACCAGTTTTTTGTCCTCCAAAGATTAACACCCTCCAGCAGTCTGTAGTGGGCACTCCGTCAATCATGATTGGGGATGGAACCGATAATTCAGTGAGCAAAAGCATTTCTTTCCAATTTTCGCAGAATATCTTATTGTTAATACTTGCTAGTATCAAGCTACAATTAATATTATCCGTACCTTTGCCACCTGACAAAATAATCGATTGCAATTGAGTCTTTAATTCAGCATCGTCGAGTAAGGAATTAACCTGTATAGAAAAATCACTGCGCTGAGTCAACGGCAGAAAAATTTCGTCCGTAGTTACAAAGACATATTGATCATTATAAAAATCATTTCTGGCTAATACAAATTTCTTATCATTGGTATTTGGAGCGTGTCTATTATTTGGACTGCCCGAGAAGTAGTTGACTTCTCCAGCAATGGCATTTGCAGAATTATACGAATCTAGATAATTCCTAGCATTATAATTACCTCCACATTGCGGTGTATCGATCGCAACCGATTGCCTATCTTGCCCAACGAGTAAAGCACCTGATGAAGCAATCAATGCCGCTAAATTGCTCGCAACAGTATTACCATTAGCATCTATAACAGTTATTTGCCCTGTTGTATCCCAATTAAAAACTGATGTAGATGGACTGCTTTTGAAACGTCCCGAAACGACATACCATGGACATTCATTTGAACCATCTTTAAGTGGCGAAATACCCAAACTACGCCAAGGCAATTTTCCTATAAGTGATATATTAGCCGCTCCGGCCATTCCGGACTGACTACCTTCTGGAATAATAGCCGTTAATTTCAAATCAGGATTCGGCAAATAAGATGGATTAGCAATATTATTTGAGCTAATTGCAAAACCAATTAGAGCTGACTTTGCTTCTGCTAGTGCACTAGCAGTTTTTTTATCACGCAAGATTTTTATACCACTGGCGTCCAATTGCGACAATAAAAATGCTGTCGCCGCTATTGCAAATATAAGCGCATAAGCAATTAAAGCTGCGCCTTTTTGGTTGTTTTTTTTCCATACACCCTTAATCACCAATCGTCCCACTATCACCCTGCGCGCCATGGCTTCTGGCCTCACTAACACGGTTATTTTCAGGGTCATAAACTTGGCCTGCTTTTAGGGTTAAGTTTTTGCCATTAGCGGGTAATTTGATGGGAACGCGGTTGCCGTTTTCTGGCAAACTGCCTACTTGCACATCTTGATTGCCTGAATTTTCTTGCATGGCTTGGTCGTTAATCCACACAGTTCCTTGCTTGCCGTCTGTGCGTTTTACGTAGCCTTGCATATTAATTGCATTAGGCAACGCACGTTGTTCGGGTTCGATTTGTTGTACTACAGTTTTTGTTTGTATCGGGGTGTTAAGTTTTTTAGTTTGGCGCAAATAATTGAGCGTGCTGCGTTCTACAGGGGAGCTAAACAGCCGGCCGATGGGCTCTGCTGCATGACCGGTTTGCGCAAATGGCAAAATCAAAAACACTAGCATTAAAGACATAATAGCGCTCATTATAATGTCCCCGATAATTGCGGATCCCGCAGGGTTAACCAATCGATCTCACAAGCTGCTTTTAAGTTGGCGCTGATATTTTTGGTATTGAATACGGCGCCAATTGGTCGTGTAATTTCGCAATCGCGCACAATAAACGGCGTCGTTTGCTCTCGTAAACCATCTAATAACACGAGCAAATCGCCCTCATGTAGCATATCTAAATTCAGCTTCATAACCGATCGATGCAGTTTAAAATTACCCAAACTGGACAAAAAGCCAGGCTTATAACTTTCTTGCAAACCAATGCTGTAATCAATGCTGAATAATTTATGTTGCGCATGTATCTGGCGCAAACTTTCTATCCATTCAATTCTTCGCTCTTCGCCAATAAATCCGCTTGCCAGCAACCCATTATAAATAGGCAGATATTGCGTAATCGTTTCTTTTTCCAAGCCTGAAGACTGATATTTTTGCCGCGCTTGATTGAGCAAATTTTGCTGGGTTTGCAGCGCAAGTGTATTTTTTTGTCGATATTGATCCGCAAAACTGATTAACAAGCCAATCACCACCATCGCCGCACCCAAACCCAATATTGGGTTGCGAAGCTTGCGCCAATCCTGACTGGAAATACTCATGTCGCAGCTCCGCCCCTTGGTATATCGATGACTTGAGAAGTGTTAATAGGTGCGCTTACAGTGGGCGCGTTCACATTACTTTTAAGCACAAGTTTTAGTTTAAATGACGCAGGTGGGCGTTCCGTAGTGTTTTCATCTGTAGTGCTGCCTTGCAAATTAGCCAGTGAGCTGACATTCACCGGCTCTTGCAATATCACCACTTGATCAACAGCCGGATTTTCACGCAGTTTGCTTACAAATTGGCTCACCGTATTCAATGCCGCACGATAATCCCCTGTGAAGCCTTTAATTTCGGCGTTAACAAAGCCAATTTGTAACAGATTAGTTAGATCATTACTCGTATTAACGGCGGCAACTTGACCAGATTGATTAGAAGCCGTGCTATCACTGCTGGCTTCATCTTTTATATCTTCTGTGGCACTGCGTACCCAACGTACTCTGTTTAGCGTAATTTCTGGTAACGCTTCACAGGCAACACTCAAAATCTGCATCAGTTGTGCGGGTGATTGGCTATTTTTTTTAATTACCTGCACTAGCTCTACCGCTATTTTTAACTCGTTGCTGGGGATTGGTGCGGCGGGGAAATTCTGTGCCACTTGATTATATAAACGCTGCTGTTGTAGGGTTTGTGCAGTGATGGCCTGTAATTGGTCTTTTTGTTTTTTGCCTTGCCAAACATAGTAAGCCGTTAACAGCAAACCTGCCGTCATAATAATCAACGTTGTAATGTGTAAAATACGGCGGGTATTATTTAAATTATATATTTTGCTATAAGCGGCGGGTGCCAAATTATCCGGCACATTGCCATTGGCCAACAGCTGCATATGCAATAGTTCTGGGTTTGTTTTGACCAGCGTGGTATCGATACGCACGTTTTTGGCGTACGCCAAAATATCCACCGTTTTGCATTCTAAGCCCTGATCCTGGCTGATGCTTTTTGCAATTTCGTGATGCGAATTATCCAGCGCTGGTAGCACCATTTGCAAGGCGGTTTCGCTGTTGATTAAACGCTGGCTCATTAGATAGAGCCGCGTTTTTTCAATTTCCACCAAATAAAAATACGCCAGTTGATTCGGTTTAATATCCACCATTGGCACTAAACGGCTCATCCGCAGGCGACCATTGTGCAGATAGGTTTGGCGAAAACCAGAAGGTAATTGCTCACACAGCAAAATATGCGGTGCCATTAGTTTCATCTGGCGCACCGCGACTTGGCTGATCATCGGCAACAAATACACGCCAACCAATGGTGACTGATTTGCCTGAATTACATCAAGCCAGCCTTGCAACGAATCGGCATTACTTAAGGCAACAAATAGGAAATTATCGTCCTTGCGCTTATCAGTGCTGCGATTAATAAAATGCGCTGCACGAAATACGCTGCTACGATTAAATTGATTCAGCTTGCGCTCAATGATTTCTACACGTGCGCGTCCTGTGGTGTGCGGCAGGCTTTCTAACCGGTAATCTTCTTCAACCGCATCCACAATTAAATAAATATCAATATTCGATTGCTGCGCCAAATACTCGCTAAAAGCTGTGTAATCATCGTCTACATTATTAAAAACCGCATAACTTTGTAGCTTAGTGCTGTGCCAAATACCAGCAGTTAAGCTTTTGTTATTGGCACATAAAATTAATTTTTTAGCAGTATTCAGCATATATTTTGTTCAGTTTTACAGCTTCATTTTACTGAAAGAATCATAAACAGGGCCCAGCACTGAAACCATAATAAACGCCAATATTAAGCCCAAAATAACCGTTAACGCTGGTTCTAATAGCTTAAGCATTTTTTGCATTAACTCGTTTACATCCCTGTCGTAAAAATAACTAATGTTAAGCAAGGACTTATCCAATGCGCCAGTGCTTTCACCTACTTTAATCATGCGGACAACCAAAGGCGGAAATAAGCCTGCATTATGAAAACTTTCCGACATACTGTCACCCGCATTAATCTGAGCATGCGCGCGGCTTAGTGCATCGGCAATGACGCGGTTACCCACTATTTTTTCGCAGGTTTTAATCGCTTGCAAGATAGGGATCCCCGTTTGGTACATCAACGCAAAGTAACGCGCAAAACGCGCCATAATAATTTTGTGTAAAATTTCGCCAGTCACCGGCAACTTAAGTTTGAGATAATCAAAGCGATAACGCGCTTCTGCGCTTTGTTTAACATATGAAACTGCTGCTGCAGCCACCACCAGCGGCACAGTTAAAATTAACCACCAATACTGCACAAAAGCATTCGAAATGAAAATCAGGATGCGCGTATTTAATGGCAACTGTTGGCCTAGACTATTTAAAAATTTCACCATTTCCGGCACTAAATACACCATTAAAAACGTCACCGCCGCCAATACAACCACCAACACAAACAGCGGATATGCCAACAATTTTTTGGTTTGGCTTAATAGTTCATCTTGCCATTTTAGGGTATTGGACAAATTATCAAAAACAACAGGCAATTGCCCAGTTTGTTCGCCAGCAGCAACCAAATTCACAAATACCTCATTAAATACCTCAGGATGTTCAGCCAGTGCTTGCGACAGCATTTTGCCGCCCTCCACCTCGCCTGCGATGGCACCCAGTACTTTTTGAAAATACGGGTTTTGCGTACTTTCGCGCAAATCATTCAAGCCTTCTAAAATTGGTACACCCGCGCTGGTTAACTGTTCCAGCTGAAAGCAAAACATAACTAGATCGCGATTACTGACTTTGTTTTTTGCAAACGTACTATTTGATTTTGTGCTGGACCTAAAGGTGATTAAATCCAACCCCATGCGCTCTAAACGCAGCTCTAAATCGACCTCATTCAACGCATCAATTTGGCCTTGCGCATGCCGACCGGTTTGATCAATTGCTTTGTAATTAAAAGTTGCCACAATACGACACTATTGACCAAGTCGTGAAGTTAGATCGATCACGCGCATCACTTCATCGATACTGGTATAGCCTTCCAAAATGCGCCGCACACCGTCATCTGCCAAGGTAGTAAAGCCTTTTTCCAGAGCCATTTTGCGCAACTCATCCAAATGCGCACGACGCGCAATTAGCGAATCCATATCAGCATCTATGCGCAATAACTCTAAAATCGCCATGCGTCCACGGTAGCCCGTTTGATTGCAGCGTTTGCAACCTTTATGTTTGTAAATTTGAATCGCTTCGTTGCGCTTTACGCCTAAAATTTTACGCTGCTCGTCGGTTGGTTTAACTGGCTCTTTACATTGCGGACACAGCACGCGTACCAATCTTTGCGCCACTACGCCAATAATATTGCCAGCCATAATATCGGGCGAAATTCCTATATCGGTCAAGCGCGGGAAAGCGCCTAGTGCTGAGTTGGTATGCAGCGTACTGAATACCTGATGGCCAGTCATTGCCGCGCGGAAAGCCATGGTGGCCGTATCTTGATCGCGAATCTCGCCTACCAAAATAATATCCGGGTCTTGACGCATAATGGAGCGAATGCCGTTGGCAAAATCGACTTTATTCACTTCCGCCACTGAGGTTTGCCGCATCATGGTGACCGGATATTCTACTGGATCTTCCAGCGTCATGATATTCACGGTTTCATCATTTAGATGTGAAAGTAGTGAATAAAGCGTTGTCGTTTTACCGCTACCGGTTGGACCTGTGACCACCAAAATGCCTTCTGGTCGCGTCATCATTAATTTTAATTGCGCCAAGGTGCTGGTGCGTAAACCCATACGCTCTAAAGGGATAATCGATTTTTCGCGATCCAGCACGCGTAAAACGATATTTTCGCCATGAATGGTCGGGTGCGTTGAAACCCTGAAATCAATCGGGCGGCCGCATAAATTCATGTTCAAACGACCGTCTTGCGGCGAACGTGTTTCGGCAATATCCATTCCCGAAATCACTTTTAAACGTACCGCAATACCTGGCCAGTAGCTTTTATGGATACTGCGCACTTGTTGTAATACGCCATCGATACGGTAGCGAATGCGCAAAAAAGCGAACTCTGGCTCAAAGTGAATATCCGATGCGGCACGTTTAACTGCATCCATCAGTAACGCGCCCACTAGCCGCACCACTGGTTGCGTGTATTCATCGCCGTCCGCAGTCAGGCTTTGGTAATCGATTTCGCCGGTTTCAATCTCACGCAAAATGCCATCAACCGAAAGTTCGTAACCATAAAATTGGTCGATATGCTCTTCTAATTGCGCTTCGGCCGCCAGCACGGGTTTAAGCTGAATCTGTCCACCAAGCATCGCGCGCAACTGATCTAGCGCCACCACGTTGAACATATCCGCCATCGCCACGATCATGGTTTTGGTGATGTCTTCATAGGCAACTGGCAGCAAATGATAGCGCCTTGAAAAATCTTCTGGCACCATTCTTAACGCATCGTTATCGGCAACCACTGTGCTTAAATCGATACTTTCCTGGCCAATGGTATGGGCGACCAGATCGCGCACCATGCTTTCAGACACGAAGCCCAAGCGCACTAATTGACGGCCTAGCGGAATATTATTTTGGTCTTGTTCAATCAAAGCGATGCGCAGCTGGTCTTGACTAATCAAGCCCTGCTGCAGCATCAGCTCACCCAAGCGCAACTTTCGCCGCTGTTCGGTCATAATTGAAACCTATTTTTGTTTATCGTTTTCATCGCTATTGATATCAATTTCTTATTGTTGTCATTTTGGTTAATTAATTAGTTTTTACAGCAATTTTTATTGAATCGCTGCAATGCGTGCTTCTAATGCATTTTTATCGATGTTTGAGCTGCCTGATTGTGCAAGTTGCCGTGCAAGCTGATAATAGGGTAGAGCCAATTTTGGTTTGCCTAAATGATCCAGACTGACCGCCAAATTAAACGCATTATCGGCACTGGCATTTAAACGATGTGCTTCAAAATAAGCTTGTTGCGCCGCAGGCCATTGATTTAAATCTGCGTAAAAATTACCTAAACTAGCATGTAAATTCGGGTCATCTGGATGCTTTGCCAGCATATTTTTAATACGGCTCTCATTACTTGCCACGCTATTTTGCGGCTGACTTTGCAAAATCGCCGCGACTGCCAAAGCATTTCTAGGCTCGACTTCCAGCACTTTGCCATACCAGCCATTAGCATCGGCGATGCGACCTTGCCGTTGTGCAATCGCACCTAAACCCAACAGTGCATCCACATTACGTATATCTTGCTGCAAAACTTGTCGATAAAGCTTGCTTGCAACTGCGTCATTTCCTGCGTTATATGCGTTATATGCATCCATTAAAACAGGGTTAACACCTAGCTGCGGCTTGGTTTTAGAAACTTCAATAGAAGCACTTTTTGAGGCTATTTCCTCAACCTCAGCCATTTTTGTTGCACTTTGTTCTGGCTTATTCCTGTGCATTAAATCAATCGGCGCTTGTACCAATTGCGTTTGATTTTCTGCCAAATTTTTATCTCTAAACAATGATGTGTTCGGCGCTTTGATAGCAGTTTTTTCAGTTTGCGTTACGGCTTGCTCAATTGCTGATGACTCGGATGGCTTTTCTATTACAGCGCTTGAAACTGGCTGCCCAGCAGTCGTTTCTGTACTGGATTTTGCGCCAGAAGCTACAATAGGCGCTGTGTTTGCTGGAAATGTCACTGGTCGATCGGCAAGGACGAAATCTGGTGCATTATCCATAAACAGATAAAAATAGGCGGCAGCGGCCAACAAAACACATAAGCCAACTCCTGCGATTAAAGCCAGTATGGTATTTTGATTATTTGATTCGATACGTTTAGCAGAAAATACATTGGCGGCAGTTTGGGTAGACGCGTTACTGCTTGTATTAGCTGACTGTTGCAACTTAACCGTATTGTTAACCGAAGAAATATCAGGCTTATCTGCTAATTTAGTGTTATCTACCGATGGGTTGCTGGTGGCTTTAGAAATGGGCGACAACTCCATTTCTAAAGCGTTTAAAGCGGCTAATTTTTCTGCTGCTGCATTGACTGCCGATTTTGCTGCTACATCCTGTTGATTCATCGCAATCGGCTTGCGCTTTGCATTTTCAACGACGCGTTCAATCTGAACATTTTGCTCAATATCATTCGTTTGCTTTAGTTGAGCCGCCTGTGCTTTAGCCTCTTGCGCTTTATCTAATGCTTTAATCAGTAAACTCATGGATTAGTCTGCCTGGCAACATTCCACAAATCAATTCGCTTCTTCCAGCACATTTTGCAACTGTTGTGCAGGCAAATATTGTCTGTAGCTTTGTAACTCATCGCTTTCCAAGCTGGCATTACTGATCACGGTTGGGCGCAGAAAAATCACCAATTCTGTTTTACGATTAAAATTGTCACGTCCTTTAAAAACATTACCCACGCCAGGAACATCCATCAAGCCAGGTACACCATCGGTATTACGTTGTATCTCATCTTGCATTAAACCACCCAAAACAGCGGTATTGCCGCTATTAATTTGCAACATAGATTCCATTTCGCGAACCTGGATTTCTGGAATGACGCTAATGATTTGCTGGCCGACATTATCGCCTGACTGATAAACCAGCTGCGGATTAGGATCTTGTTTACCCGGGCCAATCGTCCTTGAAATTGTCGGCCTTACATTAATATTAACGATGTTAGAATCGCTGATTTGTGGCGTAACGCTCATCACTACGCCAACAGGCACAGTGTTTGGCGTTGTAGTAAATGATTGAAGGTTAGTACCAGATACTCCACTAGCTGACTGCGAAATCTGGGCTTGTATCGTAAAGTAAACTAAATTATCGACTACCTTCAGTACTGCAGTCTGATTATTTAATACCATCAATTTTGGACTAGACAAAACTTTGGTATCTCCAAACTGTTTGAGCAATGTGACAGAGGCAGCCAAATTGCCTAGTGAACTCATTTGATTGATGTAACCAACCGCAATTCCCGCACCGCCAATCGAACCCGGGCTAACATCGGGTCCCAGTGACTGCTGAAATGTAAAACCATCGCTACTAGTTCCACGATTACCAAATCGACTCCAGTCGATTCCAGCTTGGTAGCTATCATTTAAACGTACTTCAACAATCGTCGCCTCAATTAAAACTTGTTTTTTTGCGCTGCCAATCACCCTGTCAATAAATTCTTGCACCTTTTCATGCTGCTTATTAGTTGCACGCACACTAATCACTCCCGTTTCTGGGTTGGCAATTACATTGGCTGCAAACAAGGTTTTGTATTCTGAGCGTTGCTGATTACGTTCTTCAGTTGCTGCCCTGGCGGCTTCCGCCAATGATGCCGATGGTGATGTTATTGCACCGTTTTCCGTGGTTTGTACATTAGCATCTGACACGCTACCGAAGCGCGACACAATCACCTCCTTATCAGTTTCGGCCAGCAACTCTTTAAGATTTTGTATTAATGATTCCCATAAATGATTTTTAGAAATACTATCGACAGAAGTGCTGGAACTATTTTTTGTACCATTGCCTGAAGTATTCGTCGTTGTAGAGTTGCCAGCAGCGCCAGTGCTCGCACTTTGACCTGTGCTGGAAATCTCAGCAGCTGCGCCAATAAAACCTTTGGTATCGCGATTCATATTCACATAATCGACCTTGTAAATGCGCAGAACGGGCTGATCCGGCGCAATGTAAAGTACATTACCATCCATTCTGTAGGTCAAATCCACTTGCTTAGCCAAGCGCTCTAAAATGGCTGGCAAGGTTTGATCCACTGCATTCAAAGTGACGCGGCCTTGAATAGACGGGTGAATATCAATATTTAATTTACTCTCACGTGCCAGTGCAAATAATATTTCTTTTACGGGCACTTCGTTCACAACTACGCTGTAAGTTTGAGATTTAGTCGTTTGTTTCGGAACAGGCAATTGTGGATTAACACGAACAGTTTTTGGTATCGGTGCCGTATCCACTGCATGATTAACCGTATTTTGATTGGTATTTTGTGCTGGCAAACCACCATCAATATGACCTTTTGAGGCCGGCAGTTTTGACTCGTGCGCGCAACCAACTGCAACAAAACAAATGGCAAATAATAAGCTTAATTTCACTCGTTTAATTTTACTGTTTTGATTAAGCACGACGTGCCTGCTCCTAATAATTGCGTACGCTATGTGTTATCGCATAAGCCGCGTTAAATTGCAATACTAAGCCATTGAATTTCTTATAATTTTTAATTATAAATAATCGTCACTGTGGTATTTTTTGTATTTCTTGCAATATGCCTGCAATCGTGCGTAATTGTGGGCGGTTTTTTTGAATTTCTTCTGGCAATTTTTTCAGCGTCTGCATGGCCTCAAATCGATTGGCAAAGCTGCCATACAACACAGTCAAAAATGGCTGATTATCAACCTTGGTGCGATACACATAAATATTATCCAGCTCAATTTTTTGACTTAAATTCATTAGGTCTGCAGTCAATTGTGCATCACTATTTGCGCCCATTAATTGAATACTGACGGTTGCAGGAGACTGACTTGCTAACCAACTTGATGTGATATCTAAACGTCTACTTAATATATCTTCCGAGACATTTACTACGTCGCTACCAGAAGGATCAGCAACTGCATTGTTAGCTTTAGATTCCGCTACAATTATTGTTTGAGGTTTAATTTTAGCTGCATTCAACACCTGTTTTTCAGCCAGTTCTTGCGCATTAACTGTTCTAGAATCTTTAAGAGTAGCGGGTGATTTTTGCAGCAAAAAACTGCTTAAGTATCCCAATGCCAAACCCACCACTAACAAAGCTAGCCACATGAATATTTGTGATTTTTTTGCAGTTAACTTTGATTGTTCTAAGCCAAACTCACTGTCTTTAATCGCCGCGCGCACTTGCTTTGGCGTTACTTGATAGAGGTTTTCTGCAAAAGCTGCCAATAAAGCTTTATCTGCCAGAATGTTGACGCGCCGGACCAAACCTTGCGCAGATGATGCGATTGTCTTAACTGCTGATTTCGTAAATAAGTGCGGGCCGAAATAACCTGCCGCGCGCAGCCGAAATATGAGGTACTCGCCGATTTCTTTAGGTTCTAACGGTGCCAAATTAAAGCTGTGTGTAATGCGCTCGCGCAATTGCCGAATTTGCGTCTGATTCAAGTTTTCATCTAATTCTGGCTGACCGAACAATACGATTTGCAACAATTTGTCATGCTTGGTCTCTAAGTTGGAAAGCAATCGGATTTCTTCCAGAGTCGCCAGTGGCATGCCCTGTGCTTCTTCGACAAAAATCACTACTTGCTTACCAGCGGTGTGGCGCGCCAATAAATGGCTCTGTAACACTTGCATCACTTTTAAACGATCTGCGTTTTTAGGTAATTTTAATTGCAGCTCAAATGCAATCGCGTGCAAAATATCCTCTGGCGCCACACTGGGGTTAGCCAGATAAATGCTCTCGATTTTTTCTGGCAACATAGTTTGCAGCATACGACATAACATGGTTTTACCACTGCCGACTTCGCCCACCACTTTTACAATGCCTTCACCGTTTAAAATGGCATAAATTAAAGCATCCAGAACCGCGCCACGCTTGCCGCCAGTGTAAAAAACTTCGGTATTGGGGGTAATTTTGAAAGGTGGTTCTTTTAAACCAAAATGAGCGTAATACATACTAAAAGTAAATCATATTTCGATTATTTTTCTTCTTGTAGTTGTATGCGGCTGTAAAGCGTTGTGCGATTAATACCCAGCATTTTGGCTGCTTGGCTAAGGTTACCATGTGTAATCCGCATTGCTGCTTCTACATAAGCTTTTTCCCAAGATTTTAAAACTTGGTCTAAGTTAACATTGGCCTCATTTTGCAAGTGTTGCAGTGCGTAACCCGATAAATCGCCACTATTGCTAATGGTTGGCACGCCATCAATTTCGTTTTGACGCGATAAATCCAACTCAGCAGAAAGTTGCACCTCATTAACCGTTTGTCCCGCATATTTGGCAATCAGGCGAATAATGATATTACGCAGCTCGCGCACATTGCCTGGGAAATGATAACTTAGCCAGCGTGATTGGGCATTATTGTCCAGCTTGAACGATTGCTGGCCAGTTTCACGAGCATAAAAATCATTAAAATGTTGCAGCAAAATCAAGCTGTCTTCAGCTAAATCGCGTAATGGCGGCACCTTTACAGCAAATACACTTAAGCGATGATATAAATCAGACCTGAAATTGCCCGCACGCACTTCTGCACGAAGGTCTCTATTGGTAGCTGCCACCACACGTGCCTTACTTTTACGTACCTGTGTTTCGCCCACACGAGTGTAGTCGCCATTTTCCAGTACGCGCAACAATTTGGCTTGCATTTCAAGCGGCAATTCGCCGATTTCATCCAAAAAAAGCGTGCCTTCGATTGCATCTTCAAAGTAGCCAGTATTTGCATTATTCGCGCCTGTAAATGCACCTTTTGCATGCCCAAACAAAATAGACTCTGCCAACATCGGGGAAATAGCTGCGCAGTTAATCGATAAATATGGCGCTTTGGCGCGCTTGCTAAAACGATGAAAATTGCTTGCCACACGCTCTTTACCGGAACCAGACTCGCCTTCAATCAACACAGGGAATGGCGAATCTGCAAATTGGCGAATCTGTGTAATTAAGGTTTGCATAGGCAAGCTTTCACCAATCATGCCGCCATTTTTGTCTTCTGCTTTCTCGGTTTGTGCTTGTTCAGATAGCTCGACACTTTGTACTTTTAATGAATTTAAAAGTAGCTCTTTTAGTTTATCAACATCACACGGTTTGGGAATAAAATCCAGCGCACCCAAGGCAAGTGCATGCTTTACATTCACGTCATCACTTTGCCCTGATAGCACATGAATCTTCATGCTGGGAGAATGCGCCAGCAACTCGCCAATCATTTTAAAACCTTCGTCTGGCTTGTGCTGGGCTGGCGGCAAGCCTAAATCGACCAAGGCCAAAGCGGGTGGTTCATCCAGTTGTCGAAGCAAACTTTTGGCTTGCGCACGTGAATCGGCCACGCACACTTCAAAATGCTTACTCAACACAAAATGCAGAGTATCGGTAATGAGTGGATCATCATCGATAATCATGAGCACAGGACGAAGCTCCGCCATTGATTTATCCTTGTAATTGAAACGTTTATTGGTTTTTATTAAAGATACTATAACCGTTAAAAAGCAGGCTATCAATGCCAGCGTGCGTTATGTGTAGATTATGAGTAGTAAATATGCTTCTATTGATTAATTAATGCATCCTCTCACACATGCGTAAGCGATTTGGCGCGAACTCATTATTAATCAAATTTGTGACGTTATTTCGAATTTGCTAATTGCATAGCAATACATGAATAAGTTTAAATAAACATATTGTAGGCGCAGGTGTATACCCAGCATATGGATTATAAGTTATGTGTATTGGGGAATTTGATGGGGTGGCCGAGACGATAGCTCTGGGCACTGGGAAGAGAAAATTTTGTTAACTTAGCTTGCCTGTTGTTAATATCGCTTATGGCAATCAGCACTTGGTTTTATAAAATATAAGAAAAAGTGTTTCATTAAATATTAACGCCTAGTCTTTAAATCAAATTAATAAATTGCAGCGCTGATATGGAATCGACAGTCTTTTTTCGGCCCAGAGCTGACACAGAATGTATCTATAAACTACAAAAGACATCATATTTTCTAACCATGCCAGCAATCATTTTACAGGTGAATCTG
>JAZKEJ010000046.1:0-1396 GCA_040387095.1 Pseudomonadota bacterium | reverse complement strand
AATCTTTTGCTAAAGCATCATCACCGCCAACCAAATCGACCAACACGCCAATTTTACTGCCGTGAATGTAGCTAGCCAGCTTACCTTGTACAGTTGGACGCACAAAACGACGTGGTGTAATGTTTTCACCAATTTTACCAACCAATTGTGCACGTGTCTCTTCAACTGTCGCGCCGCGCATCGGCAATGCACCAACGGCTTCAATATCCGCAGCATTGCTGTTTGATACAATCGTGGCTAATTCGCTAACGAATTTTAAAAAGTCTTCATTTTTTGCACAGAAGTCAGTTTCTGAGTTCACTTCGATCATTGCGCCAGATTTACCATCAGCAGCAATCGCAACGCCCACTGTACCTTCAGCCGCCACACGGCCTGCAGCTTTACTGGCTTTATTACCAAAACGTACACGTAAGATTTCTTCTGCGCGCGTCATATCGCCATCAGCTTCGGTTAATGCTTTTTTACAGTCCATCATTGGCGCATCGGTGCGCTCACGTAATTCTTTTACCATGCTTGCAGTGATTTCAATTTTGTTTTCAGCCATTTTTAGCTCCTAAACTTAATATTTTTAATAAGACTTTTAAATACCACTAGTGAGTATTTATATATTTTATAAATAGAAAAAGGGGCTATGCGCCCCTTTTTACTTTAATGCACTATTCCGCAGTAGCAACTTCCGCTGGTGCGGTTTCTTCTTGTGCAGATTTTACAATCTCAGTAATCGCATTTTCACGGCCTTCTAAAACTGCATCTGCCATACCGCGTGCATACAAGCGAATTGCACGGCTAGAGTCATCGTTACCAGGAATCACATAAGCTACGCCGTCTGGTGAGTTGTTTGTATCTACAATACCAATCACTGGAATGCCTAATTTAGCTGCTTCAGTAATCGCGCCGCTTTCATGACCAACGTCAATGATGAAAATCGCATCTGGCAAGCCACCCATATCTTTAATACCACCGATTGAGCGCTCTAATTTTTCAATTTCGCGTTTGTAACCTAAGGCTTCTTTTTTGCCGAATTTTTCTAAGCTGCCGTCTAACAACATTGCTTCAAAGTCATGTAGACGTTTGATGGATTGTTTAACTGTTTTAAAGTTAGTTAGCATGCCTCCCAACCAACGATGGTTTACGTAAGCACAACCAGCACGTGACGCTTCTTCTTTCACGATATCCCGCGCTTGGCGTTTTGTACCAACGAATAAGATACGACCTTTATTAGCCGCTAACGTACGTGTGTATTTCATCGCCTCTTCAAATAGTGGCAATGTTTTTTCAAGGTTAACAATATGAATTTTGTTGCGGTCACCAAAAATGTACTCTGCCATTTTTGGGTTCCAGTAACGGGTTTGGTGGCCAAAGTGAACACCGGCCTCAAGCATTTGACGCATAGTAA
>JAZKEJ010000045.1:0-6680 GCA_040387095.1 Pseudomonadota bacterium | reverse complement strand
ATCAAGACTTTACTTATTTACTCAAAATCACCATTGCCTTGCTAGCCATTGTGAACCCGATTGGCTGCCTGCCGATTTTCATCAGCGCAACCGATGGCTGGAGCAAGTCAGAACGCGCACTCACTGCACGAACTGTCGCAATTACAGTGCTTATTGTATTGAGCTTAGCAGCGTTTATTGGCGATGGTATTTTAAGTTTTTTCGGTATTTCCATTCCATCTTTTCAGGTAGGCGGTGGTATTTTGATCATGCTGATTTCCATCTCAATGATGCATGGCAAGCAAGGCGGCACGCGCCAAACAGCGGAAGAAGCACAAAGCATGGCAGAACGCGAAGTGATTGCCATCGTACCATTAAGTATTCCGCTGTTGGCGGGGCCGGGCGCGATTTCCAGCATGATTCTAAGTGCGCAGCAACAACCTACTTTGCTGGGCCATTTTTCATTAGTGATTCCCGTTTTGCTGGTAAGTGCTGTAATTTGGCTGGTGCTTAAGTTATCAGATGTCATTACACAACGGCTTGGCACTATTGGCATCAATATCATCACGCGCTTGATGGGGCTAATCCTTGCGGCGATGGCAGTTGAGTTTATCGCGCACGGCTTAACTGGGCTGTTCCCGCAACTTGCCTTCAGCTAAATGCGATGTATCGCCATTTTTTAGGTAAAATAGCCACTTAACTTAACCCGTTTTTTAATCAAAATTTAGAAAATACTGCCAAAGCACTTTTGTGAAAAAATTTCAATTTAAACCTAATTCCACAGTAGCAGCGATTGTCGAGCAAAACGGCAAGTTTTTACTGGTAGAAGAAACCACTGATAGAGGTAATCGGTTTAACCAGCCAGCTGGCCATTTAGAAGACAACGAAACACTGATTCAAGCGGTGATTCGCGAAACGTTGGAAGAATCCGCTTATGATTTTACGCCTACTGCCCTGCTTGGCGTTTATCACTGGAAACATCCGCATAACGAGACGACTTATTTGCGCTTTGCATTTATTGGCAGCGTTGGTGCGCATTATCCTGAGCAAGAATTAGATGATGGCATTATTCGCGCAGTATGGATGACGGCTGACGAAATTCGCGAAAAATCCGCATTAACACGCAGCCCACAAGTATTAACTTGTATTGAAGATTATTTAAGCGGGAAAAGCTTTCCGCTAGAAGTAATTACTAACTTATAAATCACAAAATAGAAAATTTAAAGCTTTAAGTCAGTCTAGGCGCGAAAAAAATTAAATCGCGCGGCATATGAATGATATGTAAGCGATTCAATTTTTGTGAATAACGACGTATGACGACAAGGTTTAAATTTTATGAGTAAAAAGAAAGTAGTTGTGGGCTTATCCGGCGGCGTCGATTCATCAGTCACTGCGCTGTTATTAAAAAAGCAAGGTTACGACGTGGTTGGTCTTTTCATGAAAAATTGGGAAGACGATGATGATGACGAATATTGCTCATCCAAACAAGATCTAATCGATGCGGTTTCAATCGCCGATAAAATCGGTATTGATATCGAAGCGGTAAATTTTAGCGCCGAATACAAAGACCGCGTGTTTGCTAATTTTTTAAGTGAATACGAAGCCGGCCGTACGCCAAACCCGGATATCTTATGCAATGCGGAAATCAAATTCAGGGCGTTTTTGGATCACGCCATGAGTTTAGGCGCTGATGTAATTGCGACCGGTCATTATGCGCAAGTACGCGAGAATCCTTTGAAACCGGGTTTATTTCAATTGCTAAAAGCCGATGATGGCAGCAAAGATCAAAGCTATTTTTTATATCGATTGAACCAAGCGCAGTTAAGCAAAACTTTATTTCCGCTAGGTAAATACTTAAAACGCGAAGTACGCGAAATTGCGCGTCAGGCAGGCTTAATCAATGCCGAGAAAAAAGATTCGACCGGTATTTGTTTTATTGGCGAACGGCCGTTTCAAGAATTTTTACAGCGTTATCTGCCCAAAAAACCCGGTGATATTAAAAACGCTGAAGGTAAACTGGTCGGTCAGCATGAAGGTTTGATGTATTACACATTAGGTCAGCGTCAAGGTTTAAAAATCGGCGGCAGCCGCGATAGCAATGGTGAACCGTGGTTTGTTGCGGCAAAAGATATGGCAAAAAACGAGTTAATCGTGGTGCAAGGTCATGAACATCCGCTGTTACTCAATGATGGTTTAAAAGCTAGCCAGTTAACCTGGATTGATAACGAAGAACCCATCACCAATTGGGTTTATGCCGCCAAAACGCGTTACCGCCAGCCGGATGCGCCATGTGAGATTGATGCGCTAAACAGCGAAGAAGTCACCGTTAAGTTTGGCCAAAAACAATGGGCGATTACGCCTGGACAATCCGCAGTGGTGTATGAAAGCAATGTTTGCTTGGGTGGTGGCATTATCACGGCCGCAATATAATCAGAAATTCCGGCGAGATTTTCACTGCGGATACTGGGCATGGATTTTAAAAAGTTACCAAATATTAGTGTTAACTTTTTAAAGCGGATTGATACAGCGCTACTTAATTGCAGCCCTCCACATAATATACTTGCGGTGCTACGCCAATGCGCCAATTAATCACGATATCGTTTGCATCTGTTTCAAAAATCAAACGCGTGCTACTTAACTTGTTATCCGACTCAACCTCTGTGGGTGTCACGATTAAGGTATGTGCGCCTTCGATATATTTGTGTGGTTGATTTTCTATACGCCCTGCGTGGGCCTGCACTACTTTTGTCATGGTATCACCCACCACAATATTGCCTGGCGCGATCCATTTGGGATGATCAACATCATAACGGACGAATTGTCCATCTTCCAGCATAAACGCAATTTCTTGCTGTGGCTCAGGTTTTGGATCCAAATATAAATAGTAACAAGTCGCGCCCGCAACCGGTTTGCTGGCATTGAGTGGGCGTCCCCACGACATGCGCACAGACTCTTCATTACCGCCGAATTTGGCTGGGCCAAAACCTGCAAAGTTAATCACTTCTGCGTCATGATTTTTCTGGCTAGTTTTGTTAGTTAACTCTGGTTCGGATTGCGGTTTAATCGGTTCAACTGATGGCTGATTATCACACGCAGACAATGCACAACACATCGACAAAGCGGACATTAAATAATGCACATTACGGAATATTTTCATGTAGTTATTCCTTAGATTAATAGCCACATTTAGCCATTAACTTAAATGAAAGTGATTCAAATTTAATTTATTAACTGTTTAGCTAGGCTAACGAGTTAACCTGGTTTAAATTTATAAAATAAATTCGGTTCGCTCATAATATAAATACTGCCATCTGAACCGATTGCAATGCCTTCAGCCTGTGGAACATTTTGCTGCAAACCATGAAAGCCTTTCCACAGTGCCAGCGCGCCTAAGGCTTTGCCATCTTCATCATATTCTTTTATCAAGCGCGATTCATCACTTAACAGCAATAAATGTCCAGTTTCGCTATGATAAGTGACCGAGGATAAATCGCGTAACGACCATTTAATGGCGCGTTCAAAGCCTTTTACTTTTTTAATCTCAACATCTAAAGGCTCGCCGATATCGGCATCAAAAAATCCGGTAACCGACATAATATATTTGGGATCGCGCTCTTTAACCACCAGCAAACGCCGATTATTATCGTCCCAAGACACGCCTTCAAAATTCTTGTTGCCCGCAGAATTCATGCCCAGCCTGAGTTTTGGCGCCTGCGTTACATCCAACTCGGTTGAATCGTCATTTAAAATGACCAATATCAGCCGACTATCTCTTTCATCAGCAATCACGTAACGATTCTCGGCAATATGCGTAATGCCTTCCATATCGTCTACGCCGGTGACATGCACTTTGCGGATAACTTTGCCGGTTAAATCCAGCTCGACGATTTGCGATTGCCGATTCAGCACCGTAAACAGCGTATTGCGCTTGGTGTTATGTGTAAAACCTGACGCATCTGCCAACTCGGGAATTCGCAAACCATCAATCTCCACTTGATAATCTTTTAAATGTAGCGAGTCACCTGTCGCCTGATGTTTGTAAGCGTGCCAGTAATACCAGCCCAAAGCTTCCAGCTTAAATAGGTATACGATTAGCGTGGCAACAATAACAAACGCTAACAACCAAAGCGATTTACGTTTCGCAACATACATGTTATATCTCACTGTTTTGACTATAAATTGACGCGATTACCACACTAAAACACAAAGCTTAAATCAAACTGAACATGCAAAAAAAGTTAATACTAAAAAAATTAAATTAGCTTTAAAAACATACATATAGATAATTAACAAAAATATTTACTATATATTGTGTTTTAAAGATTGAAGTCACCCGCCATATTACGCTATAGTAAATGCCTACGGTTCTTAAATTTTAATCAAAAATTAAGATAAAAGGGAATTCGGTGCGGTATTTGCGAACCTGCAAATATCAATACCGGGGCTGCCCCCGCAACTGTAATCAGAGAGTTATTTGTTTTTATTTGCCACTGAATGATTTTGATTCGGGAAGGCTGACAAATAGCAACGACCTGAGAGCCAGGAGACCTGCCGTAGACATTTTTTTGCGTCAAATTGAGCGTTAACTTAACACCTTCAGTGTTGACTTAACGCTCAAAAATGCCGCAAAAGTATTTTTATAACGTTTGAGGCGGGGTGTCCTCAGCAGATGGAAAGTCATTTTTTTGATTTTCTGCCATGCTGTTTTTAGTTGCGCATTTTTTCGTGAAAAATTGATTCAAAAAATGTGTTCATTAAAACATACCTGCCCTTTATTTAAAAAGGGAAAACCAAATGGATGATATTCGACCATCACCAACTGCTGATTCAGCACAATCTACATTACCCACACTGCAAGTGATTCGCCGAAATGGCGCAGCCGTTACGTTCAATCTGGATAAAATCTTAATCGCCATCACCAAAGCGTTTTTAGCAGTAGAAGGCAATCAGAGCGCGGCTTCGCAACGTGTGCGCGACCAAGTCGTCACACTGAGCCAATTGGTGAATAACGCACTGATTCGCCGCTTACCTGCCGGCGGTTCTATTCACATTGAAGATATTCAAGATCAGGTTGAATTAGCGTTGATGCGCAACGGCAATCACGATGTGGCGCGTGCCTACGTGCTTTACCGTGGAAAGCGCAATGCAGAACGCGCGGCTGAAAAATCCAGCCAAGCAAGCGCAGAGCCTGTGCACGCACTTAACGTGAATATTAATGGCAAATTAACCCCATTAAATATTCACGAACTGACTACGATGGTGAATGAAGCTTGTTTAAATCTGGGCGAGCAAGTAAGTGCCAGCACGGTAGTAGAACAAACGGTGCGCGATTTATACGATGGCATTGCATTTGCAGAAGTTTACAAAGCGCTGATTCTATCGGCACGCAGCTTGATTGAAACCGAACCGGCTTACAACTATGTAACCGCGCGTTTGCAGCTGGATTTAGTGCGCGCCGAAGTATTAGGCGAACGCGTGAGCCATGCAGAAATGGATGCGCATTATATTGATTACTTCCCGCGTTATATCAAAATGGGTATCAATGCAGAATTACTCGATCAGCGTTTAGCGCAATTCGATTTAACCAAACTTGCGGCTGCGCTCAACAAACAACGCGATTTTCAATTTGGTTATTTAGGCATTCAAACTTTGTATGACCGCTATTTTTTACATATTGAAGAGCGCCGTATCGAATTGCCACAAATCTTTTTTATGCGCGTGGCGATGGGCTTGGCGATTAATGAGATCGATAGGGAAGCGCGCGCGATTGAGTTTTATAACGTATTAAGTACGTTTGATTATATGAGTTCAACGCCGACTTTATTCAATGCCGGCACCTTGCATTCGCAATTGTCCAGCTGCTACTTAACCACCGTCAGCGATGATTTAGACGGCATCTATCAAGGTATTAAAGAAAATGCGCTCTTGCAAAAATATGCTGGCGGTTTAGGCAACGATTGGACGCCGGTGCGCGCGTTGGGTGCACGCATCAAAGGCACCAACGGCAAAAGCCAGGGTGTGATTCCATTCCTGAAAGTGGTGAATGACACGGCGGTAGCAGTAAACCAGGGTGGTAAGCGTAAAGGTGCTGTGTGCGGTTACCTGGAAACCTGGCATCTGGATATTGAAGAGTTTTTAGATCTGCGTAAGAACACCGGCGATGATCGCCGCCGTACGCCTGACATGAACACTGCGCACTGGATTCCAGACTTATTTATGCGCCGTGTGACTGAAGCGGGTAATTGGACCTTGTTTTCGCCTTCCGACGTGCCCGATCTGCACGATAAATACGGCAAAGCATTTGAAACGGCTTATGTTGAGTATGAGCGGCGTGCTGAAAACGGCGAAATCAAGCTATTCAAGAAAATCCCTGCTTTGCAGATGTGGCGCAAAATGCTTTCGATGCTGTTTGAAACTGGGCATCCTTGGATCACATTCAAAGATCCATGCAATATTCGTTCGCCGCAGCAACATGTGGGCGTGGTGCATAGCTCCAATCTTTGTACCGAAATCACCCTGAATACTTCTGACACCGAAATCGCGGTGTGTAATTTAGGCTCTATAAACTTATTGCAGCATTTAACCGAAGTTAACGGTAAATTAGTGTTAAATAACGACAAATTGCAGGCGACAATCAAAGTTGGTATGCGCATGCTGGATAACGTGGTCGATATCAATTTCTACCCGGTTGGCAAAGCGCG
>JAZKEJ010000044.1:7170-15126 GCA_040387095.1 Pseudomonadota bacterium | reverse complement strand
CTGAAAAAAATGTGGGAACCGGCAGCACAAGGAAAAGTAAAATCCTGGAAACAAGTCAATCCAGCTTTTCCTGACGAGCCACTTAAGTTATTTGGCGCAGGTTCAGATTCTGGTACGTTTGATTACTTTACCGAGGCGATTGTAGGTAAAGCAAAATCAAGTCGTGGTGATTACACCGCTTCGGAAGATGATAATGTTGTGGTGCAAGGCGTTGCCAGCGACAAAGGATCTTTAGGGTATTTTGGTTTTGCTTATTATGAAGAAAACCAGGACAAGCTGAAAGCAATTCCAATTGTGGCAAAAAAAGGTGCGCCTGCTGTTATGCCGTCGCTTGAGACTGTTAAAAACGGTACTTATCAGCCACTTGCGCGTCCTATGTTTATTTATGTGAATGCAACCTCAGCGGCTTTTAAACCAGAAGTAAAAGCGTTTGTTAACTTCTACTTAGAAAATGCTCCAGAATTGGTTAAAGAAGTGAAATATATTCCATTGCCAGCCAATGAGTATGCCGCTGTAACCAAGCACTGGAAAGCACTTAAACCTGGAACAGGCTTTGATGGAACACCAGAAGTAGGTGTAAAAATTGAAGAATTATTAGCGCGTATTAAATAACTTGCAAACCCTAAAAAGACGGCTCAATGCCGTCTTTTTTATTATCCGAATTTGTCATATAAACATGTCTCGAATGGCACTTAACCAGTTCTAAGCGCCTAAAAATAGGCACAAATGCGGCATTGATGCCAATTCAACTGGTCAAAATTGTCTTATATTTGTCACATTAATTCATTACAATACTGTCATAAAACACAAAGTCACTAAAACAATGCTCTCTGCAAATCATAATCCCATTATTAGTCCACGTTTAGCCAAAAATATTAAACGTAACGTTCGTGAGCGCATTATTGAATTGATTTTAATGTTAGCGGCGCTATCTGCGGTATTAACTACTTTTGCAATTGTAGCAATACTCATTTTTGAATCGCTTTCATTCTTCAAAAATGTGTCTATTATCGATTTTTTAACCGATACACAGTGGACGCCATTATTTGAAGATGCGCATTTTGGCATCATGCCGCTTATCGCAGGCACATTGACTACTTCTGCCATTGCGCTTTGCGTCGCTATTCCAGTTGGCACAATTGGGGCGATCTATTTATCTGAATTTGCCAGTCACAAAGTACGTGAAATTGTTAAGCCGATTTTAGAGTTGTTAGTCGGGGTGCCAACGGTCGTATTTGGCTATTTCGCGCTTTTGTTTGTAACGCCTTTATTGCAAAAGATATTCCCAGAATTACCCGGTTTCAATATGCTTGGCCCAGGTATTGTTATAGGCATCATGATTATTCCTTACATCAGCTCGGTAGCGGAAGATGCAATGCGCGCTGTTCCCATGAGCATGCGCGAAGGCAGCTATGCCATGGGTGCAACGCGTTTCCAAACAGCAGTTAAAGTGGTTACACCAGCGGCTATATCAGGCATTATCGCCGCATATATTTTAGCCATTTCGCGTGCAGTGGGTGAGACGATGGTGGTTGCAGTAGCCGCAGGCCAACAACCAAACTTAACCTTTAATCCGATGGAAAGTGCCGCGACCATTACCGCCTATATTGTGCAAGTCGCACTCGGTGATTTACCGCACGGCAGTATTGGTTACCAAAGTATTTTTGCAGCAGGTTTGGTATTAATGTTAATGACTTTAACATTCAATATTCTTGGCCATCTCGCACGCAAGAAATTCCGTGAAAATTATTAAACAAACAATCACTAGAGCAGCCTTTAATCCCCATGAATGAATTAGCTAAAAAAATGCAGGTCAGTGTGCTGGATAACCTGGATAGCGTTCGCGCGATGATTAAACGTCATAAGCGCAACGATATTTTGTTCTCAATCATCGGCTTAATCGCGTTGATGATTGGGTTACTAACGTTATGTACGCTGTTTATCGATTTGGTGGTGGATGGATACGGACGTTTTAATCTGGATTTTTTGAGTAACTTTCCTTCTCGACGTGCGGAACGTGCAGGCTTGCTATCAGCCTGGGTTGGCTCACTGTTGGTGATGGCGGTGACTTTTTTAACCGCTGTGCCTATGGGTGTTGCGGCTGGTTTGTATCTAGAAGAATATGCAAAAAAAGGCTGGTTTTCCGATTTAATCGAAATCAACGTTTCTAATTTAGCCGGTGTGCCATCTATCATTTACGGATTATTGGCACTGGGTTTGTTTGTTTACGGCTTAGGGTTAGGTCAGAGCGTGTTAACCGCAGGCTTAACACTTGGCTTGCTGATTTTACCGATTGTGATTGTCTCTACCCGGGAATCCATTCGCGCCATTCCCGTGGCGATTCGTGAAGCTGCTTATGCAGTAGGCGCAACCAAGTGGCAAGTGGTAAAAGATCATGTTTTAAAATATTCACAAGGCGGCATTTTAACTGGTGTAATTATCGGTATGGCGCGCGCGCTGGGCGAAACAGCACCCGTGATTACCATCGGCGCACTGACATTTATTGCATTCCTGCCGCCCTCACCTATTTCTGAAACACCACCTTTTATCAATTTTGAATGGTTAACTTCTGGCTTTACCGTATTGCCTATTCAAATGTTTAACTGGTTATCTCGACCAGATCATGCGTTTCATATCAATGCCGCCGCAACTGGCGCCATCATTATAGTGGTGACTTTATTGATGAATGGCACGGCTATTTATTTACGTTACAAAATTCGTAAAAACATTAAATGGTAATTAAGCAGTAAAAATAATTAGATCTAAAAACTAAAAGTATTTGGGAAAATTTATGGCCAATGCAACAACAGCAATTAAAGCGGAATCGCGTGATTTAAACTTTTTTTACAGTAATGGTATGCAGGCGTTAAAAAACGTCAATATGCCTTTGTATGAAAACAAGATTACCGCATTAATTGGCCCATCAGGCTGTGGAAAATCCACTTTTTTGCGCTGTTTTAACCGTATGCACGACTTGTATCCTGGCAATAAATATCAAGGCCAAATTGTGATGCAGCCTGATAACACCAATATTTTGGAGCCTGGCGTAGACCCAATTGAAGTGCGCATGCGCATTAGTATGGTGTTTCAAAAACCGAATCCTTTTCCTAAATCGATTTACGAAAATGTGGCTTACGGCTTGCGTGTGCGCGGTGAGAAAAACAAACGCATGGTCGATGACAAAGTAGAAGAAGCATTAAAGGGCGGTGCTTTGTGGAACGAGGTAAAAGATCGTTTGCATGATTTAGCTTTTAACTTGTCCGGCGGTCAACAGCAACGTTTATGCATTGCACGCGCATTGGCGACAGACCCTGAAATCATGTTGTTTGATGAACCTACTTCTGCGCTTGACCCGATTGCTACCGCAAATATTGAAGAACTGATGAGCGAGTTACGCAATAAACTGACTATTCTGGTCGTGACGCACAATATGCAACAGGCAGCACGTGTATCTGATTACACTGCATATATGTATCTGGGCGAGTTGATCGAATATGGCGATACCGATATGATTTTTACCCGTCCAACGCAAAAAGAAACAGAAGATTACATTACGGGTAAATTTGGTTAATGCTTTAATTCACTCACATTCATCATATCAATAATATTAAGTAAAATAAAAAGCCAGCATTGCTGGCTTTTTTTGTAAGCTTATATGGCTATTCGATATTGACTGACAAATATCGAATCCATTGATATGTTAACTCTGCTGAGTATTTAAGATTACGGGCTTGTTAAACTGACTGTTTTTCTTGCTGGCAACCAGCATATAAAATTTAATCATCCGCGTAGCCTGAGTAGCAGCCGACCATTTTTCCTGCGCATAATTGCGTGCAGCCTCACCCAATTCTTTGCGACGTTGCGGGTTAATCAACAAACTGTGTAACTTGCGCACAAATTCCGATTCGTTTTCAATTGAAATCAAGGCGCCCTGACCTTCTATTAAAATAGACGCGGTGCCTAATTCTGCAATCGCCACCACTGGCGTGCCTTGCGCCATCGCCTCTAAAATCACCAGGCCTTGCGTCTCGCTTTTTGAGGCAAACACAAATACATCCGCCGCTTTATAACAACTATTCAATTCAGTATTACGATCCAAGTAGCCGATAAATTGCACGTTTTTATCGATATTATGTGTCTTTACCAAAGCACGTAAACTGGGTAATGCAGGCCCTTCACCAGCAATCACCAATAAAGCTTCTGGCATCACATCGCTTAATAATTTAGCCACTACCAATAAAAACCCAATGTTCTTTTCATGCGCTACACGGCCGACATATAACAACATAGGTCGCTCCTGCGCAATTGCATATTTTTGTTTAAAAGCATTGCCATCTGCGGCATCAAAGCTACTGGCTTGTAACCCAGTGGCAATTACTTCTGCCAAGGTATTAACGCCATAATTTCGCAACACATCCAGCAGAGGATATGAAGGCGCAACAATTGCATCCACTTGATTGCATTGATTTTTAGAGATTAATCGTGCCAAACCACGCGCTGCAAATTGTGGAATCCACGGCAAATAATGCTGTAGATAATCTTCAAAAAATGTATGGTAAGTTTCTATCGCTGGAATCTGCAAAAGCTTAGCGAGCTGCAACCCCGCATAATGCGCTACAAATGGCGTGTGAATATGAATCACATCAAAGTTTTTTGCTTGCAATACAACCGCTAAACGCAATACTTCGCCATATTTCATCAACTTATCTTCAGGATCAAAATAGATGGAACGCGCTGACACGCGTGAAATCCATGCTTCATCTTCAGTTGCAATGCCATAATCTGGCGCGATTAAATGCACGTAGTGACCTACGCTTTGCAGTTGCTTGGTAAATGTTCTGATGGAAGTAGAAACGCCATTCACGCGCGGGAAATAAACATCTGAAATAAGTAATATATTCATTCACTTAACCATAAAAATTTTTATTCATACTAACTTTTGTTTATGACAGATTGATGAATAAATCAAAACCTTAACCACACTTTTAATATATATCTGTCACGCAATTATCATGCTGCTGTCATGTGTAATTCATGCATGATTGGCACAGTGCATACATGAAAAAATATGCGTGTATAAAAAAGCATTTGCTTCGCAATTTCTTATGGTGTTTTCCGCTTGGTATTTTTTCTATCGATGCCAATGCATGGGGTTTGTATACCCATATTTATTTTGCGCAGTGGCTACTGATAGCCAGCCCACTGCTTGACCCAAAAATTCAGCGGGCGATTAAAAAATTTCCTACGCTGGTTTTGGCTGGCGCTTGTTTACCCGATTTAGCGATTATTTCAAAACACTTCCACACCACGCATCAATGGCAAAAAGCCGAGTGGATGATAGAAAACGCCAGTAGCGAACAGGAAATAGCCATTGCAATTGGCTATAGCAGCCATTTATTTGTGGATGTGCTGGCGCATAATCATTTTGTGCCAGCATTTGAAGCCAAATGGAAAAAAATTCCTTGGTTAAATCACTGTCTTATTACGCATATCGCCTCGGAATGGGCAATGGATGCGCATATTGCTAAACATATTAAATATACACCGCATCAGTTAATCCGCATGCATATAAACGAATTAAGCGCTTTTGTTGCACCCTGTTTTTTTGATTCAAGCTTGTTAAAATATTTTCACACGCAAACATCTATACATTTAAAGCGCTTGGCATGGGCGGATTTTGTATTAAGGAAAAGCCATTTATCTTTTGCCGTATTAGGTTTGATACACATAAAAGACAGAAAGTTTGTGAAAAGCTTGGAATATTACTTAGTTAAAACTAAAAGCGCTTTATCCTACTTTGATCAGTCGGTGCAGGGTAATAGACCAAGCTGGGAGCCAGAACTTAAGCATCTGGACGCGGATGAAATGATCGTTTGGCGCGAGAAGTGTTTAACAGATTTAACTCGACGTTTAGCAACGCCAATCCATTTTTACAATGCAACCACTGATTGAGAGCTGAGTATAACTATTAAGCTTTTACTTAAAGTCTTATTTAAAAAACTTTAACTAAACCTACAGCATCAAATACAACTGAGCGATTGCATAACCAATACTTGCACCAGCCAACACATCACTGGGGTAATGTAGCCCTAAAATTACACGGGACATTGCAATCATTACCGTAAATGGCAACAACACAATGGATAATTCTGGATAGTAATGCATTGCCACCACACTAAACGCTACTGCGTGCAGTGTGTGACCAGACGGGAAACTAAAATGATCCAGCGGCTTGCCAATTACCCAAACGTCTTGTCGCACTTGAAAAGGGCGTGGTCTATGGGTTTTTTGTTTCAACCATTTATAAATCAGGGTGCCGGTTAAACCAGCGGCCAGCATATGCAAAACTGGCTGAATACCGTCTGCCTGCTGCGTCAGCATAATCGCTAGCATCAGGCCGTACCAAAATACGCCGTCACCCAAACGGCTGATTAACCTGAACCAATCGCGAATCAAACGGTGTTGGTTGCAATGACTAACCGTCACACACAACGCACTATCAAGCGCGTGCATACGGCTAAGATATAACTGTAAGCGCATTTTATTTGACATTTTTTTCTCCTTACACTTGTTGATGCTGGCAGTGTGACAGGAGAGTGTGAATAAAAAATGTCAGTTAGGTGAAGTTTTTTTGACTAAAAATAATGGTTAACTTATTGATAAATAATAATATTGTTTATATTACTGTGCGGATTTTTTAACAACCGCTGCAATATCTTCAGCCAGTTTTTGCACTAATGCGCCATCTTGGCCTTCTACCATCACCCGAATTTTTGGCTCGGTACCCGATGCACGTAATAGCACGCGGCCCGAACCGTTTAATGTCGCTTCTGCCTGTGTGACCGCCGCTTGAATATGCGCATGATTTAAATCTAATTTCTCTCTAGTCGTCACATTGATTAATACTTGCGGATACAAGCGCAAACTCGCACCCATTTCATCCAGTGTTTTTCCGCTATCAATCAGCGCATGTAACACTTGTAAGGCGGCAATAATCGCATCGCCACTGGTATGTTTATCCAGCGTTAAAATATGGCCAGAATTTTCGCCGCCCAATTTCCAGTTTTTCTGATTCAATAATTCCAGCACATAGCGGTCACCCACATTGGCGCGCGCAAATGGAATTTGGTGCTTTTGCAGTGCATGCTCAAGCGCTAAATTGGTCATCAGCGTACCCGCCACGCCACCTTTCAGCTTGCCTTTGGCATATAAACCCAGTGCGATGATATATAACAATTGGTCGCCATCCAGCAAATTGCCTAAGCTATCCACCATCATCACACGGTCGCCATCGCCATCAAATGCAATGCCTAAATCCGCCTGATGCTCTAGCACTGCTTTTTGCAAGGCTTGCGGGTGTGTTGATCCGACTTGCTCGTTAATATTTAAACCATCAGGCTTGTTGCCGATTGCAACGACTTCTGCACCTAGCTCGTGAAAAACCGGTGGCGCTACATGATAGGTTGCACCATGCGCACAATCCAGTACAATTTTTAAACCGCGCAGATCCAAATGGTTGGGAAAAGTGCTTTTACAGAATTCGATATATCGTCCAGCGGCATCATCGATACGGCGTGCTTTACCAAGTTTCGCCGACTCCATCACTTGCATGGGTTTTTCTAATTCAGATTCAATCGCATGCTCAATGTCATCCGGCAATTTCGCACCCAAGCTAGAGAAAAACTTAATGCCGTTATCATAATAAGGATTATGTGAGGCGGAGATGACAATACCTGCCTGCGCGCGTAAGGCACGAGTTAAATATGCCACCGCCGGCGTCGGCATTGGGCCTGTCAGCAATACATCAATGCCTGCAGCAGATAACCCTGCTTCTAATGCGGCTTCTAGCATATAACCAGAAATACGCGTGTCTTTGCCTATTAACACTGCCGGACGAGCACCTTTTGCTAAGTTACCCGCGCGATTCGCCAGTACGCGACCAGCGGCATAACCCAA
>JAZKEJ010000044.1:0-7070 GCA_040387095.1 Pseudomonadota bacterium | reverse complement strand
CTTTTGCTAAGTTACCCGCGCGATTCGCCAGTACGCGACCAGCGGCATAACCCAAGTGCATGATAAAATCAGGGGTAATTGGGCCCTCCCCCACTTTTCCTCGTATACCGTCTGTGCCGAAATATTGCTTACTCATATTTTTACTCTTATCTAAATGCGAATGTGCTGATTAAGTATGTTGCGATTATTGTTGAATCGCTGTGACTATCTTTAATGCTTCCGCTGTTGCTTTAACATCGTGCACACGCAATATTTTAGCACCAACCATTGCCGAAATAACTGATGCTGCCACACTGGCATAAAGCCTTGCGTCCACATCATGTCCTGTCACTTGGCCTAATACAGATTTGCGTGAAAGACCCACCAATATTGGCTGACCTAATGATGAAAAACTAGCGAGATGCTGAATCAAAGAAATATTGTGCATACGCGTTTTACCAAACCCAAAACCAGGATCAAGCAAAATACGATTTTTTGCAATCCCTGCCGCTTCACATAACGATAGGCGTTGTTGCAAAAAAGCTTTTACTTCAGTCACAACATCGTTATATTGAGGGTTAATTTGCATGGTTTGCGGCGTGCCTTGCATATGCATTAAACAAATACCGGCATCGGAAGCAGCAACTATATCTAACGCACCGTTTTCTTGTAATGCCCGCACATCATTGACAATACTCGCGCCCGCCATAATTGCCATCTGCATCACTTGCGGCTTGTAGGTATCAATCGATAGTGGAATATTAACTTGGTCTGCGAGCGCCTCAATCACAGGAATAACACGATTTAATTCTTCTTGTATGCTGACTGGAATTGCATTTGGTCGCGTAGATTCACCGCCAATATCCAAAATATCCGCGCCTTCTTCTACCAAACTTAATGCATGCTTAATGGCTAAATCCGTCTGCGCAAATTTTCCACCATCTGAAAATGAATCTGGCGTCACATTTACAATGCCCATCACATGAGGTCGATTAAGATTAAGCTGAAATTTTCCGCAGTTAAAAAGCATGGTTTAAATAAGGCGCAATAAAAAAGGGCTGGAACGAATCCAACCCTATTTTAACACTACTTATGTTTGTGTATTAAGCACACTTATCACACCAGTTTTAACAGCAAAAATCACTCGTTTTTTGCCACAGGCTGTGGCGTAGGTGTTGCGGCGTTGCCTCCAGAACTTGCACCGCCGCTATCACTTGGCTTTACTTTTGGCTGGCGCGGTTTTGGTGCGCGCACTGGCAAACTCGCCATAATGTCATTGATCTGATCCGCATCAATGGTTTCAAACTCCATTAAAGCAGCTGTCATCGCTTCAACTTTGTCACGGTTGTCTTCTAGCAATTTGCGTGCAATGCCGTATTGCTCATCTAAGATTCGGCGAATTTCAGCATCCACTTTTTGCTGTGTCGCTTCACTCACCGTTTTAGAGCTCATATTGCCAAAAAATGAATCCTGCTCACTACCTGCATATACCATGGTACCCAGTGCATCACTCATACCGTATTTAGTCACCATATCGCGCGCCAATTTAGTGGCACGTTCAAAGTCGTTCGATGCGCCGGTACTCATTTGATGCATAAAGATTTCTTCGGCAATACGGCCGCCAAATAAAATCGAAATCTCTTCCAGCATTTTGTCTTTATAGTTGCTGATGCGATCAAACTCTGGCAATTGCCAAGTTAAGCCCAATGCCCAACCACGCGGCATAATCGTTACCTTATGCACAGGGTCTGCTTTTGGTAATAGTTTAGCCACCACCGCATGGCCACTTTCGTGATAAGCCGTATTGCGGCGCTCTTCTTCACGCATTACCATCGATTTACGCTCTGGGCCCATGTAGATTTTGTCTTTTGCATCTTCAAAATCTTCCATGTCTACTGTGCGCTTGCTACGGCGCGCGGCAAATAAAGCCGCCTCGTTCACCAAATTAGCTAAATCTGCACCGCTAAATCCAGGCGTACCACGCGCGATAATATCGGCTTTGACATCAGGATCAATTGGCACTTTACGCATATGCACCAATAATATTTGTTCGCGACCTTTAATATCAGGCAAGCCGACCATTACTTGGCGGTCAAAACGACCCGGACGCAACAACGCTTTATCTAACACATCTGCACGGTTAGTTGCCGCAATAATAATCACGCCAGAGCTGGCCTCAAAACCATCCATCTCCACCAACAATTGGTTAAGCGTTTGCTCGCGCTCATCGTTACCGCCGCCAGTACCCGCACCACGGCTACGACCTACCGCATCGATCTCATCAATAAAGATAATGCACGGTGAGTTCTTTTTAGCGGTTTCGAACATGTCGCGCACGCGCGCCGCACCCACACCGACAAACATCTCAACGAAATCAGAGCCAGAAATTGAGAAGAATGGTACCTTCGCTTCGCCCGCAATCGCACGTGCCAGCAAGGTTTTACCAGTACCGGGAGGGCCAACCAGCAAAACGCCACGCGGAATACGACCGCCTAATTTTTGGAATTTACCTGGCTCTTTTAAAAAGTCCACTAATTCAGTCACTTCTTCTTTTGCTTCATCGCAGCCTGCAACATCGGCAAAAGTCGTTTGGTTAGAACTTTCGTCTAATTGACGCGCTTTACTTTTACCGAATGAGAATGGACCGCCACCTTTACCACCGCCCTGCATTTGGCGCATAAAGAAAATCCATACACCAATGAGTAAAATCATCGGGAACCATGACATGAAAAGCTCCAGCAAAACGGAGCGCTGTTGTTCTGGCTTGGCTTCAACGATCACATTATATTTAAGCAGGTCATTCACCATCCATAGATCATTGGGTGCATAAGTGCTAAATTCTTTGCCATCTTGCGTTTTACCATGCACAACGCGCCCATCAATCTGCACCTTGGCAATGCGGCCATCCTTCACTTCTTGCATAAACTGTGAGTACACCATTTGGCTATCTGGTTTGCTTTGACTGCCAAACTGGTTGAACACCATCATCAGTACAAGTGCAACTGCCAACCAAATTGCGATACTTTTTGCAATATTATTCACGTGCCCATTCCTTAAAAATTGGGGAATTTTAAGTCATTAATTTGATGACTTAATTTTAAACCATTTCAACTGCCTACATTGTTAGTTTAGTAACATTGCGCTTTTTATTATTACTTAAACTTTTTTATTCAAACCCAGTAAATACACTTCACTACTGCGATCACGGGATGCCTTTGGCTTGCGGGTAACTACCTTGCCAAATTGCAATCGCATCATTTTAACAATCTCTTCAAAACCCGAGCCTATAAAAACTTTGACTAAAAAATGTCCGTCTGGTTTCAGCCATATCGAACTAAATGCTAACGCCAACTCGGTTAAATACGCTGAACCGGCTAAGTCAACATCTTTAATACCACTTATATTGGGTGCCATATCGGCAATTACAAGGTCTACTTTTTTGCCATTTAGGGTATTCTCTAATTCTTTTAATACAGCGTCCTCACGAAAATCGCCTTGAATAAACGTCACACCCGGAATTGCTTGCATCTCTAAAATATCCAAAGCAATTACACTGCCTTGCCCTTTTAATCGCTGCACGACGACCTGAGACCAACTACCCGGTGTAGAACCCAAATCAACTACTGTCATGCCTGGCTTGATTAATTTATCTTTATCATCAATTTCGATTAGTTTATAAGCAGCGCGTGCGCGGTAACCTTCTTTCTGGGCACGTTTAACAAACTCATCATTCAGGTGTTCCTGCATCCAGGCTTTGCTCGTTCGGGTAGGCTTCAAAACGTAATAGCTTTCAAATTAATATGCCTGTTCATGATAAAATATTGTCTTATTTAAAAGGTTAACAAATGAAACTCAGCACCAAACAAATTGCCCATTTACGCGGCTTAGCGCACAGCTTAAACCCAGTTGTCATGATAGGCAATAACGGTATGACCGAAAGCGTTTTGAAAGAGATTGAGCTTAACTTAAATGCACATGAGTTAATTAAAGTGCAAGTGGCAGGTGATGACCGCGATGCGCGAAAGGCTTTGTACACAGAAATTTGTAGCAAAACCAGCGCGATACCCGTGCATCATATTGGTAAGCAGTTGGTGTTTTATCGCGCAAGTAGTACCGTAAAAGAAAAAGCTAAAATTATTATTCCAAAGCTTTAATACTATAAAAATATTGTAAAAACTTGCTAGTTATTACCTGACCTTTAACACCACTATAAAGCCTAATAAGCATTCCATCAGATAGGCCACGCTGGCAACACCATGCCAATTTTTAAACCTGTTGGCAAAAACACTTTGCATGACATCATTGGGTAATGCGGCATGCTTGAGCTGTGCGAGTATTGGTTGAATGCCAAAATGCCCCGCCAAAACTAACAGTAACATCACAAATACTGCCCAGAAAAAACTTTGTTTTAATGCGGCAGTGCCATAATGCATGAAGCGTTGAACCAATAAGTAAATCGCACTTACCATGCCAATGTAGCTGACTATGGTAAACAAACGCCCTGCCAGGTTACCTGCTAATTGCTTATTTTGCAGCGTATCAAACAGCACATAAGCAGCTAGACCTGTCATCCACAGCGCACCTACCCACAAAGTGACAATAATCAGATTCAATCTAAATAACATGCGTTTTAATTTCCAGTGGATTAATACCTAAATATCTAGATATAAAGTACATCTAATACTTCAAATTCTTTAATGCCGCCAGGTGCAGTAACTTCCGCGACATCACCAGCTGATTTACCGATCAGTGCACGTGCAATCGGTGAGCCAACTGAAATTTTTCCGCCTTTAATATCGGCTTCATCTTCACCCACGATTTGGTAAGTTTTATTATCGCCAGAATCCAGGTCTTCGATATTCACGGTTGCGCCAAATACTACGCGACCTTCTGCATGCAGGGTTGTTGGATCAATCACCAATAAATTGGATAATTTCGATTCCAATTCTGCAATACGCCCTTCTATAAAGCTTTGTTTTTCTTTAGCTGCTTCATATTCTGCGTTCTCAGACAAGTCACCCTGTGCACGCGCTTCTGCAATTGCCTGAATCACTGAAGGACGATCAATGCTACGTAATCGCAACAATTCTTCTTTAAGTAGCTCTGCGCCTTTAATTGTGACGGGAATTTGATTTAATGCCATGCTGTAAGACCGTTCTAAATATAGGTAAAAAAATAAACCACACCCAAGATGAGCGTGGTTTTGAGAAATTAGTAAACTAAAGTGTATTTTAGATAAGCTTTTTATGCAAGCGTAAGCTTTTTTAATTTAAGTTAAAGTTAAGGCTTTTTCGCAAGCGTTTTGCACCAGATTTCTACACCAGTTTTTTATGTAAATCCTGTAGTGATTCGACATTAAGTTCTTCCATATGCGCCATGCCAATACAGGCAGCTTTTGCACCCGCAAGCGTTGTGTAATAGGTGACTTTATTTTGCAATGCACTGCGGCGAATCTCATAAGAGTCAGCCACGGCTTTTTTGTCTTCTGTCACATTTACAATAAAGCTGATTTCGCTATTCTTAATCATATCAACGATATGCGGACGACCTTCTGCCACTTTATTGACAGGAGTAACAGTTAAACCGTGAGTGGTTAAGGCTTTTGCTGTGCCTTTGGTCGCCACAAGCGTAAATCCCAATTTCGCTAAATCCTGCGCGATATCCACAACTTTTTGATGATCTTCATTACGCACGCTAATAAATGCCCGGCCACCTTTAGGCAATTTCGCCGACGCACCCAATTGCGATTTTACAAACGCTTCTGCAAAAGTCGCACCGACACCCATGACTTCACCTGTCGACTTCATTTCAGGGCCTAAAATCGTATCAACGCCTGGGAATTTAATAAATGGGAATACCGCTTCTTTAACCGAGAAATAAGGAGGAATGATTTCTTTTGTGACGCCTTGCGATTTTAAACTTTGGCCAGCCATACAACGTGCGGCGATTTTAGCTAATTGCAATCCACAAGCTTTAGACACAAACGGTACTGTTCTACTCGCTCTAGGATTCACTTCTAGCACATAAACCGTGCTCACTTGATTCACTGTCTGAATCGCAAACTGCACATTCATCAAGCCTTTGACACCTAATGCTTTGGCCATCTGCACAGTTTGCACGCGCAATACATCTTGCAGCTCTACGCTTAAACTATAAGGCGGCAATGAGCAGGCTGAGTCGCCTGAATGCACGCCAGCTTGTTCAACGTGCTGCATGATGCCGCCGATTAATACATCTTCACCGTCACAAATCGCATCCACATCAATTTCAAGTGCATCGTTTAAAAAGCGATCGAGCAATACTGGAGATTCGTTAGATACTTTTACCGCTTCGCGCATATAACGCTCTAATTGGCTTTGTTCATGCACAATTTCCATCGCGCGGCCGCCCAGCACATAACTCGGTCGTACGACTAAAGGGTAACCAATCTCAAGCGCCGCAACTAATGCAGCCTCTGGCGTACGCGCCGTGCGGTTTGGCGGCTGCTTTAAACCTAGTTCATGCAACATCTGCTGAAAACGTTCACGGTCTTCGGCCCTGTCAATGGCATCTGGCGTTGTACCAATAATTGGCACACCCGCTTTTTCTAAATCGCGCGCCAGTTTCAATGGCGTTTGTCCGCCATATTGCACAATCACACCTACGGGTTTTTCAATATGCACGATCTCAAGCACATCTTCCAAAGTCACCGGCTCAAAATACAAACGGTCAGAAGTGTCATAATCGGTCGAAACCGTTTCAGGGTTGCAATTCACCATAATGGTTTCATAACCATCTTCGCGCATGGCAAATGCCGCATGCACGCAGCAATAATCGAACTCAATGCCTTGGCCGATACGGTTAGGCCCGCCACCCAACACCATGATTTTTTTCTTACTGGTTGGTTTCGCTTCGCATTCTTCTTCGTAGCTGGAATACATATAAGCGGTATCGGTCGCAAATTCTGCTGCACAAGTGTCGACACGTTTGTACACTGGGCGAATATTCAGCGTTTGGCGATAAGCGCGAATCGCATGCTGGTCGGTTCCCAGCAAAGTAGCCAGGCGCCTGTCGGAGAAACCACGGCGCTTTAACTGAAACAATGTATCGCG
>JAZKEJ010000043.1:0-2772 GCA_040387095.1 Pseudomonadota bacterium | reverse complement strand
TAGGCTTTTTAAAGCTTGCCACATTTACATCGCCATTCAGCTTGGTTTCGGCAATACTTAAGTTGAATTGACTGTTAACTAATTCTTTTTTAATGTCCGTGTGCGCGCCCAGATTGAATGAGCCGCTCATGCTGCCATTTGGCAGGCTGGGGTCTTTTACATCTAATTTACCCACCAATTTTGGAATATCAAATATCAAGCTATCGATATTGCCCTTGAATGGCGATGAAAACGTACTGGTCAGTGTGCGTTTGCCTTGCACCATAGATAAATCACCAGTTATGCCAGTGCTTTGCAAAGCTTTTGGCGAGCCTTTCATATCAGCCAGCACCATGTTTGCTTTTAAATTACCATCGGCATTTTCTTGATTGAAGCTAATAGTGACTTTTTTACTATTTACCTCATCTTTTAAAATGCTGATTGCAGGCGCACTTATATCAATGCTTCGTGCGTTGCCATCAAATTTGCCCGATGCAACCAATTTAAGTTGATTGACCAAAAATTCCGTTTGCTCGGGTTTTGCATCCACGTCACCGTTAAGTTTAATATCCATGTCGGTGCCGCCCAGCATGCTGCCAGTAATATGGCCATCTAAACCTTTTACATGATAGTGATTGGTTTCAGGATCAGCCAGAAAATTACCTTTTAAAGTAACATTGGCGGCAACTACAGGTTGATTGGCGGTTAATTTAAAATCAGCTTCTAAATCAACTGGCTCCGCCAAAGCAATTTGGCCAGATTGCATATTGAATTCGGAAACCTTATATATCGCGCCAGAAGCTTCGTCACTGTAAGTTAATTCAGAATTGGTGACGTTAACGCCGTCCACATTGAATTTAATGGTTTCAGACTCTGTATCGTCTTTACTCAACAAATCATCAAAATTGGTCGTGCCGTCCTTATATTTGATGATATTCGCTTTCGCGCCGTCTACATAAACCGTATCTACCACCAGTTGTTTTTTAAACAAAGGCAACACTTCCAAAGCCACCTTAACACTATTTACCGAGGCAAATTCTTGATCAGATTTATGTTCAGAAATAGAAAGCTTGCCTAAATCAGCGCCAATTTTTGGCCAGAAACTTAAGCCGATATCGCCTTCAATATTCAGCGTGCGCTCTTTTTTATCTTTTACCAGCTTAATGATGTCGTCTTTATAATCGTTCGGATTAAAAGTCGCAGCAAAATAAACCACAACCAGCAAAGCCAAAACAACGATGCTGCCAACACCATAAAGCGCATATTTTATAAATTTGTTCATCCTATTTCTCATTTCAAGCAATATTCAAACTAAGCCAATAATAACTAAATGCATGGAAAGTTTAGACTAATGAATTTGGGATTAATAGATTAATCGAGAGTTCACCAAAAATACCATAATACAATCACGCCAAAAACAATGCGATACCATGCAAACGGTACAAAATTATGCGTTTGCACAAAACGAATTAAAAACTTAACCGCAATCAAAGCCGATAAAAATGCGGTGACAAACCCCACAGCAAAAACCATTAAATCGTCTGCATTCAATAAGCGCCAGCTTTTAAGTAAATCGTAACCTGTAGCGGCAAACATGATGGGAATCGCTAAAAAGAAAGAAAACTCAGTCGCAACGGTACGATTTAATCCAAAAATCATGCCGCCCAAAATAGTTGCCCCTGCGCGCGAAACGCCTGGTACTAAAGATAGTGCTTGGGCAAGGCCGATTTGTAATGCCTGTTTGCTGCTAATGTCATCTACACTCTGTGTGGGTGTTTTAAGTGGCTGTTTTTCAATGAATAAAATAGCAAAGCCACCGACGATTAAGGCAATCGCCACCGTAAATGGTGAAAATAAATATTCTTTAATCACACCGTGAAAAGCCAAACCTAATAAGGCGGCTGGTAAAAAAGCGATGAATAAATTGCGCACAAAATGCTGCGCTTTTGCTTCTTTGGTGAGGTTGGTAACGGTATCTACCAAGCGCTGTTTAAATGCCCAACACACCGCTAAGATGGCGCCTAGCTGAATGATGATTTCAAAAATATCGCGCTTTTCTTTAGTTAAAAATTCCAAAAAATCGCCCGCGATAATCAAATGACCTGTACTGCTAATGGGTAAAAATTCGGTCGCGCCCTCAATCAAACCCATGATGATTGTTTTTACAAGTAATATTAAATCCATAATTGTGCTTTTTAAGTGTTAACTTTATTTTATCAGGTTACAAAATTATAAAGGGTGCGCTGGCACCCTATAAGTTGAGTTTCTTCTGTCTGGCAAAGATATTTATTTAAACATACCCAACACAGCCGACAGTACATTACCCGATTCGGCAGGCACTTCACCGTCTGGAGTCAGTAAATCAACCACTCTTGGTAAGTGTTCGGCGATTTTTGCGCTTAAGGTTTCTGGGTTAATGCCAAATTTGGCTGCTAAATCTGCAATCGCCCCATTACCTAAAACGCTGGAAAGTTGCTCGGCAGAAATAGGTAAATTTTCGCCTGTCCCCACCCATGATGCAGCCACTTCACCCAAGCCGCCTTCTTTAAATTTTTCTAAAATGCCACTCAAGCCTCCATTTTGGTTGAATAAATCAATTGCCGCTTGCGCTATACCGCCTTGTTCGCCACCGAATTTACCCAGTACACTGCCAGCAATACTATCGAACAATCCCATTATTTATCCCCCCAAATTAAAATAATAAAACTTACATTAACAGCCTAAAAGCATCACTTAAAAACGTTCATCGCTGCGCAAATAGCGCCATTGTCCTGGCGGCAATTTACCTAAATT
>JAZKEJ010000042.1:0-13648 GCA_040387095.1 Pseudomonadota bacterium | reverse complement strand
CGCAAGGCAATTACAGCCTAGCGTTTAGTGCATTTTAAGCTGGACGCATTATATTATGCGTCCAATGTAATGTTGTCAATGTTAAAGCTTAGTTATTACAACTAAGTTACAGTTGCATGACATAAACTGAGGGACTTAACATTTAAAAACTTATAGTTTTTCGCTTAATGCTGCTTCCAGTTTGTTTTGATCCGCTACAAAACCACGAATACCTTCTGACAGTTTTTCAATGGCCATTGCATCTTGGTTTAGTTCAAAACGGAACTCAGCTTCAGTCATTTTTGCAGGTGCTGTTTTAGTCGCGCCAGTGTCTTTCAACACTTGTACCAATGTACCTTCTGTTGCGGCCAAGTCCTGCAATAAGTTTGGTGAAACAGTTAAGCGGTCACAACCAGCCAACGCGATTAATTCACCAGTGTTACGGAATGAAGCACCCATGACCACTGTTTTATAACCATGCTCTTTGTAATAAGCGTAAATTGCGCGCACCGAAACCACACCCGGATCCGTTTCTTGTGTATATGTTTCGCCCGTTTTAGCTTTGTACCAGTCTAAAATACGACCAACGAATGGAGAAATCAGAAACACGCCAGCTTCAGCACAGGCACGTGCTTGACCGAAACCGAATAGCAACGTGAGATTACATTGAATGCCTTCTTTTTCAAGAATTTCGCCTGCTTTAATGCCTTCCCATGTTGACGCTAATTTAATCAACACGCGATCTTTGCTAATACCTGACTCTTCGTACAATTTGATTAGTTTACGGCCTTTAGCCACCATTGCGTCTAAGTCAAAAGATAAACGTGCGTCTACTTCTGTTGAAATACGGCCTGGCACTACTTTAGTAATTTCCGCACCAATTAACACAGCCAGTTTGTCAGCAGCGCTGTCAATTTGTTGTGCTTTTGTACCGCCCTGTGCTTTTGCGTAAGCAATCGCGGTTTCAATTAATGGAGCGTATTGTGGCAATTGACTTGCTTTTAACACTAATGAAGGGTTTGTTGTTGCATCCACTGGTTTAACAGATTTAATCGCTTCTACATCGCCCGTATCGGCTACGATTGTCGTCATGCTTTTCAATTGATCTAATAGATTTGCCATTATTTCCTCCTAAGTTGTTTGCACCGTGTATTCTGGTTGCGCATGGTTTGTAAAATTTACTTAATTTTTAACTTAACTAGCGATTATAACGCAAAATAAATTCAGAATGATTGAAGGTAGCGCTAAATTTACTGGTGAACTAACTTATCTAACTCATATGAAAATAAAGCGGCCACTGTTAAATCTGCACTAGTACCTGGGTTAAGCTTTGCCTGCTTGAGCTGAGCGTCCCAAGCGAGCAACTGGCTTTGATACAACTTGGGATTTTCTGTCTGGCGAAATTTTGCTAAATGCTGTTTGGCTTGTTGCTGGATTTCATTAGCGACTTGTTTACCGTGTTTACGCACAATATGCGAATCGGCAAATGTAGATAACAATGTCAAGTACAACTCTGTTGTCAGCCATGCTGTGTTTTTATTAGTTTGTGCAAGTATTGGTAAACCAAGATTGAAAATCGCCTCAAATCCGTTGGTGTATTGCATCGCAATAAAATCATGCTCTGCCGCAGCCTGCATGGCGTGCAGCAAGGTGCAATCGGCCTGTGTATACACATCGTGCTTTGCCACATGCCCCAACCCAGCTGGGTTAGCCAGCGCAATAGCATCAAAAGTGTACTGCGCATCGCTGATGGTTGTTTGCTGCAATACTTGTTGTAAACATTGCTGCAAACTGCCTTGAGCTGCCGTCAAAACCGCATGAATTAAAGGCGCGCATAATAAAATAATGCCTAAATTTGTATTGCAAGCCACGGCTTTTTGGGTCGCTTCAACGCTATATAAAATACGCTGGCCTAAACTTAAATCCGCTTGTGCAATGACGCTGGAAACTGCTTCTGCGCTTTTAATAAAGTCATGAATCGTCATGCCATGACCGTCGGAAAAAATATGCACATTACCCGGCTTTAAAGCTTCAAGCTCGGCGATACAGGCCATTTTAAAAAGTTGGCTTATTTGTTGGTTAAGTGACTGTAGATTAGGGATTAACATGCATCTACAGCTGATTTAGGCAGCCATCTACTAAAGTCTCTGCGATATTAATTTTTGATACGCCCTGTAAACCGCGCCAGGCCGGAATACTATTGACTTCCAACACATAAAGCACACTATCTGCATCGCGAATAATATCCACACCGCAATAGGCAATATCCAAAGTTTTAGCCGCCAGTATTGCCAACGTTAAAATCTCAACATCATCAATCAATTCACAATCTGCACCAAGCGCAACATTGTGCAACCAGTCTTCACCACTGCGACGCATTGCCGCAATCGCCTTATTATTGACAACAAACACGCGATAATCATGTGTCGATCTAATCATCGTTTGCAGATAAAAAACGCCATCCACATGCGAATCCATTGGCAAAGGAAATGGCTTGCTAATTAACCTTACACCCTGCCCTTGTGAACCGAATAATGGCTTAATGATTAATTGCTTATTGGTCTTCATCATTTCATTTTGCATGATTTCATGTGCAGCTTCTCTAGATTCACATACCCAGGTTGGCGGGGTATTAATGCCAGCCTGATGCAGTAAAAAACTGGTCATGGCTTTATCCACAGTGCGCTCAATCGCTTTCGCATCGTTGTAAATCAGCACACCTTGCATTTTTAGTATATGCAGCACATTTAAGCGCGTGGTAATTTGCTGCAAAGTACCGCCCGCAATACCGCGTACAAAAGCAGCTTTGGGTAAGGCACTAAAATGTGGGATTTGAATAGGCGGTAAAGCTTGAGATAAGTCAATGATGCAATCTCTTAATGACACAAAAACCGCTTCTACGCCATGCGCAGAAAAGGCTTTGGCTAATTGTTCTCCATGCCAGCCGCCTTTTGCTTCTACTTCATCGGTAAAAATTGGAATGCGCATTAAGGCTGATTAAACACCAAATGACTGGTCTAACAAAACCTCATTAAACGCGCCGCCAAAAAAACTATTGCCTGTGCTCAAATTGGTGATGGTGACTTTTGCAGGCGAAAACAACAGCGGGTCAATCTGATAAAAATCCATATTCACCGTCTCAAAAACCTGTGCAAAGGGTTTACCATAATCTTTTGAAGCGCTGCTGGGCAATTCTGTTGCTAATTTTTTAGCCGCTTCATCGCTGGATTGCACAAATAATTGCACAAAACCGCCAAATAGAATCGCATCATTGGTGCGCCCCATGCCGGTTAAAAAATCAGGGCTGGGCGGTGGTAATGGGGCAGAAGCGATGCCATCGACCAAATTTTCTAGGGGAAAATGCAGTGTGTGTAATTTATGCAAAGCCACTTCCAACACGCGCGCTACTATTTGTACGGTGCCAGCCAAGCTACCGGTAGGCGTTAAAATAAAAGTTAAATTTTCAGCCTTAATATTAGTATCACGCGCGACTTTTTCGATGACTTCAACAGGCGGAATTTTATCTGTTTCTAAAATTAATACGGTTTTTTCAGCGCAGTCTTTGTAGTGAATATCTTTAAAAATATCTTCACGCTGTGCAATACAGCGTGCAGGTCCAGAGCCAAGCGAAAAAAACTTTTCACCACTTAACGCCCATCCTGCGTATTGACTGCCAAGACAAGCTAAAGCTGGTTTTTTTGCTGTCACTTGCAAGCCTGTTAACCAGTTTTTAAACACATTATTTTGCGTAAAAGCTACTGTTCCTAAACCGCCCATGCATATTTCTGCAATGCGCCGCCCAGCCTCTAAACCTCCAGCCGCATCAATGCCAGCGTCAACAATGGTTGCGCCTGATTCATGTGTAAAAATCTTTAAATTTAATACCTCGGCATCATTAATCAGAGCCATAACTAGGGGCTGTGATAATTGATTAATACTGATGTTTTGTGGTGTATTCATAGATGATTAATTGTTGATTTTAAATTGGATTATTTTGCTTCAAATCATACGCCACTAAACCTAAAGCGTATCACAGGCTAGCCGCTCTTTGTAACACCTTTTGTTTGGCTAGCTTTGTCGTGCGCGCTGTCGCCATCACACTACAAATCGGCGAGCCTGCTGGTATGAGGCTGTTAGGTTGTGGAATATCACATACCCATTCTGGCCAATCCATTTCTGAAGGCACTTTGGCAATTTGATTGGCGTAAATAATCTGCATTGCCTGCGATTGTTTATCAACAACAGGCCAGCTATCTAATTGCCCCAAACAAGCAGCTATATGCGCTGCAAATAAATTACCTCGTTTTGCCTGGTACAACCCAACTGATGCGCTTAAACGTGGATTAATTTCCAGCATAAAAACAGCAGTATCTTGCACAAGGCAATCGCAACTATTTAAACCTTTTAGGCCGATTTTTTGGCTAATTAATTGCACAAATGCTGTTAGTTTATCTTGAACGACCTCACTTAACACAGCATGACTGACCAAACCGCCAAAGCGATACGGTGATAATGCCGTTGGACTACACCATTGCTCGTTAAAGCCCACAACCAGCGCATTTTTACCATCAGCCAGAAATAAACAAGAAACCGGTGTTCCAACCTGTTTTTGTTGATAATAAACAGCAGCAGTTAAGCCTAAGTTTAAAGGGAAAACGGTTTTAATATGCTCACCACCGCTCGCGCCAACGGTTTTTTGCAGCCAGCCCAAAGTATTTATCGGTTTTTCAAGCAAAGTTTTCGGATAAGGCATATTGAATGCATCACACAGAGCAAAAAATGATTCTGGCTGTTTACATTGTTGCAGTGTTTCAGCGCTATTGCCAATCATCGGCAGCATTAATGCAATCTGGCTAAGTAATTCTGGTTGTGCCTCAAAACCCGCGCCATAACAAAACCCGAGACAGCTGGTTAGATCAATTTCCGTTAACGCATCCAGTAATTGCTGCGCATTAAACTGGCCACAATTAGCATCAATTTGAAGCACTTTTTTTGCTAATTTTTGTGTATCGACATCGGCAAATGCATCGATTGCTATCACTTCAAAACCAGCGTCTACTGCTACTTTCACATAACTGCGGCTGGATATTGCCGCGATGATAAGTGTATTAACCACGACACATTAAAAATGGACTAAAGCGCTCTAGCTATATCAAATGCATGATTATAAGCCAGATGCACAGCATGCTCAGCCATCAGCATTTGTTGCAACATCGACTGTTGCGTTTTATATTTGAGCTGGCCAATCGCTAGCGCACCTAATCCTATTATCTCAGTATCGGCAATTAGCTTTCCATCACTCATCACATCCACGCCAGCCGCGCCAGAAGGTGCAACCGCATTCACGTCTGCCACAATTTTAAGTGTTTTAGAATCACTGAAATGCGATTGCTCTAATACTCTAACGCCGGCTGCTGCCGCACAAATGGCGACTGTTGCGGTTTGCAGAACCTGCATTTTCTTTGCATCGCTTGTGCCATCAACCACCTGCAAACTTAATCCATATTTTGCCTTTAATTCGTTGGCGTAGCCTTGCATCTGCGCCACCTCTTTATGCGCCACCAGTTGCACCGTTGCGCCTAGTGATGCTGCAATTAATGCAACTGTGCTGCCCACTGTTCCACTTGCGCCAAATATTGCGATAATTTGAGTTGCAAGCGACTCTTGTTTGCTTTTCAGCAACGTATCCACTTTTGCCAGCATGGCGGCGGCTGTTGTAAATGCGCCTGAAGGATCGGCAAATGTAGAAATTTCAAATGGGGTGAACATAGCATTTTTTGCAGCTTGTTGCATAGTCAATGCTAAATGGATATCGCGCCCACCAATAAACAATGCCTCGCGTTTCACACCTGAAGGACTGCGTGAGAAAATCGCATCCTGCGTTAACGCAGCAACTTCATCCAGCGCCACATTGGTATAAGGCATGATTTTGTCGAAACCCGCGTCATAAGCCATGTTCACGTCAAATGGGCTGGCGTTTTTTGCGGCAGTAATTAAATGTAAAATAGAAACTTTTTGCATAATGATGTACTTAATTTTTAATTTAGCTGAATGGAAGCGCCCGTATTTTTAGCGCGCATCAGTTGAAAACGCAACTGATGCGAATATGAAAACCGTTGCTGCAATTGATTTAACATTGTATTAGCTATCATTTCATTTTCAAAAATAGCAAACCCAGTTGGACCCCATGAACTTTGTCCTGCGCAAATAATGCCTTGCTGATTTAAATATTGTAATACTTGGGCTACATGAGGGCTTTTATAATGTCCGCCTTGCGCAGCAGAAAAATAGTTGCCTGTTGCCACTTGCAAGGCATGAATCGCATGAGAAAATTGCGCATAATCCTGCTCAACAACCGCAGGTAAAGCCTGCATTAACACGCGGTAACTTAATGCTTGCGCAGTGGCAAAATCTGCGTGTTTTAATATGTCAAAAGCTTGCAATTCAGCATCGCCAAAAACACCGTGATCTTCATCATCCATTATCAATAAGATTGGCCATTGTTGCGGAAACTCATGACGCGCGATAATCGGCGGCACTCGCAAGTTGTGTGTTTGTAAGTTGTGTTCTTCCAAGTTATATTTTTCTGAATCGTTTTCTGGCGAGCTATCTGGCTGAATTTTTTTTTGCTGTACTCTTCTGCCGCCATCCAGTACTAAACCACCCTGCTCAAATGTGCCGATGCCAATACCCGATCGGTTACCTCTGCTTGTCATCGCGGCTAATTGCGCGGTATTTAAATTGAAATTAAATAAAGCACTCATGCCTGCGGCAATCGCCAGAGCCATTTGCGTACCGGAACCTAAACCAGCGTGTTCAGGAATATTCTCATCAATTTCTACAGTTAAGTTAGCTTTAATTTTGAGTGAATTTTTGAGATTTTCAACAACTTTAGCAACATATTCATGATTTTTAGCGACAATTAATGTTTTTTTACTTTCAAATATCGTTAACTTTGTTAATGGTGCACTTAAAGCCAAGCCCAAGCTGCCAAACATTCTTTCTTGGCTAGCACTTAAATCCACAAAACCCATATGTAAACGCGCAGCGGTTGTCACAGTCGCTTTTTGAATCTGCAAATTTTTAAATGGAATTGGATTTAAGCTATTCATGGCGCTACTTAGCAAAGTATATGTCCTGCAATTTGCATCATTTTAGCTTAATCCAACATAATTATGCCGATTTAACACTTTTAGCCTGATTGAGTCATTCATGTAACGTGACATTAACAGCCTATTTTGGCACAATGATACTTGTTAATACTTATAGTAATAATTAGTGCATGAATACATAAAGCACTATTAATCTAAATCTTCCGCAAAAATTAAGGGATTTCAGTATGTCAGTAGCTCTTGTAGTGCCATTCGAACAGCTTCGCAATACCGATGTAAGCTCCGTAGGCGGTAAAAACGCATCGCTGGGCGAAATGATTTCACAACTTAAAGCCAAAGGTGTGCGAGTGCCAACTGGCTTCGCTACAACCGCGCATGCATTCCGTGAGTTTCTTGCGCAGGATGGTTTAGATAAAAAAATTAATGATTTACTGGATAATTTAAACGCAGACGATACACAAGCCTTAGCGATTTGTGGTGCAAAAATTCGTGGCTGGATGATGGATGCACCTTTTCCAGCGGCATTGAATGCGGCCATTGCTGAAAACTACGCCCGATTAACCGATAATTCAGCCGCTGGTACGACCTTTGCAGTGCGTTCTTCTGCAACGGCGGAAGATTTGCCTGATGCGTCTTTTGCTGGGCAACAAGAAAGCTTTTTGAATATTCATGGTTTGGATAACATTACCCACGCTGTTAAAGAAGTATTTGCCTCACTGTATAACGACCGTGCCATTTCATACCGCGTACACAAAGGCTTTGTGCATGCTGATGTTGCCCTATCTGCTGGCGTGCAACAAATGGTGCGTTCCGACATTGGCTGTGCCGGCGTGATGTTTACTATCGATACAGAATCTGGCTTTAAAGATGTCGCATTTATTACATCAAGTTACGGTTTGGGCGAAACGGTTGTGCAAGGTGCGGTAAATCCGGATGAGTTTTATGTGCACAAACCATTATTAGCGCTTGGAAAGCCAGCGATTGTGCGCCGTACCATGGGTTCTAAGCTGATCAAAATGGTGTTTTCAGATGCAACACAAGCAGGCAAAAGCACCAATACAATCGATGTTGATACTGCAGATGCAGAGCGTTACTCATTAAGTGATGAAGATATTTTAGAATTGGCGACTTACGCCATGACGATTGAAAATCACTACGGCTGTCCAATGGATATCGAGTGGGGTAAAAATGGCTTGGATAACAAGCTATATATCTTGCAAGCACGCCCAGAAACAGTTAAATCTCAAGAGTTACTGAACAATATAACCGAAACATTCAAGCTACAAAAACATTCTGCCAAGCCTTTAGTTGCGGGCCGCGCAGTGACACAGAAAGTGGGCGTTGGCCCAGTTCGAATCGTTTTAGATCCTTCACAAATGCATGAGGTACAGCCGGGCGATGTATTAGTTGCCGATATGACAGACCCTAACTGGGAACCTGTAATGAAGCGCGCTGCTGCTTTAGTTACCAATCGTGGTGGCCGTACTTGCCACGCGGCGATTATTGCACGTGAGTTAGGTATTCCGGCGATTGTTGGCTCGGTTAATGCGACAGACTTATTGCGTGAAGGTGAGATTGTGACTGTTTCATGTGCCGAAGGCGAAACAGGCTTTGTGTATCACGGCGCCCTAAATTTTGAAGTATCAACCCAAGCCAACAGCGCATTGGCAAAACCACCATGCAAAATCATGATGAACGTCGGCAACCCAGACATGGCGTTTAGTTTTGCACAGATTCCAAACGATGGCGTTGGCTTGGCGCGATTGGAGTTTGTGATTAACAATATGGTTGGCATTCACCCGAAAGCGATTTTAAATGTAGATGCAATGCCGAAAAGCATTCAAACCATCATTAAAAGCCGCTCGCGTGGTTACGCCTCACCCAAACAATTTTATATTGATAAAGTGGCCGAAGGCGTCGCAACTATCGCCGCTTCTTTCTATCCAAAACCAGTGATTGTGCGTACGTCTGATTTCAAATCGAACGAATACAAAAAATTGGTGGGTGGCGATATTTACGAACCAGATGAAGAAAATCCAATGATTGGCTTCCGCGGTGCGGCACGTTATATGGCAGAAGACTTTAAAGAATGCTTCGCCATGGAATGTACTGCCATGAAAAAAGTACGCGATGTAATGGGCTTGGTTAACGTTGAGCTAATGATTCCTTTTGTGCGCACTTTAGATGAAGCTAAAGCAGTGACTGAAATCATGGCTGAAAATGGCTTGAAACGCGGCGAGAACGGTTTGCGCCTGATTATGATGTGCGAAATCCCATCGAATGCATTATTGGCTGAACAGTTCTTAGAGTATTTCGATGGCTTCTCAATCGGCTCTAACGATTTAACCCAGTTAACCTTGGGCATGGATAGAGATTCCGGCATTTTAGCAGACGGCTTTGACGAGCGTAACGATGCAGTAAAAGCATTATTGAAAATGGCGATCAGTACCTGTAATCGACTGGGTAAATACGTGGGCATCTGTGGCCAGGGGCCGTCTGACCATCCCGATTTCGCTGAATGGTTGGTTGCTGAGGGCATACAATCTATTTCACTGAACCCAGATACAGTAGTTGCGACTTGGCAACGTCTTACTAAAGAAAAAGCTAGCTAATACAGCTAGAAATATAGTTTAAAAATAAAGGTTGTATTCAAATGGATCACCGTACTGTTTTTTTTATTTCTGATGGCACTGGTATTACTGCCAGTGCATTAGGCAAATTGCTGGAACACTTTCCACGCACTAATTTTAAACAAGTACGGATGCCGTTTACCGACACGCTCGAAAAAATTGGACTTGCTCAAGACGCTATATTGCACGCTACTGAAGAAGATAATGCCAGGCCAACAGTCATTATGTCGCTGGGTAATATTGAATTACGCAATAGCTTAAAAAAAGCCAATGCTTACTTTATCGATTTATTCACCACGTTTATAGATCCATTAGGTATAGAGTTAGATCAGAAACCGTTAACTGGCGCAGGCATTGCGCACAGCGTGATGGGCTCCAATTATCATGAGCGGATGGAAGCCATTAACTTTACGCTAGGCCATGATGACGGCATGACCAATTCTGGCCTTGATGAAGCACAGGTTATTTTAATTGGCGTATCGAGATGCGGCAAAACGCCAACCAGCATTTATTTAGCCATGCAATTTGGCATTAAAGCGGCCAATTATCCATTAATACCAGAAGACTTTGAGCGCGGTACCCTGCCCGAAGTGCTATATAAACATATTGATAAAATTTTTGGGTTAACTATTAAGGCAGAACGTTTACACTCCGTGCGCTCTGAACGCAGACCAGAAAGTTTTTACGCATCATTAGATAATTGCCGTAAGGAAATTACCACGGCTGAAAACTTAATGCGCAAAAACAATATCACTTGGGCGGATTCAACTAGCCGTTCTATTGAAGAATTATCTGCAATTATTTTGCAAAAAATACGCCAACCAGCAAAACAGGCGGCTTAGTTAAATACGCGCTTTATTCCAGCCCACAATGCCTGCTTTCATCACGCGCGCATCTTTATAACCAGCATCAATCGCACGCTCCGCTGCGGCTTTTGATGCCTGACAATAGCTGTTGTAGCAATAAAAAACTAAAGTAGTGTTTTTATCTTTTGGCAATTCGGTTAGCGCATATTTGTTGTAGGAAGTAAGCAAAACTGCGCCTGGCACCACACCTGCATCTTTGCGTGCCTCTTCATTATTAGCATCAAAAATTGCAACATTTTTGGCTTTGCTATCAACAAATTGCTGTACTTCTTTAACTGAAATCTCCTTCACAGTTTCGTTTGCATGTACAAAGCCCACAAAAGCGAAAGTTGTAAAAATGAGTACACTTAAAAATACTTTCATACGATCTCCAATAAACATAAATAACAACAATGTGACTTAATCTTTTTTAAATAGTTACATGCCGGCCTGTTACTTTCGTAAATATTGTCTAAAAACACAACATAAATATAGTAAAAATACGCCTAAAATAAAGGTTTAGTTTTAAACTCCTTGTATGAAAACATCTTTAATTTTATCTGTCAGCCTTGCAATACATGCCGCCATTGTTGCAAATGAACCTGAAATAGAATCACTGGACCGAGCGATTGGCGATGGTGACCATTACATTAATATGAAACGCGGCACCGAAGTAGTTGCCGCTATGTATAACGAATTATTGCTTTTGCCCGCAGATGAAGCCTTAAACAAAATCGGTATGAAATTACTCAGCACTATCGGCGGGGCTTCTGGGCCATTGTTTGCAAGTTTCTTTATCAGCATGGGAAAGGTAATCAAACAAAATGGTGGCAATAATCCGCTTGAAATAGCCGCCGCTTTTGCCGCTGGCGTCCAAGCCATTATGCAACGTGGTAAAGCAAACTTAGGCGAAAAAACCATGTTGGACGTGTTGATTCCAGTTTCCACCACATTTACTTTAAGCGTTGCAGAAGGCAAAACTTTAACCGAAATTTGCCATGCAATTAAGTTGGCAGCAGATAACGGTTTAGAATCAACCCGCAACTTGATTGCCACCAAAGGCCGCGCTGCTGGTTTGGGCGAACGTGCGATTGGGCATCTAGATGCGGGCGCAAAAAGCTGTCAAGTGATGATACATACTGTGTGCGATTTGATTTTAAAAATACAATAAAAGCTAAATTCCTGCATCGGAATAACAATCTCAAGAAAAAGTAAACAGTGGGAGAAATAATGAAAAAGTTTATTAATCATGTAGATAACCTTTTAGCTGAAAGCTTATCTGGCTTTGCCAGCGCGTATGGCGATCTAGTATCGTTACATTTTGAACCTACTTACTTAACTCGTAAAAACAAGATAAAAAATAAAGTCGCGATTATTTCAGGCGGCGGTTCTGGGCACGAGCCGTTGCATGCAGGCTACATCGGTTTTGGCATGTTAGACGCCGCTTGCCCAGGCCATGTATTTACCTCGCCCACGCCAGACCAAATGCTGGCCGCGGCAGAAGCGGTGCATGCAGACAAAGGCGTTTTGTTTATTGTGAAAAACTATGCAGGCGATGTGATGAATTTTGAGATGGCGGCAGAAATGTTGCCATATGAAAATGCCACGGTTTTAACCTCAGACGACTGCGCTGTGATTAACAGCACTTACACCACTGGCCGCCGCGGCGTTGCTGGCACCATGATTGTGGAAAAATGTGTGGGCAGTTTGGCGGAAACTGGCGCCGACTTACAAACCTGCAAAGCATTAGGTGAAAAAGTGAATCAGCGTACAGCCAGTATTGGCGTAGCGTTAACTAGCTGCACAGTACCAGCGGCTGGCCGCCCTACTTTTGATATTACAGAATCCGAAATTGAAATGGGTGTAGGTATTCATGGCGAGCCCGGCCGCAAACGTGAAATTATGCGCGAAGCCGAGAATATTGTAAAAGAGATGATAGATGCGATTTTGGCGGATTTCAAAGCCAGAAATATTGATACAAGCATTGATATAGGTACTAAAAGCGAGGCTTTGCTATTGATTAACGGTTTTGGCGCAACGCCGCTGATGGAGCTTTATTTAATTTATAACACAGCCGCTAAATTGCTTAGCCAGCATGGCATTAAAATTGATCGCTCTTTGGTTGGTAATTATGTCACTGCCTTGGATATGGCTGGCGCTTCAATTACGCTATGTCTGCTGGATAATGAAATAAAACAACATTGGGATAGCCCCGTGCATACTGCGGCTTTGCGTTGGGGCATGTAATTAAAATTTAAGCTTATAAAATGCACTAATCAGGATATCCAGCCGGCATTTTTATCTACCCACTTTAAGCTGATCCAATACCAAATTGTCATCGGAATCATCATGGCAACCCAGCTCCAATCGTCAATCACAAACAATTTGGCGACCATTGCATTTTGTGAAAACAATACCCAAGGCACGCAATACAAAGCAAAAACCGCACTGCAAGCTACTAATATTAATGCCATTTTGCGCGTGTGCACGTTGGCATAAGCCAGCGTTACCCAAAAAGGTGTTTTGTCGATTTGTTTCATGGCCGCCTCTTTTATTAATTATTCCGCATGTTAACTCAAAACAATATTCAGGTGTTTAAGCGTGCGCATGATATTCTGCAAGCCTTATTTACTTAGCTTATTTCTATCATGACCACAACTCAATCAGCAAACGCCAGCGAAACATTCATTCCCAGTAAAGATGCTTCACTCGAATCTTCTATCGCCACATTGCAGGCCAAATTATTGGCACTTAACATTCATACTGAAGAAAAATCCTGGCTGAATGAGATCGAAGGTATTTGGTCTGTGCATGTGATCGATAAAGACTGTCCGCGCTTATTTACCAACGGCAAAGGCGCATCGCAATTAGCGGCCAGAGCCAGCGCGTTGGGCGAATATTTTGAGCGCTTAAGCACCAATTATTTTTGGACGCATTTTTATTTGGGCGAAAAAATCGCCAATAAAGAATTTGTGCATTATCCGAATGAGCAATGGATTACCCTAAAAAATGACAAATGGCCAAAAGAATTACTCACGCCTGAACTGCAAAAGTTTTACAACCCAGAAGGCACCTGCCCTGC
>JAZKEJ010000041.1:0-7552 GCA_040387095.1 Pseudomonadota bacterium | reverse complement strand
TGCGCATGCTGGATAACGTGGTCGATATCAATTTCTACCCGGTTGGCAAAGCGCGCAACGCCAATACACGCCATCGCCCAGTTGGTATGGGTATTATGGGCTTCCAGAATTGCCTGCACGCGATGCGTATTCCTTATGCCAGTATGGAAGCAGTTGAATTTGCAGACCGCGCGATGGAAGCGGTTTGCTATAACACCTATTACGCATCCACTGTCTTGGCTGAAGAGCGTGGTGTTTATTCCAGCTTTAAAGGTAGTTTGTGGGAGCAAGGTATTTTGCCATTGGATACGCTGGATCTATTGCTGGCCGAGCGCGGCGGCAATGTGGAAGTTGACAAAAGCAAAACCTTGGATTGGGATGCGTTAAGAACGCGGATTCAAAAAGTCGGCATGCGTAATTCCAATTGCGTGGCGATTGCGCCGACAGCAACCATTTCCAATATTGTTGGCGTATCCGCTAGCATTGAGCCTGAATACCAAAACTTATATGTCAAATCCAACTTATCAGGTGAATTCACGATTGTGAATGAGCAACTTGTCAACGATTTAAAAGCGCGTGGCTTGTGGGATACGGTCATGGTGTCTGACCTGAAATATTTTGATGGCTCACTGCAAAAGATTGAGCGCGTACCAGCCGATATAAAACAGCTTTACGCAACAGCATTTGATGTCGACCCAACCTGGCTAATTGAAGCGGCGGCGCGGCGCCAAAAATGGATAGACCAGGCACAATCGCTGAACCTTTACTTTGCAGTGCCTTCTGGCAAAAAACTAAATGACACTTATTTATTAGCGTGGCAACGTGGTTTAAAAACGACGTATTACTTGCGCTCTTTAGGCGCAACGGCCGCAGAGAAATCGACAGGTTCGGGCGGTGAATTGAATGTTGTTTCCGCAGGCAACTATGCGCCTGAAGAAGCGCGCAAAATGTGCAGCATCGATAATCCAGATTGCGAATCTTGCCAATAGAAAAATAAAATTTCGTCGCGACACGGCGTTGCATCAAAAAATTTTATCGCTTACATACTTAAATGTATGCTGCGCTTAAAATTATTCTCACGCCTTGTTTCGCTTAGAACTTTTAATTTTCTAACGCAAATATTGAAGAATAAGGAAAAGAAAACATGCTTTCATTTGAAAATGAAGTTTACGTAGAGCCAGCGGCACCAAAACTGGCAGTAGCATCTATTGCTGAAGCCAAACCAATATCGACAGCGGCTACTCAACCGTTCATCTCAGGCCGTGTAAATGCCTCGGATAAACGCATGATTAACGGTCAAACCGATGTAAACCAACTAGTACCTTTTAAATATCACTGGGCTTGGGATAAATACTTGGCAGGTTGCGCCAATCACTGGATGCCGCAGGAAGTTTCCATGAGCCGCGACATTGCACAGTGGAAAGACAGCACGGCGCTGACCGCTGATGAACGTTTGATTGTGAAACGGAATTTAGGCTTTTTTACTACTGCAGACTCACTGGCAGCCAATAATATTGTGCTAGGGACTTATCGCCATATTACCGCGCCTGAGTGCCGTCAATATTTGCTGCGTCAAGGTTTTGAAGAAGCGATTCACACTCATGCTTATCAATACATTGTGGAAAGCCTGGGCCTGGATGAGTCCGAAGTGTTCAATGCCTATCAGGAAGTCGCCAGCATCAAAGATAAAGATGATTTTTTGATTCCGTTCATCAACATTCTGACCGATCCAGAATTTAAAACCGGTACTCCAGAAGCGGATCAGCAATTATTACGCTCGTTAATCGTATTCGCCTGCATCATGGAAGGCTTGTTTTTCTATGTCGGTTTTGTGCAGATTCTAGCGCTCGGCCGTCAAAATAAGATGCAAGGCGCTGCAGAGCAATATCAATATATTTTGCGTGACGAGTCCATGCACTGCAATTTTGGCATTGATGTGATCAACACCATCAAACTGGAAAATCCGCACTTGTGGACTGCAGCATTCCGCGAAGAAATTGAAGGTTTAATGCAACATGGTGTAGAGCTTGAATATCGCTATGCAGAAGCAACCATGCCACGCGGCGTGCTTGGCTTAAATGCGACGATGTTTAAAGAATACCTGCGTTTTATTGCCAATCGCCGCTGTCAGCAAATCGGTCTGGACGTGCTTTATCCAGGTGCCACAAATCCTTTTCCGTGGATGTCTGAGATGATGGATTTGAAGAAGGAAAAAAACTTTTTTGAAACGCGTGTCACTGAATATCAAACCGGCGGAGCGTTAAGTTGGGATTAGTTAAATTGGGATTAATTGCGAAAACGTTTTAAATGATTAAAGCATCGTCAAGATTTTCAGACTTAACACTCAATTAAGCGCTAAAATTAAAGTCTGAATTTTACATGTTGGTGAAAATATGGCTTACGTATTTAAAAATGCAAGTGGCGCTGTAGTGGCCGCAAGTGAATCTGAGAGTTTTGGCGATGGCTGGGTGTTTGTTGAAGACAATGACAAAGAATACCTGTCGTTTCTAGAGCAAACACTCAGCAAAAACTCTACGTTTCGCGAGAGTGATATTCAACTGGCGCGAGTGTTGGAAGACTTAATCGGCATTTTAATTGAAGGCAATATAATTCGATTTACCGACTTTCCAGTAGCCGCGCAAAAACGCTTGAATGAAAGACAAAGTATGCGCAAAAAAACACGGTTATCAACACTGGCGGATGATATTACCCATAAAATTTGACTCACTCACAACCTGCATTCGCCGTTATTTTAAGCCACTGGCATTGTTTGCTTAAAACTGGGGCGCTTAATTAGCACGCTATAATGCTTGGCTAAATTAGTAAATTTATCTTGCCAATTCAATTGCTTAAAGCGTAGGTCCAGATAACCCAGCATGCAGCCAACTGCAATATCTGCCAGACTAAATGTCTCGTTTACACACCATTTTTTCTTGGTAATATCCAAATTAAGCACTTCCAGTGCAAGCAGTACTTTACCCAATTGTTTATCAACATTAGCTTGAATCTGCTGCTCTGGCGGACGCCGACTTTCCATTGTTGCCGCCACAGCCGCATCGCAAACGCCATCAGCAAGAGACTCCCAACGGCGCACCCAAATTTTGCTGCTGTGATCAGACGGAATTAAGTGCGCAACCGGCGTGCGATTATCCAGGTATTCAACAATCACTTTAGAGTCATATAGGCTATCGCCATCATCCAAAACCAGCACGGGCACTTTGCCTAGAGGGTTATGATTATTGACAGGGCAATCGGGATCAGTCAGAACCACTTGCTGCAACTCAATATCAATGTGTTTTTCAAGCGCAACGATTCGCACTTTACGTGCGTAAGGACTATTAACTGTGTATAAAAGCTTCATTATGGGTGTACTTTGTTTAACGATGACTGCATTATAATAGAAATTATGTTCACACCTCTATTTACACAACAGTATCCTCATGGCTCAGCCGCTTTTAATGCGCTGGTCGAGCAAGATGTTAAACATACAATCGCCGAAGATGTGGGCAGTGGCGATCTGACTGCATCGCTGATTCCTGCTGACAAGCAAGCGCAGGCAACAATTATCACGCGTGAAGATGCGGTCATTTGTGGCATTGATTGGGTTAATACTTGTTTTAAACAAATAAATGCAGACATCAAAATTAAATGGTTGGTCAACGAAGGTGAAAAAATTTCTGCCAACCAGCTACTTTGCGAAATCAGCGGTAATGCTAGAGCGTTGCTCACTGCCGAACGTTGTGCGCTCAATTTTTTACAGCTACTTTCTGCCGTCGCAACCCAAACGCGTCAATTTGTGATGGCAGTTTCTGGCACTAAAGCGCAAATTTTAGATACGCGGAAAACGATTCCAGGTCTGCGATTGGCGCAAAAATATGCGGTAACCGTTGGTGGAGGTGCGAATCAACGGCTGGCACTTTATGACGGTATTTTGATCAAAGAGAATCATATTGCTGCTGCGGGAAGTATCGATGCAGCGTTAAAGCTTGCGATTTCGCAACATCCGAACACCAGTATTCAGATAGAGGTGGAGAATATTAACCAGTTGAAACAAGCTCTAGAAGCTGGTGCTAACAGCATTTTATTGGATAACTTTGGTTTAAAAGATATGAAAGAAGCTGTACAAATTAACAATACAGTTAATCGTAGCCGCGCAAAATTAGAAGCCTCTGGCGGGGTTGATATCAGTGCTGCGCGCGCCATTGCGCTGACAGGTGTTGATCGCATTTCAATTGGTGGCTTAACAAAAAATATTCATGCCATTGATTTATCCTTAAGAATAAAATAATTTGTACCTATACATGATTAATGTCGCTTTAAATTATATGGTCAATTGCAGTTATTTTTAGGTAATACATGACTAAACCACCTAATACAGTCACCCATACCGATTCCAATACCCAGCCAGGTTTGAGCAAAGATACAGGCCAGACAACAGGCAAAAGCTCTGGCGTGTTTAAAGTGGTCGCAAAAGCCAAATTAAGCTTAGGCGATGTACTGCGAATGCTGGTTAATGATGGCAGACTGGACAAAGCTCAAGCTGAAAAACTGTATAAAGATCGCAAATTGGACAGTTCAAACTTACACCCTGTGGTTGTGATTGGTGAGCAAAAATGGAAAGATCTGCGTCCACCACATAAGTCCATGACAGCCGATTACTTAAGCCGCTGGCTGGCTAAGCAAACAGGTTTAGATTTTTACCATATCGACCCACTTAAACTTGACTTCAGTTCAGCCGCCCAAGTTGTATCGAAAGCCTATGCAGAACGTTTGAGAATCATGCCAATTGCGGTTATAGGTGATGAAGCCACAGTAGCAACCTCTGAGCCTTATCAGGTAGATTGGATACCCGATTTAGAGCGCATTTTAAATATGCGTATCAAACTGGTATTTGCTAATCCTCTAGAAATCAATCGTTATTTACCCGAGATTTATAGTTTAGCGTCATCTATTAACCAGGCTAATTTAGCCAAAGCAGGCCAAATTGTTGGCGTGCAGAATTTTGAGCAATTGGTTGAATTAGGTAAGGATAAAAATCTGGATGCCAATGAGCAGCACGTTGTTAATATTGTGGATTGGCTATTTAAGTATGCCTTTGAACAACGCGCCAGTGATATTCATCTAGAACCACGCCGCAATATGGGCATGATGCGCTTCCGTATCGATGGCGTTTTGCATCAAGTTTACCAATTGCCCTCTAATATTATGAACGCGATTACCAGCCGCATTAAATTGCTGGGGCGTATGGATATGGTGGAAAAACGCCGTCCTCAGGATGGGCGCATTAAAACCGTCAGCAATACTGGCAGCGAAGTAGAGTTGCGTTTATCAACCATGCCAACTGCATTCGGTGAAAAACTGGTGATGCGGATTTTTACGCCCGATGTCATCGTGCAAGATTTTATTCAATTAGGCTTTTCTAAAAAACAAGCAGATTTGTGGGCGCAATGGACCAAAAGCCCGAATGGCATTATTTTAGTCACAGGGCCGACTGGCTCAGGCAAAACGACGACGCTATATTCCACATTGAAACATCTGGCCACACCTGAAGTGAATGTCAGTACGGTTGAAGATCCGATTGAAATGGTAGAACCTGCCTTTAATCAAATGCAAGTGACCACAAATATTGGGCTCAATTTTGCAGATGGTATCCGCACATTAATGCGTCAAGATCCGGACATTATTATGGTGGGCGAGATTCGCGATATCGAAACCGCCGATATGGCGATTCAGGCGGCATTGACTGGTCACTTGGTGCTATCGACACTGCACACCAACGATGCGCCCTCTGCCGTCACCCGTCTATTAGACTTAGGTGTACCGTCTTACTTAATTCATTCAACCGTTTTAGGCATTATGGCGCAAAGACTGGTGCGTACCCTGTGCGTTGCCTGCAAAGTGCCACACGAAATCACCGATGATGAATGGAAATCCATTACACATCCCTTCAAAGCAAATAAACCAACTGGCACGATGAAAGCTGTTGGTTGTATAGAATGTCGCAATACGGGCTTCCGTGGCCGTAGCGGCATTTATGAAATGCTCACCATCACGCCTAAATTGCGCAAAGCCATCACCCATGACACCGACTTGCCTATGCTTAGAAATTTGGCTTACCAGGAAGGCATGCAGCCTTTAATGCTCAACGGCGCAGAAAAGGTGGCCGCTGGCATTACCACCATTGAAGAATTATTAAAAGTGGCACCTCCACTCGACACCTGACTTAAATTCTATATTTGTCATTTGCACAATCAGCTAAGCGTCAACAAACTATTTTTAATCAGATGATGGTCGCCAGAATTACCAAGTATATTTAACGTTTAACTTTATTTAATCCTACATATTTTCAATCGTTTATCAACAAGCCTAACTTGACCAAATGCGATCAACAGGTTAAGGTTTAGGGTTCATCATTTAATCGTAAAAAACCAAGCTTTTATGGATTCACAAAATAATAATTCGACACCCGCTAGTAAAGACCAAATCAATGGTAATCCTACTATTACGGGCGCAGAAATCGTCATCCGCTGCTTAAACGAGGAAAAAGTCAAATTTGTGTTTGGCTATCCTGGTGGCGCGGTATTACATATTTACGATGAAATTTACAAGCAAAATGGCTTTAAGCATATTTTAGTGCGTCATGAGCAGGCAGCTGTTCACGCGGCTGATGCTTACTCACGCGCGACCGGTACTGTTGGCGTCGCTTTGGTAACCAGCGGCCCGGGCGCAACTAATGCCGTCACTGGCATCGCAACCGCTTATATGGATTCTATTCCATTGGTTGTGATCAGCGGCCAAGTACCTGTTCCCGCGATTGGTTTAGACGCTTTCCAAGAAGTCGACATGGTTGGCGTGACTCGCCCCTGCGTTAAGCATAACTTTTTGGTTAAAGATGTGCGCGATATCGCAGCTACTATGAAAAAAGCGTTTTATATTGCCGCTACCGGGCGTCCAGGCCCGGTTGTTGTCGATATTCCAAAAGATATTACCGCGCATCTGGCTGAATATATTTACCCAAAAACAGTGGAAATGCGTTCGTACAATCCAGTGTTAAAAGGTCACAGCGGGCAAATTAAAAAAGCCATTAAATTATTGCTAGAAGCGAAGCGCCCAATGATTTACACAGGCGGTGGTTTAGTATTGGGCGACGGCGCGCCAGAATTGGTTAAATTAGCACGCGCACTTAACTACCCCGTGACCAACACTTTAATGGGTTTGGGTGGATACCCTGCCAGTGATAAGCAATTTCTTGGTATGCTAGGCATGCACGGCACTTATGAAGCCAATTTGGCGATGCAAAACTGTGATGTATTAATTGCAGTGGGCGCACGGTTTGATGACCGCGTTATTGGCGACCCTACAGACTTTTTGAGCAAAAAACGGTCGATTATTCATATTGATGTCGATCCATCTAGTATTTCTAAACGCGTTAAAGTGGATGTGCCAATTGTTGGCCACGTGCAATCTGTTTTAGCTGAAATGAACGAAGTGCTGGCATTGGAAAAAACCAGTAACGACATCAGCGCATGGTGGAAACAAATTGATGAATGGCGTGGCGTTAAATCCATGGTGT
>JAZKEJ010000040.1:0-37154 GCA_040387095.1 Pseudomonadota bacterium | reverse complement strand
ATTATATATATCTATATTACAGATATATATAATCACTATAATCCATTTAACATATAGTTGATTTTACTATAAAATACGCGTTAATTGTTAAGGAAGCAGCTATGAAAATACTGGTCGCAGTCAAACGAGTGGTTGATTACAACATTAAAGTGCGTGTCAAGCCAGATGGTTCTGATGTGGACATTGCCGGCGTAAAAATGGGCGTGAATCCATTCGATGAAAACGCGATTGAAGAAGCCTTGCGCTTAAAAGAACAAGGCAAGGCAACTGAAGTTATCGCCGTTTCATTTGGCTCGCCTGCCAATCATGATGTATTAAGACACGCACTGGCAATGGGTGCAGACCGCGCTATTTTAGTAGAAAGCACTGAAAAACTGCAATCTTTGGGTGTGGCTAAATTGCTAAAAGCGCTTGTGTTGCGAGAACAGGCGAATCTGGTTATTTTGGGTAAACAGTCTATTGATGATGATGCTGGGCAAATGGGCCAAATGTTGGCAGCACTGTTAGATTATCCGCAAGCGACATTTGCATCTTCTATCAAACTAGAAGGCAACGAAGCGATTGTGACGCGCGAAGTAGATGGCGGTACCGAAACGTTAAGCCTAGATTTACCCGCCGTGATTACAGCGGATTTACGTTTAAATGAACCGCGCTTTGTAAAACTGCCTAACTTGATGATGGCGCGAAAAAAACCGATTGAAAGTATTAGCACAAGTGATTTAGATTTAAATATTCAACCACGTTTAACTTTATTAAAAGTAACTGAGCCGCCAGCTAGAAAAGCAGGCATCAAAGTGAATAGTATTGAAGAGTTATTGAGCAAATTGCGCGCGCATGAGGGAATACAGCTATGAAAACTTTGATTTTAGCCGAACATAATGGCAAAGAACTTAGCCCAGCCGTGCAACACGCAGTCACTGCTGCGCAATTTTGGCAAGTACCTATCGACTTATTAATCGCAGGCGGCAACGATGCCATTGTGCAAAAAGCAGCGTCAATTTCAGGTGTTACACGTATTCTTCACGCCAATGCGGCTCATTTCACACATGCGCTTGCGGAGGACGTGGCAAATTTAATCGTGTCAATCGCCAAAGATTACCAAGTGATTTTAGCGGCGCACTCTTCTTACAGTCGCAATATTTTGCCGCGTGTAGGCGCTTTATTAGATGTGGCGATGGTTTCAGATGCATTGACGATTCATGCAAACAACACCTACACACGCTCATGTTATGCCGGAAATGTACATAATCTGATTCAAAGTATTGATCATACCCAAGTGCTGACGATTCACAGCAGTAGCTTCGCTGCCGCCAGCATTGGCGCTAATACTGAAATTGTGCATATTGATGCACCAGCCGCTTTCACTAAAACGCGCTGGATCAGTGAAACACATAATCTGTCAGATAGACCCGCGCTTACTTCTGCCAAAATAGTCGTATCTGGTGGCAGATCGTTGGGTAGTGCCGAGAAATTTGAAGAAGTATTATCACCATTGGCGACTAAACTTGGCGCAGCTTTGGGCGCCACACGCGCCGCAGTTGATGCAGGTTACGCGCCAAATGATATTCAGGTGGGTCAAACAGGCGTTGTCGTTGCACCAGAACTTTACATCGCCATCGGTGTTTCTGGCGCCGTTCAACACACTTACGGCATGAAAGATAGTAAAATTGTGGTCGCGATTAATCAGGATCCCGATGCGCCCATTTTCCAGGTAGCAGATTATGGCTTGGTGGCGGATCTTTTTGAGGCAGTGCCTACACTAACAGCAGCGTTAACATAACAGTGTCGAGCCAAGACAAATAAACACATTTAATAAAGAATATTACCTTTAGAAAACATTAACTTATGAGCAAATACTCTACCGAACGCGTGTTAAGCGTTCATCACTGGAACGACACACTTTTTAGTTTTAAAACCACCCGCGATGCAGGTTTACGCTTTGAAAATGGTCAGTTTGTGATGATTGGCCTTGAGGTTGAAGGCCGTCCACTTGCACGCGCTTACAGTGTTGCCAGTCCAAATTACGAAGAGCATCTGGAATTTTTCAGCATTAAAGTAGCCAATGGCCCGCTCACCTCACGCTTGCAGCACTTAAAAGTGGGCGATGAAATTTTGATTGGCCGCAAACCAACAGGCACATTGGTGATTCACGATTTAAAACCGGCAAAAAACCTTTATTTTCTATCAACCGGTACGGGTTTAGCACCGTTTATGAGTTTGATTCAAGATATTGATGTCTATGATAAATATGAAAAAGTTATCCTGATTCATGGTGTGCGCCATGTCAGCGAGCTGGCATATTCAGACTTTATCGAAAAAGAGCTGCCAAATAACGAATTTTTTGGTGAGTTAGTCCGCGAGAAGTTAATTTACTATCCAACCGTAACGCGCGAACCTTTCCGCAATCAAGGCAGATTAACCGATTTAATCACTTCTGGTAAATTGTTTGATGATATTGGTTTGCCACCACTAGACCCAGCAAATGACCGTGCAATGATTTGCGGCAGCCCCCAAATGTTGGCGGATACCTCGGCATTATTGGATGCTAGAAATTTTGTTGAATCACCTAGAATCGGCGTGCCAGGCGATTATGTGATTGAACGTGCTTTTGTGGAAAAATAAAGCTAAAAATATGCTTAACTAAGCAATAAACAGTTTTGAAAAAGCCAGCTAAAACGCTAAATCGTTTAACTGGCTTTTTACTTGATTGACATTTTTAGCTAGCTTTTGTCTTTATTAACCTTTGTCTACGTTATTTCTTGATTAGCTTACCTTCAAATACGTAAACAGAGCGTGGTTGTAGCTGCAATATTTCATCCGACTCATGAATATCGACATGTTGTGTCGAATTCAACACTGGCTTCCAGTGATGTTGATCACTGCAAGGAATTTGTGCCTCAATGGGCACATGCGAAGCGTTAATAAACACCAATATTGAAGGCTCGTCTTTATCACAAGTAGTTTGGCTAGGCGCAAATTTGACTACCATGGATTTATTGTTTGGATCGTTCCAGTGCGCATCTGTCATCACTTCGCCATTCACATTGAACCAAGTAACATCCGAATTACCATGCTCATTTAGTTTGCCTGTTAAAAACTCGGCTCTGGAAATCGCATTATATTTTTTGCGTAAAGCGGCTAAATCCCCCACAAACTGCACCAAACCGTCGTCCACGTTGTCCCAGTTCACCCAGCCGATTTCATTGTTTTGGCAATAGGTATTATTGTTACCCGACTGCGAGTTATTCAATTCATCGCCCGCCAGTAACATAGGCACACCTTGCGATAAAAATAGTGTTGCCAGGAAATTTCTTTTTTGCTGTGAACGCAGTGCATTAATTTCGGCCGAATCAGTTTCACCTTCTTCACCGCAATTCCAGCTACGATTGTCATTGGCGCCATCATTATTATCTTCGCCATTCGCTTCATTATGCTTTTCGTTGTAAGTAACCAAGTCATGCAAAGTAAAGCCATCGTGCGCGGTGATAAAATTAACGCTAGACCAAGGACGACGATTTTTTTCATTAAACAAATCACTGGAAGCGGCAAAGCGACTGGAAAATTTGGATAACAAACCTTCTTTTCCTGTCCAGAATTCACGCGTGATGTCGCGATAATCGCCATTCCATTCTGAAAAGCCTGGTGGGAACGAGCCCAATTGAAAACCGCCTGGACCAACATCCCATGGCTCTGCAATCAACTTGCATTGACTAAGCACTGGGTCCTGCAGCATGGCATGAAACAAGGCGTGATCACGGTTAAAGCCGTTTTCGTTACGGCCCAGTGTCAACGCCAGATCAAACCTGAAACCATCGATTCCATACACAGTCGCCCACATACGCAAACTGTCCATAATCATTTGCATCACTTTTGGATGCGATGTATCCAATGCATTACCACAGCCGGTTAAGTTATCGTAAAAGCGCGCATTACCGGGCAGCTCTTTGTAATAACTCAGGTTATCAATGCCTTTCCAAGACAATGTAGGGCCTAAATGATTGCCCTCGCAAGTGTGGTTATAAACCACATCCAAAATCACTTCAATGCCCGCTTCATGCAGGCTATCAACTGTTCTGGCAATTTCTTCCAGTTCACCTGAACCCATATAAGCCGGCTCTGGCGCAAAATAAGACAGTGTGTTGTAGCCCCAATAATTAGTAAGGTTTTTTTCTAGTAAATAATGGTCCTGTGTAAATGCGTGAATCGGTAAAAACTCAATTGCCGTCACGCCAATTTTTTGTAGATGACTGATCAAAGCTGAATCGCTTAATGCCGCAAACGTACCGCGAATATCGTTGGGAATCAACGGATGCTGCATGGTTAAACCTCTTACATGCGCTTCGTAAATCACACTTTTAGGCCAGCGAATATTCGGTTTTTTTGCTTTTACTAAAACGCTCGAATCGATCACAATGCCTTTTGGCATAAACGCAGCACTATCACGCTTGTCCATCACCAAATCAGCGTCTGGCGCATCACTTATGGTGTAGCCATAAAGTGAATCGTCCCATTTAATTGCCCCAGAAAGTTTTCTGGCATAAGGGTCCAGCAATAATTTATTGGCATTAAAGCGCTGACCTTGCGCGGGATCCCAAGGACCATCTACACGATAGCCGTAACGTTGACCTGGCTTAACGTTTTCAAGATAACCATGCCAAATGCCGTTAGTGCACTCTTTTAACTGAATCCGCTCAGTTTCAGAGCTGCCTTCAGCATTAAATAAACAGACCGTTACACTAGTTGCATGGTCAGAAAACAGCGCGAAATTCGTTCCTTTGCCATCAAAATTTGCACCTCTCGGATAGGGCAAGCCTTCTTTAAGTGTCGTCATTGGCAAAATCCTTTTTAGATTAAATAGTTAGTTTTTGCGATTATAGGGTTGAAAAAACTTTTCAATAATCAGATAGATTGAAACTAATTGTAGGATTATTCTGACAAAAACTGATGACGTATCTTTGCAAATTGCTCAGATTTGTCTATGCATGTTCAAGTAGCACATTTAAAAAATCTTCTCCGTAACGGTCTAATTTAGCCCGCCCAACACCCATAATCTGACTCATTTCAACCAGACTACTGGGCCGACGATTTAAAATTTCAATCAAGGTGCTGTCATGAAAAATCACGTAAGGTGGCACAGCTTGTTCGCGCGCGAGTTCTAAACGCTTGGCTTTTAAAGCCAGCCATAACGGATCATCAGCAAGCCCATCGTAAGCTGCTTTGGCGCTTGCGCTACGCCCCGCCTTGCTGACTTTACGGTTTTCAATCTCTGCATCGCGCCTTAACCATACTTCTGCCAACCCTTTTAACACTGGTCGCGCTGCTTCTGTAAGTTTTAAGCCGCCGTGTGCATCAATATCCGAGTGCAAGAAACCGCCAGCGACCAATTGCCTGAACACGCTATTCCACTGCGATTGCGCAAGCTCTTTACCTACACCAAAAACCGTTAATGTCTGGTGATTAAATTGCGCCACTTTTGGACTGTTTTTACCCATTAACACGTCCAGTAAATGCACCACACCAAAACGTTGACCAGTACGATACACCGCAGAAAGTGCCATTTGAGCAGCTTGCGTCGCATCCCAAGTATCCACAGGCTGCAGGCAGTTATCGCATTGTCCGCAATTGCCCGCGTGCTGCTCGCCAAAATAGCGCAATATTGTTTGGTGGCGACAACTCACTGACTCGCAAAAACCCAAAAGCGCATCTAACTTTTGCCGCTCAACCTGTTTGCGCGCTTCTGACGCATCGCTGGAATCCAGCATTTGTCGCATGCTCACAACATCACCCAGACCAAATGTCATCCAGGCATTGGCAGGCAAACCATCGCGCCCGGCGCGGCCTGTTTCCTGATAATAGCTTTCCATACTTTTGGGTAAATCCAGATGCGCGACAAAACGTACATTCGGTTTATCAATACCCATGCCAAACGCAATAGTCGCCACCATAATCACGCCTTCTTCGCGTAAAAATCGGCGTTGGTTCTGGTTGCGCACACCCGCATCCAAACCAGCATGATAAGGCAGCGCATCCCAACCGCGCGCTTTAAGCCACTCCGCGGTTTCATCTACTTTTCGGCGCGACAAACAATATACAATTCCCGCATCATTGGCATGTTCAGCAGCTAAAAAAGTCTCTAACTGCTCGCGCGCTTTAAGTTTTGGCGTGACGCGGTAGCGAATATTGGGGCGGTCGAAACTGGATACAAACTGCTGTGCATTTTCTAAAGACAGGCGCTCAACGATTTCCGCCCGAGTTGGCGCGTCGGCCGTGGCTGTCAGCGCAATCCGAGGCACATTGGGAAAGCGCTCATGCAATGCGGTTAAATTGCGATATTCAGGTCTAAAATCATGTCCCCATTGCGATACGCAATGCGCTTCATCAATAGCAAACAGCGCAATACCGGTATGCATTTCGATTTGTTCCAGCTGTGCCAAAAAGCCGCTTAACAAAAGCCGCTCTGGCGCTACGTACAAAATATCCAGTTCGCCTTGGATTAACTGCGCAGTCACTCCACGCGACTCATCTGGGCTTAAACTGGAGTTTAAAAATGCTGCTTTAACGCCTAATTGCTGCAAGGCATCCACCTGGTCCTGCATCAGTGCGATGAGTGGCGAAACCACAATTGCCACACCTTCGCGCAGCAAAGCAGGTAGTTGATAACAAAGCGACTTTCCACCGCCGGTGGGCATCAAAACCAGTGCGTCACCGCCAGCCACAACGTGTTCGATAATGGCTTGCTGCTCGCCTCTGAAACTGGAATATCCGAATACATCTTGAAGGCGCTGCCGGGCGCTGGTTTGCGAGTAAGTTAAATTCATCACCGCCATTGTACCTTGCGAATCCGCTTGCTTAAGGCAAACAGCGACTAAATTGAGAAGCAAACTGAGTGATTAAGTCAGCGTTGAAGCTTCAGCTACTGACAATTGCACGATATGCGTTTTCGGCTGATTAAATGCCTTTAATAATAATTTATAAGTATCCAGATCAAACTTGAATTCCACTTTCTGTTGCAATAACTCGCTTAAGTCTGCGTCATGTTCGATTGCGCCTAAATACGTCCAATACTCAAAAACATGCAACTGTATCTTGTCATTTTCGGCATTTTGCTCGCATATGCCGATTTTGCCTGCGTAAGGCCAACTTTTAAGTTTGTGTGCCACCAAAGCCTGTTGCAAACGCAAATAATGTATTTCAAGCGATTCGTGTCCACAGCAAGCGCCTTTGCACCTTTTGACTTGGCTGGAAAAACACGCGCCATTGCCGGCCGGCTCCAAACCTAATAAACGCGGACATAACTGATGCGCTTCGGCTATTTTGCGCAAAGCCTCTATCGCCTGGCGCTTGCTTTTAAATGTACCAAATAGTCTGCCCAATTCCGCAGGGTTAATATCGCCATCATGCACTAGCGTTAGTAGATTTTTTGCTTGCGCATCAGCATTCAGTTTCCAGCTGCATATCTGTCGTTCATTGCGTAGCTGGCGATTATGAATCGGCTGGCGTTCCTTTACCAGTTTAGATTCCAGCAATAAAGCACTAAAATCACCCGCCGTTGTTAACCACTCAATATGTTTAATTTGTTGCGAAATACGCATTTCTTTTGCAGATGAATGATCTGAACTGAAATGCGCCAAAACGCGCGCGCGGATATTGCGACTTTTTCCGATATAAAGCGGCAAAGCATTTTCGCCATAAAACAAGTAAACACCTGGCGTTTCAGGCATATCTTCCAATAGATTCGCATCTAAATGAGAAGGCAAGCTCGGTTGATTCATTAACTGTGCGGCGGCACGAAAAACGGGCGCTTCGCCCAGCTCAAGTCTGGCCGAGTCCAAAAAAGCCAGCATCACTTCCACATCACCCATGGCGCGATGGCGCGCGATCGTAGCCAGATGATGCCGCTGCATGATTGCATCTAAACCGTGGCTTTTGTGTTGCGGATAAAGCAGGCGCGAAAGCTTGACGGTACATAACACTTTTTGTCGCAATGTAATGCCGATACGCTTGAATTCCGCCTTGATGAAGCCATGATCAAAACGCACATTGTGCGCGGCCAGTACAGAACCTTCTAAAAAACCCAGCAGTTTATCCGCCACATCGGCAAAAACCGGGGCATTCGCAACCATTTCATTATTAATAGTAGTTAATTGCTGAATGAATGCAGGAATTGGCTGCTGTGGATTCACTAATGTTTGCCAGCGCGCAACCTCTTCACCATTTTCGAATCGTACTAAAGCAATTTCAGTGATACGGTCGCGTAATGGCGTGGCACCAGTGGTTTCAAGATCTAAATAGGTAATAGCTGGCAACATAATCATGGATAGTGAATGCTTTTTAAATGCAAAAAAAGGTGTGTTAATCAAGCGTATCGCTTACTGTATTCGCTTTAATCTGAAGTTTTAATAATCTACACGGTCGGTAAAGTATCTAACGCTATGACAATATCACAATCCCACCATTCAACCTTGCGCGACTTAAGCACGCAGTTTGCGCAGCATGGCAAATTAGAATCGATTTACCTGCGCCCGACGCGTGGCGTCGCCTGTGTGCAAACGCATGAAGCTACTGCGCTTGCTGGGCTTGGCTTGCAAGGGGACAGAACGGCGCTGGCTAAATCGCTTAATCCAGCTCATCAAAACGGCTCAAAGCGACAAGTGACATTGATACAGGCGGAACATCTTGCTGTCATTGCACAACTGCTGGGCAAACCAGTTGATGCGGTTTTGCTGAGAAGAAATTTAGTCGTTTCCGGCATTAATTTATTGGCGGCCAAAAGTTTGTTCAGAGATCAAACCATGCAGTTAAAAATTGGCGAAGTAGTTTTGGAAATTACAGGGCCATGCGAGCCTTGTTCTAAAATGGAAATAGTACTGGGCAAAGGCGCGTATAACGCCATGCGTGGTCATGGTGGCGTGACCGCAAAAGTAATTGAAAGTGGGAAATTATCGCTGGGCGATAAAGTCATTTGCCGTGTTGCAGAACCATTTTTATCGCCACAAAACAGCTTGTTTTAAGTAGTTTTTAGTTTTTTTGTTTATTACACTGCAGCCTACAAAATCACCAAATTGACATATTGATAAAATCAAATTGAAATATTTCGCGGTAATACTGTTGTTTTTATTAACGGATATTAACCATGAAACTTTTAAGCAGATTACGTGAATTGCGCAATGATTATTATGAAGCCGAGCTTGTTAGCGAAAACGAGCATCTAGATACAATCGGCATTGGTACTACTACTGTGGATGACATTATTCGCTTAAACTTTGAGCATATTAATTTCCAAGAGCAAGCACCCCATGCGCATGTTATTTATTAATGACCTCAAATAGGTTACAAGACTCATAAAAATAAAATCTTTGCAAGTTAACCTGCGGTATTAAATCCATTCGGATTGCTGGATTGCCAGCGCCAAGTGTCGGCACACATATCGTCTAAACTGCGGCTTGCTTGCCAGCCCAGTAAATTTTTTGCCACACTGGCATCCGCATAATTAATCGCCACATCGCCCAAACGTCTCGGCAATATTTCGTAAGGAATATCTTTTTCGCTGTTTTTTGCAAATGCGTTCACTACATCCAACACGCTATAACCAATACCTGTGCCCAGATTAACTGTAATCATGCTTTGATTTTTGCTTAAGTAATCCAGTGCCGCCACATGCCCATCGGCTAAGTCCATCACATGAATATAATCACGCACACCGGTGCCATCATGTGTGGCGTAATCGTTGCCAAAAACGCGCAGCTTGCTTAAACGGCCCACCGCAACTTGTGCCACATATGGCAACAAATTATTAGGAACACCATTTGGATCTTCGCCAATCAAACCACTACTATGCGCGCCTATTGGATTAAAGTAGCGCAGCAAAGCAATGCGCCAAGTGTTGTCCGCTTTGTGTAAATCACGCAGAATATCTTCAATCATCAGTTTAGAACGGCCATAAGGATTGGTCGCGCTAAGCGCAAAATCTTCTTTAATCGGCACAACGGCTGGATCGCCATATACAGTGGCTGATGAACTGAATACGATATTTTTTACGTTACATTCCGCCATCACCTCAAACAGGTTCAAGCTTCCCACTACATTATTATCGTAATACAGTTGTGGCTTTTCGGTTGATTCGCCCACTGCTTTAAGGCCAGCAAAATGGATGACTGCCGTGATTGGATACTTGTCAAAAATGGCACGCATCGCCTGCTTATCACGAATATCTGCTTGAATAAACGGAATGGTCTTGCCAGCAATTTTCTGCACACGAACAAGCGATTCTTGCGAGCTATTAGACAAATTATCGACCACGACAATCTCATGCCCTGCTGCCAACATTTGCAAACTGGTATGCGAACCGATATAACCCGCGCCGCCTGTAATTAAAATCGTCATACTTCTACCTAAAAATTAAGTTTAAATTGCATCATACTGCATAAATTGTGCATCAATATTGCTTTTTGTAGTGAGTGTGATCAGTCGCAGATTAAATATGATTGGCAATAAATATCTTAAATAACTACCACTGAATAACTCGGCATTAAGTAACTTGGGTTAGCAAATCAGGTATTAAAAACCAGTTAGCAAAAAATCAGCCATTAAGATGACAAGCCTAATGTACGCAAATTGGCAACCCGTCCATGATACAGCGCAGACACCAAATCAGATTGAGTCACAATGCCGACTAATCGACGATTTTGATCCACTACGGGAATATGATGATGCACGCCATGCTGTGTCATTAACGGAATCAATTCAATAATATGCATATCGACATTGGCGGTGACCGCAGGCGACGTCATGATTTGTCCGACTACTTCTGGTTTTTCTGAATACAGTTGTGTGGTTCTCTGAATGAATCGCCTGAGCTTTGTCTCAAACCCTTCATACACGTCTAAATTGGCATTTTTCATAAAGTCAATTTGCGTAATAATGCCAGTTACTCGCCGTGCCCTATCTAATACCGGTAACGCTTTAATCTGATGCTTTCTCAATAAAGCCCAAGCGTCTTCTAGCTCTGTGCCAAATTCCACACTAATCACATCCTTGGACATAATATCCGCGCAGGTAATTTCACCAAAACGGCGGCGATAAGCATGCATCTCGGTTTGCTGCAACAGGCTCTGCAAATCATCACGACTCACATCCAACACTTGGTTATATTCTTTTAGCACTTCATCCAAGTCATGCGATGTAAAACCAAATCGCATTTCGGCTGGAATATCCTTTGTCTTGTGAGCATCCGCCATTTTGGTTGAATGCGGATAAGCGCGACGCGTCAAATTATTGTAAATAAGCGCCACAATTAACAGCAAAAAAGAGTTAATGCCTACGGGAGATAAAACAAAAGCGTAGCCTTGATCTACAATCGCTGGCCCGCCCAATACTGCAGTTAACGCCACTGCACCGCTTGGCGGATGTAAACAACGCAGGAGAAACATGACCGCGATCGAGATACCAATAGCGCAAGCGGCAGCTATTGCCAGATTATTGATCCAAAGCGCGCAAGTCACACCGACCAATGCAGCCGAAATATTCCCGCCGATAATCGACCAAGGCTGTGCTAATGGACTAGATGGAACTGCAAACAACAATACGGCAGAAGCGCCCATAGGCGCTATAAGATAAGGAATGGAATCGGTATTTCCTTCCATCCAGTACGTGAGCAAACCAGTTAATAAAATGCCGATTAAGGCACCGAAGCAAGCACGTAACCTTTCTACATAATTAACCGAAATAGGCTCTGGAGCAAAGCCTTTTATCCAATCTGCAAATTTATTCACTTATCATCCATCAACAAAATTTGCAGCAATTCTACAACATGCACTGTTTAAGTGCGCATTAAACTGGCGCAAAAAAGGGTAACTTTAATGGCCAAACATACTCAGCCATCCAAAATTACCCTGCTTTCAATCAAGCCTAATTTACTACAATATTATTTTGTCGCTGGTGCAGCACTTTCTGGCTGGTTAGGCTGAATTTGATTGCCTTTTGTTGTGCCAGAATTTTTCTCTTTCGTTTTCATCAGCTTAGTCTTTTTAGTGCGATCATAATCAGTTGAATTTTGCGTTGGACCTTTGTCTGCGCGCTCATTTTGCTTAACAACTTGCGGTGAATCTGAGTTACCTAAATTACTCGCATCATCCGTTGTGCTATCTGTATTGGTTTCAATTGGGCCTTTATCAACACGTAATTCCTGTTGTTTGATTTGCGGCGTTTCTGAAGTGCCAATATTGCTACCATCATCCGTATTGTCAGGCGTGGTGGCAGATATAGCAGAAAATGCGCTAACAGAAAGTGCTACAGCAAATATACTCGAAACAAATTGGTTCATCTAAATTCCTATCAATAATTAATATAAAAATGAGTTAAGTGACTGCTAGTAAATAGCAGTCACTTAAGGTTAATGCGTTTGTAATTCAGCTGAATCGCGTAACTGTTTTACTTCGTCATGATTACGCTGCGCACCTTTTAATTGGCGCAAAATAAGCAAGTTGGCTGAGGCAGGCAATGCCTTTTGCGAAGCTTCGCGGTAAGCATTTAATGCAACATCTTCACCGCGCTCTACCTCGTTTAATACAGCTAAGTTATCATTACTTGAAATAGCCGTTTTAATATCTATCCAGCGACGATGTAGGTAGCCACTAATTGATGCAGATTCTGCTGGTTTTCCACCTAGTTCACGCACAAGCGCCTGAAGCTCATATACGCTTTGTTTCACTTCGTGTGAGCGGTGTAAAAAATAAGCTTTTAACTTTGGGTCATTTACACTCTTAGATGATTGTAAAAATCCCTCTTCACCATCTTTAGAGATTTCAATCAAATCATTCAATGTTGAAATCGCATCGTCATTATTCATCATGTTGTTTCTCCTATTATTCAGACTTTAATTTAGAATATTTTTGGCTTGAATATTGCATTAGCCACGAACCATATTTTCTAGATTTTTAACGTTGGTCAACATCAGATAAATCAGGAAATTTGTGTCGGAATTAACTGTCGGACGCTTACAGCACGATTTAAAACTTAGTTGCAACACCTTATGTTCTTACAAGACGAAAAAAATCCGTATTAAATAAATACGGCTTAATCATGACAAGCACAAATGGATTGAATACAGACTTAAAAAATGATGATCAAGATTTTTAAATCAATCAAATACTTAATGAAGCTATCGCTATCATTTATTTTTGCGCGAACCGTATATATTGGAATAAGCCCAAGTAAATTCCGCGCCCATTAAAAAAACCTGCGCGGAGTAATATACCCACACCAGCAATACTAGCAGTGAACCGGCTGCGCCATAGCCGCTTGCGATAGCGCTTGTGCCAATGTATATGCCGATAAACAGCTTACCAACCGTGAATAAAATAGAAGTAATGACCGCGCCAATTAACACATCTTTCCAATGAATTTTGGTGTGGGGCATCAGTTTGTAGATTAACGCAAACATGGCTGTTGTTATCAAAAAACTGAACAGTGCATTTAAAATATTCACCACTGTAATAATATGGTTAAGCGAATAATCCAACCATGGCGACCGCCACTTTGCGACAGCGGAAAGACCTGCACTGACTAATAATGAAACCATTGAAATAAATCCAATACCCAAAATCATGCCAAACGACAGTAAACGAGTATGAATCAAATTCCACAAACCGCTGGTTTTAGCGCGCTCTGGCACACGCCAAATACGGTCTAATGCATTCTGCAGTTCCCCAAAAACGCTGGTAGCGCCGATTAACAGTAATAAAACTCCAACAATGGTGGCAACAATCCCTTCAGATGGTTTGTTCACATTTTGCAATAAAGCTTGAACTGCCATTGCACCCTGCTCGCCCATCAAGCCTTGCAACTGCCCCACAATTTCACCGCGCGCGGCATCCTCACCAAATATTAAGCCGATAATCGACAACACAATCAGCAATAATGGCGCAATTGAAAACAAGGTATAAAAAGCCAACGCCGCGCCCATACTCGGCGCATAGTCGTCAATCCAAGATTGAACAGTAGTTTTAATAAGCAGCCAGATTTTTTTCATACTTAGAGTTTAATTGATTTGTTTTTCTAAATTGCACTGATTTAACCTATTTTGAAAATAAGCTGTCTGTGCGATGGCACACAATGCACAAAATTTATGGATTTAGAAAAATAAAACCAGCACTTGAGCTGGCTTTTCGTATAAATAAAAATTCGCTATTGCGCTAACAAAATGCAAGTTCAAAAATAAAACCAGCTACATTTCATATAAAATGCCGAGTTAATCATTAGTTATTGCTTAAATCTGAATGATCCAAACTTCAAAATTAACCAATCCACATGCCGCTCAACCAATTTCCCTCATCAGTTTGGTTGAAAGTTTGCGGCGCAATCGCCAGCTGATTGTGCAAATGACAAAACGTGAAGTGGTAGGCCGCTATAAGGGCTCAGCTATGGGTTTAGCTTGGTCATTTTTTAACCCTGTATTTATGTTAGTGGTGTACACATTTGTATTTTCGGTTGTATTCAAAGCGCGCTGGGGTGTAGGCGGTGAAGACAGTAAAACACTATTTGCGGTTGTGCTTTTTGTTGGCATGATTGTGCATGGGCTGTTTGCAGAAGTGCTTAATCGGGCACCCAGCCTGATTCTTTCCAATGTTAATTACGTTAAAAAAGTAGTGTTTCCGATTGAAATTTTGCCAGTTATTAGCATGGCTGCCGCGCTGTTTCATAGCATGATCAGTTTGGTTGTGTTACTTATAGCATTTGTTATATTTAATGGATTTTTACATTGGACAGTGGTTTTCATACCACTAGTATTGTTACCATTTATTATTCTCATACTCGGTTTTGCATGGATACTTGCATCAATAGGTGTTTTTCTACGCGATGTTTCTCAAGTAATAACCATGGTTACAACTGTAATGATGTTTTTAGCGCCAGTATTTTATCCAATAACAGCAGTGCCAGAAACCTTACGCCCTTTTATTATGGCTAATCCCCTCACCTTTATTATTGAGCAAGCAAGAGAAGTGTTGATATGGGGGCACTTTCCCAATTGGATAGGACTAGGTGTTTACACGGTTGCCGCTATTGCAGTTGCTTGGGCAGGTTTTGCACTATTTCAAAAAACGAGGAAAGGGTTTGCGGATGTCCTCTGATTTGACAGATCAAGTTTCAACTAACGTTGTTTGGCATAATGCCACTGTTACGCGCGCACGTCGCGAAGCGCAAAATGGTCATCGTGGCGCAATTATATGGTTTACTGGATTGTCAGGTTCAGGGAAATCTACATTGGCGCATGTAGTTGAAGAAATGCTGTATCAACAAGGCTGTCGTACTTTTGTATTGGATGGTGATAACGTGCGGCATGGGCTTTGTGGCGACTTAGGATTTTCACCTAAAGATCGGCAAGAAAATATACGGCGCATTGGGGAAATGGCCAAACTTTTTATGGAAGCAGGAGTTATTGTATTAACCGCCTTTATTTCACCTTATCAAGCAGATCGTAAAATTGTACGCAGCATGGTTAAAGCAAGTGATTTTGTGGAAATTTATTGTGAAGCATCTCTTGAAGTTTGCGAAACTCGTGATGCAAAAGGTCTTTATAAAAAAGCACGAGCTGGCGAAATTAGCGAATTCACAGGCATATCATCCCCTTATGAAGCACCAGAAGCACCTGAGCTCAGTTTAAATACAGGCTTAAAGTCCTTAGACATTTGTGTAAATGAAGTGTTAGAGCAATTATCAGCTAGGGGAATATATTCCTCAGAACCACAATCTGCACTGGGATTGCGTGTTATGAACCCTAATCAAAATACCAGAACTTAAATATGACAGATGTAGCAATTAGCGTTAAAAATCTTAGTAAATGTTATCAAATTTACGATAATCCACGTGATAGGCTTAAGCAGTTTGTAATACCAAGAGTTAGGCGTATTGCTGGCAGAACTAACAAACAATATTTTCGTGAATTTTGGGCACTTAAAGATGTGTCATTTGAAGTAAAAAAAGGCGAGACTGTTGGCATTATTGGTCACAATGGCAGCGGAAAATCCACACTGCTTCAATTGATATGCGGAACACTTAATCCTACTAGTGGCAGTGTGCAAACTCATGGCCGTATTGCAGCACTGCTGGAGCTAGGTTCTGGCTTTAATCCCGAGTTCACAGGACGTGAAAATGTTTTTCTAAATGCAACAGTACTTGGATTATCGCAAACAGAAATTGATACGCGGTTTGACGCCATTCTAAAATTTGCAGATATTGGTGATTTTATAGAGCGTCCAGTTAAGACTTATTCTAGCGGCATGCTGGTACGTTTGGCATTCGCAGTGCAGGCATCTGTTGATCCAGATATTTTAATTGTTGATGAAGCTTTAGCAGTTGGTGATGAGAAGTTTCAACGTAAGTGCTTTGCCAGATTAGAAGATTTGAAAAGTAAAGGATCATCAATCCTTTTTGTTTCACACTCACCAGCAAGTATTATAGAACTTTGTGATAGAACGCTTTTTCTAGATCACGGACTTCGACTAATGTATGACGAAGCGCCAAAAGCGATACGCGCCTATCAAAAATTAATTTATGCGCCTTTTGACGAACAGAAAAAATTGGTTCAAGAATATCGTCACGCTGATGAGTATGGTGAAATTGCTGAAAGTCTAAATAATACTGAATCTATAGGTTTAGTTAATAACCAGTCTTTTGACACGTTTGACAAAGGTCTTATCCCCGAAACAACCACTGTTTACCCAGTACAAGGTGCCGAAATTAATTCTATTGAAATACAGGACTCTGAAGGGAATGTTGTCAATATTCTGCAACCTGGCTGTAACTATCATTTTGTAGTTGCAGGGCGATTTATGATTGATTTTGCAAGTACGTTTTTTGCCATTCACATTCGCTCTATTTCGGGCGTGGTAATCACGGGACAACGCTACCCAGAAGAAGGAAAGTTTTTCAACCATGCACAAGCAGGCAAATCCTTTAAAATAAGTTTTTCATTCAAAATGGATTTGCTATCTGGTGTGTATTTTGTTGGAGGTGGTATATGGACATCGCAAGAACCAAACTGTGCGCACCGTATCTTGGATGCAATCATGTTTCGTGTTGTACCTTTAAAAAGTCCCCATTCATTTGGATATGTAGATATATCAATAAAGGAACCTAATGTTGAATTATTATGAAAGCACTTCTCCTGCAAAGCTGGAGATTCTTAAGCAGTGTTATAACTCTACTGAAGGTATGGTAAGTTTTGATGAGGCGATGCTTCTGTATAGCTTAGCAAGAGATTCAAAAAGCGGATGTATTGTAGAAGTTGGCTCGTACAGAGGTCGTTCTAGTGTTTTTTTAGGAAAAGGCTCAATCGACGGTTTTAATGCGCCCGTATATGCTATCGATCCTCATAAGAGCTTTGTTGGTGTTCTGGGTGGAGTGTTTGGCCCTAAAGACAGAACCACTTTCTATCGTGCAATGCTTGAAAATGAATGCAGTGAAATAGTTTCACTGATTAACTTAAGCAGCGAACTATTTGCTCATGCTTGGCAAGAGCCGATTTCGCTTTTATGGATTGATGGTGACCATAGTTACGATGGAGTTAAACGAGACTTTGACTGTTGGTTACCTAGTCTACAACCTAACGCGAAGATTGCATTTGATGATGCAACAGACCCTGATCTTGGACCGCGTAAACTTATTAATGAATTAATCGCTTCAGGTAAATATATCGAAGTGACCAATATTGGCAAAGTTGTTGTGTTAACACAAAATTAAATTATTTTAGTGAATTGATAATGAATCAAATTAATGACTGGCCTGAGCTGGATAAGCAGAATTTGCTTCCATACCTAGCAGGCAATGCTTTAAGGTCAAAACGATATAAGCTTTTATACGTTGCTACGCCCAAGGTGGCTTGCACATCTTTAAAATGGTGGTTTGCCAATCTTGAAGATTTTGCTGATGCTCTACGTAAAACCACTGATAGCATTGAAAGTGATCCTGACTTAATTATTCACGATATGATCTATAGCGTCGCCCCAACTGTAGCTGGTTTGCCATTTGAAGAGCTATTTATACCATTGACGTCTGAGGATTATTTTCGGTTTGCTGTAGTGCGCAACCCTTTTAAAAGGGTTTTTTCTGCGTGGCAGTCAAAGCTTCTGTTAAGAGAGCCGCAACAAATAGGGCCTTATGTTAATTGCGATTTTTATAAGCAGTCGATTAAAAGCGCTGCTGATATAGCATTGGCTTTCGAAGGTTTTCTGGAACACTTGGCCAAAAATGAGTCACCCAACTTCTTAGATTTACACTGGATGCCACAGCTAGATTTATTGCGGCCAGATCTGATTAACTATTCTAAATTGGTCAAAATTGAGAATACTGAAGAACTCAGTACAGCATTATCTGAACGATTAGGTAATGAATTTATTGATCCATTCGCTACCCGAAGTGCAAATGAGAGTTTAATTCCGTATCTTCCAGAATTAATTACAGCAAGAAGCACTGAGTTAATAACCTTGTTGTACGCTAAAGATTTTGAGGCGTTTGATTACAGCAAACAACTGCCTTTAGCAAAAGAGGCTTTTTCCGATGAGCAATTCAAAATTGCCATTAACGCGATACATGTTATCCGCGGTCGTCACAAGCGTTTAGGCGAAATACGGACTCAGACTATCAACTTGAAACATTTATTAGTTGAGCGTGGCATTCAGACCGACACTTTAAACGAAGTTTTAGCTGAACGTGACAGTCAGATTACGAACCTCAATCAGACAGTAGCAGATTGTGATCAAGAGATTGCTGCTTTGCTTAGCTCCATTAGTTGGCGATTAACGAAACCATTACGTTTATGTCTCTCATTATTTATGGAAAAGTGCAGGAAATGAGCTTGGTCAAGTTAAGAGTATTTAAGCAGGCATTCTCTCTGTTAAAGCGGGCTTATCCAGGCTTAACTCAAGACCCAGATAAGCTTCCTTATGACTTTGATCGTGGAGTCTATCTCCAACTTAACCCAGACTTGGCTATTGCAGGAGTTGATCCCTCAGATCACTATTTGTTTCACGGGCGTCACGAGGGCCGTATTTATTCAGTGCCCGTTATGGATCTTTGCGGCAATCAAGAGTTCAAACCTGACAGCGAGACGATTCTAGTAGTCAGTCATGAAGCGTCAAGAACTGGTGCACCGGTACTCAGCCTTAATATCGTCCAAGCATTCGTGAAACAGTATAACGTTGTAGTGCTGTTATTGGGCGGGGGGCCGCTTTCCGATGCATTCCGGCTAGCGGGTGCCGCAATGATGATAGCATCGAAGTTGAGGGGGAATCCAGTTCTGGCAGATATGATCGTTGGTCAGTTGTGCGAGCGTTTTAAATTCAAGTTTGCACTGGTTAACAGTATCGAATCACGCTTAGTACTGCCAGCATTGTGCAATTCTTATGTGCCCACAATCAGTTTGGTACATGAATTCGCCTCTTATACCCGTCCTCGGGTCGCTTTTAGGGACGCCCTTTTCTGGTCTGGCGAGGTTGTTTTCTCAGCAAATGTGACTATGGAAAATGCTTTCGCAGAATATCCTGATCTGGGTAAACGGTCTGCGCACATTCTCCCTCAAGGTCGATGTCTCTTACCCTTATCTGAACTCAGTGAGAATGAACTGCAGGCGGAGCATGCGCGGATACGCCGGTTAATTAGACCAAAGGGTATTGCTGAGAACTCATTGATTGTACTTGGAGCTGGGTTCGTGCAGTTACGTAAAGGTGTTGACTTGTTTATCGAATGTGCCACGCGCGTGGTTGCCGCACCTGATGGTAATAGGTGTCGCTTTGTTTGGATTGGAAAGGGATACGACCCCGAGAATGATGTCGAATATTCAGTTTATTTGGCCGATCAAATTCGACGCGCAGGTCTTGAGGCACATGTTTTCTTCTTAAATGAAACCATAGCCATTGAAGCCGCATATGAAGAGGCTGATCTGTTTCTACTTTCATCACGACTAGATCCATTGCCTAATGTTGCGATTGATGCTCTGGCATATGGAGTGCCAGTGCTATGCTTCAATAAAACTACTGGAATTGCTGATTTCCTAATTGAGAGTGGTCTGCGGGACCATTGCGTTGCGAATTATCTTGACTCAGCTGACATGGCCGAAAAAATTCTGGCGCTTGTAAGCTCGCAGGGTTTGCGTGAGGACGTTGCGGATCAATGCCGCAAAACCTCAATAGCATACTTCAATATGCAAGAGTACGTCGCTCGTCTTGAGGCTTTAGCGCGAAGCGTTTGCGATCGTACGCAGCAAGAGAAGGCAGATGTTCAGGTGATTTTGGACTCAAGCTTGTTCCGGCGAGACTTTTCCTGCCATCCGCATTTGCAAGGTCAATCGATTGAAACGGAGGTTCGCGCTTACGTGCGGGCATGGGCGAGCGGGATTGATCGCCGCAAACCTTTTCCGGGTTTTCACCCAGGTGTTTACAAGGAGCAGCATGGACTTGAGGTTCAAAATGCCGACCCTTTCGCTGAGTACGTGCGAGCGGGGCAACCTGAAGGGCCTTGGAATTACCCAGTTATTGTTGCGGGTAACATAACGGAGCAAGATCTACCTCCTTGCCATCGCGTTGCATTGCATTTGCACGTTTATTATCCAGAGTTATTACCCGAAATAATTACTCGGCTTGCGGGTAATCGGATTTGCCCGGATTTGTTTGTGAGCATCACAGATGAAAATGCTCTGCAGTTAGTTGTAAGTGATCTAAAAAATTATAATGGGAGAGTTATTGATATTCAGTGTGTGCAGAATCGCGGTCGGGATATTGGACCGTTTCTGACAGTATTTGGTCCTAGGCTCGTGGCCAACTACGATTTTGTTGGTCATATCCATACAAAAATGAGTGCTGACGTAAAAGATTTGACTGTGGGCAAAACTTGGTACCGGTTTTTGTTAGAAAATCTACTGAGTGGTGAAAGAGGCTCCATGGCCGATAACATCTTAGCCAAGATGAATAACAATAGCTCAATTGGATTAGTTTTTCCGGATGATCCTTATATAGTTGGTATGGGCGCCAATTTAGCATTTTCCGACGTGCTTGCAGCACACGTTGGCCTCAATAATTTACCTGAACATTTTATATTTCCAATTGGAACCATGTTTTGGGCTAGGGCTTCAGCTTTGACTCCTTTTGTGAACTTAAAGCTTGATTGGGAGGATTATCCAGAGGAGCCGCTTCTTTATGATGGTACTTTGCTCCATGCGATTGAGAGGCTTCTTTCTTTGAGTCTTACAGTTAATAATTTTCAGGCGGTGACAACAAACGTGATTGGTTTGACACGATGAAAATTGCAATTTTTGGCGGTGGTGGTTTTATCGGTTCAAGTATTGCAGATCGTTTACTTAAAGATGGTCATGAGTTGCGCATTTTCGAACGACCTCGCGTAGAGCCCTACCGACTATTTTCCGAAAATGAGCGAGTGGAGTGGCTGACTGGTGACATGATGAGCGTTTATGATGTAATTACTGCAATCGATGGTGTTGATGTAGTCCTGCACCTAGTCTCGACAACGCTTCCCAAGAGCTCCAACGACGATCCAGTTTATGATGTTAAGAGCAATCTTGTCGCCACACTACAGCTGCTTGATGCCATGGTTACTAAGCACGTTAGCAAGATCGTTTTCATTTCATCTGGTGGAACTGTTTATGGTAATCCTACATACCTACCGTTAGACGAAAATCATCCGACCGAACCTCGCGTTTCTTATGGGATTACAAAGCTTGCTATAGAGAAATATTTACTGATGTATCAAAGTCTGTATGGGATTAAGGCAAATATTCTTCGGGTTGCGAACCCGTTCGGTGAGCGCCAGCGTGTTGAGACGGCTCAAGGCGCCGTAGGTGTATTCTTGAGCAAAGCTATCCAGAATCAGCCGATTGAAATCTGGGGCGATGGTAGCGTCACTCGTGATTATTTATACATCAGTGATGTTGCAGAGGCTTTTGCACAAGCTGTTAATTACGATGGTGCAAAGTCTGTATTTAATATCAGTTCAGGCGTGGGTACTAGTCTCAATGAATTGCTTAAAATACTTGAGCGGGTTCTCGGTCACGAGATTATTCGTCATTACATAACTGGTAGAGCTTTTGATATCCCGGTAAACATTCTCGGCAACTCGCTGGCGCGGCAAGAATTGGGATGGCTGCCACAAGTCACTCTGGAGGAAGGAGTCGTTAAAACGGCGGACTGGATGCGGAAGATATTAAGAAAGTGACTAAAGTGACCGAAGATAAAACCTTTGATCAATCCATGACTGAACAAGATGGCACCATCTTTAGTCAGGATTTTGCAGAGCATAAGGAACAGCTTGAGCATGTGCTCAGTTCATCCACTTGGAAAATACTTACTCTGAAACTCAGGGTAAGAGTGCGCATTCGGCAACTCCGTAAACTTATTGAGTGTCTTGGGGCCTTGTGGCGTGACCCTTGCAAACTTCCCCACAGGATGACTCTCATGCATGAAGCTTGGTATAGGGGTGGAATGTTGGCCCTAAAGCAGTTGTTACTACAACTCGCCAGCGATATCACCCTAAGTAAAATTTGGCTTCAGTATCAGAGAACATTTACACCTGAAGTTGAATCGAACATTCGGGAAAGGATCAGAAAGATGGAGAACCGTCCTATGATTTCTATTCTAATGCCTGTGAACAACCCTCCTGAAGAGCTATTAAGGAAATCTATCGAGTCGGTTCTGGCTCAGTTTTATCAGGACTGGGAATTGTGTATTGTGGACGATGCATCGACGCAATCACATGTACATAAGATATTAAGGGAGTTCGAAGCCAAAGACAGCCGTATACGAGTCGAATACCTTAATATTTATAAGGGTATTTCAAATGCAACTAATTGCGCACTAGACATGGCAAAAGGAAAGTTTGTAGCTTTACTAGACCATAACAACATACTTGAGAAGCAAGCTTTATTCAGATTAGCGGAAAGTATTTTGGCCGATAATCCAGATATGATTTATTCAGATGAGGCGATTTTGTCAGAAAATGGTCTAGAAGTGATTAATCACGTATTCAGACCTACTTTCTCCCCGGAAATGCTACGTTCTTGCCCCTACATCGTGAATTTTGTTGCATTCAGAACAGAATTACTAAAGGAAATCGGTGGGTTGGATACATCCTTGCCAATTTCTCAAGACTACGATTTGATTCTTCGTGTGAGCGAGGTAGCTCGGGTAATCGTTCATATTCCTGAGATCCTCTATCTTTGGAGGCAACACAATAATTCAGGTGGTCACAAAATCCAGGCTAAAATAATGGAAACCTCCCGTAAATTATTGGCCAGACATTTGGAACGTTGTGGCGAACGTGGAGATGTCAAAGATGGGATGCTATTCAATTTTTATGAGGTACGATACCCAGTTGAGCCTGGACAGCGTGTTGCTATTATTATTCCGACCAAGAATCATGGTGAATTGGTTCGACAGTGCATCGAAAGTATTGAGCAAACCGTAAAAGGAACTCAGTTTGATATTCTGGTCATTGATCACGCCTCTACTGACCCGGAAACGTTGATTTATTTTGAGCAACTGAGCAGTAAACATAGGGTTTTAAGGTACGAAGGGCCTTTCAACTTTTCTGTCATTAACAATTGGGCGGTTAAGCAACTGGATGCAATATATACGCATTATCTGTTTTGTAATAACGATATTGAAGCCACTGAAGAGGGGTGGCTGGAGAGAATGATTGAGCTTTGCCAGAAACCAGATGTTGGTATGGTTGGTGCGAAATTATTTTATCCAGGCAGTAGGATATATCAGCATGCTGGCGTGTGCGTAGGTATGTTCGGAATTGCTGAGCACTACGCAAAATTTATGAGCGAGAGAATGCCTGATAGAAGCATTAATTCTGGTTACCACGGAACTTTAATCGTCAATCATGAGGTTTCAGGAGTTACCGCAGCTTGCGCGCTCGTGCGTAGTGATATTTTTCAGAAAATCGGTGGTTTTGATGATTCTATCGCGGTGGGTTTTGGTGACGTGGACCTTTGCCTTAAAATCATAGATGCAGGCTATCGTATCCTATTCTGTCCCCATGCGTCGTTAATTCACCACGAGTCCTATACACGAGGTAAAAGTCATGAAGACCCTCATCCAGAAGATTCAGCTTTTTTTACCAAAAAATGGCGTAAGTTTCTAGATCAGGGCGACCCCTATTACAATGCAAACCTTGCTACTCATAGCACTAAATGGGACATCAAGCTTCCCATGAAATTTAATCAAAATATCAGTAGAAGGGTTGTTCACAGGAGGTCTCGGCACTATGATTGGTGTATCCACAAGATCAGCAAAAGCGAGTGAGAGCGGCAACATAGCTAAGAAAATTAATGATCAATCAATAAGATAATCATTTGGATTACAAAAAATATTCATTATAAATTTCACGAACATATATTAGAGCGATAAACATTTGTAACCGTCTTGCTTTAAAGTAAACAACAACTCTCTAAATTTCCAAAAAATTATTATATTTATTAATTAGTATGGTCAACCATAAAGACAAGTGCCTGCCAAGCTTGGCAACAAAGACCACACACTTCCAACAGGCAAACTTTATCTTGATACGTTTAGTCGCGAAAAATTATGTAGGCATTTTTCAATTTAAGTTCGCTTAAGTCAATAGCATTGAATATTCAGAGGCATTACCAGATTTGGGTGATTATTTCGTTCTACTATCAGTTTGGATTATGAATTAAAATTCATACTTCAGTGCATTCACTAACAATACAAAAAATCAAAAACCTGAACTCAACTGTTCATAAAAAATTCCATGAAAATTATTTCAAAGTTAATTAATCCAGGTGTAGGGCGTTTCACTTCACTTTATTCGTGGATTTACTTGTCATTCGCAGTGATTTATGCGTCTTTCGTTATGCACTTGCCCGTTACAATATTCACTACGTACGGGCATGACGATGCTTGGTTCATTAGCAATGCTCAAAGTATTATGCAGGGAGAATGGCTAGGTCAGTTTAACCAAATGACATTAATTAAAGGTTTGGGATACTCATATTTTTTGATTGTTAATAACTTACTTGGAACACCAATAACCTTAACACTCGCGTTGCTATATTTTATTGCATGTTTTTATTTAGTTTATGTTTTAAGAGAAGCTGGGCTCCCCAAATTAGTAGCTCTTTGTCTTTTTGCATTTTTAATTTTTCAGCCTGCACTGTTACCTACCCGTATTATTCGAGATAACATATATTTTTCCCTATTCTTGATTTCATTCTCAGGATTGATTTATGCTGGTTTATGGAAAAAAGAAAAATCTAGAATACTCATAATCGCATTGTCTGGATTATGCTTTGGACTATTTTGGATAACTAGAGAAGAAGGCGTTTGGGTGATACCAGGATTTGCTCTTATTGTTCTATGTTTTTTATTTACACAGCTTAAAGAATATAGAGCGCTAGGATTACGGATTAGATTGCTCTCAATATATTTTTTAACTGCCTTGATTCCTCCTTTCACAACTGCTCTAATAAATTACAACAATTACGGTAGCTTTCAAAACGTTGATGTTAAAAGTTCAAGTTTCACTAAAGTGTTGAACACGCTTTACAAAGTTGACACAGGTGAAGAAATTCAATATCTGCCTGTTTCTCAAAAAAAGAGAGAGGCGATATATAAAGTGAGTCCTAGCTTTAGAGAACTTAAGCCGTATTTTGAACATTCTGGTAAAGACTGGACGAATCATGGCTGTGCTATATATAAGAACACTTGCGGTGATTATGCTGGCGGCTGGTTTATGTGGGCATTAAGAGACGGCACAAGTTTCTTAGGATATTACAAAGACCCCGCACTAGTTTCCAAGTATTACGAGCGTATTACTGAAGAGGTAAATTTAGCCTGTAATAACGGTGCATTATCATGCAAAAACAGTTTTATACCATTAATGCCAAAGCTGACTCAAAAATCGATTCAAAGCATTCCAAGAAAAATTCTCGAAGCCATAGAATTAACGATATATCAAAAGGAAGTGCCGTTGTCTAAAAGCCCTAGTGAGGAACCTATTTATAGATTAAATGAAATTATCGACTTTTTGGGAAATCCCAATATAGTTGCTCCTAAAGCGGCTTCAACTCTAGATGCTTCAGGATGGTACTATGCACCAAAAGGTGATTGGCTTTCCTTAAAATGTAGCAATGATGATACTCAGAATGAAATCTCTCTCAACAGGAAGGATAGCCCCGACATTGCAGAACATTTTAAAGACGCCAACTCATCCAAACAAAGATTTTCCTTTGTGATTAGTAACTTTGAAAAGTGCAGTCTTACTTTTTCAAATCCAAATATTCAGGAAATTCAACTTAAAGGTATTTTAAAAAATCCACCCAAATTTTTAAACGTAGGTAATGGTATTGTTAATTTCGATGTCTTACAAATTAAAGAGATTAAGAAAAATAAAATATTGCATTTAAAAGCTTTAATGATCAGTTTTTATGAGCAGATTTCCATCTATTTATTTACACTTGGCACTTTATTTTTTATCGCAACATCTTTGTTTTTAATATACTTGAAGCGCAGGCCGAGTTATCTAATGGTAATTGGACTGTCTTTATGGATTCTTTATTATTCTCGCATTATGCTAATTGTATTAGTTGATATTTCATCATTTCCTGCAATTAATCATTTATATTTGTTACCTGCCTTCCCTATTTGGAGTGCAGCATCTTTTATCAGCATCACCTCTTTTTTCAATTTGATTATTCAAATGAGTAAAATGGGAGTAAAGGTAAACAAATAAGTTTTAATCCTTCAATACTGCTGATATAAATGTTTATGTAATAACCGTTTCGAATGAATAAACTAATGGTAATTATAAACAACTGAATATTTCTTAACAGTCTTCGCATATTTATCAATTGTTGAATTGTTAATTTTTAGTTTCATTAAATGAAGTCAAATATATCAATAAAGGAAATTGAGTGTACGAAAATATAGCTGTAAAAGCACATAGAAAAATGGTGATGGGACGGAGAGTTCAGCAAATATCAAAAAATATATCCAATATGATTCCAGATGGCTCTATGTCGGTGCTTGATGTAGGGGCTGGGACTGGGGAAATGGCGCAAGCCGTTCAAAGCTTTCGGCCAGAGTTGTTATTTACTGGTGTTGATGTTTACATTCGGCCAAAAACTTTTATTCCAGTTGTTAAATACGATGGGTCTATATTACCTTTTGATGATAACTCGTTTGATGTAGTAATAATCGTAGACGTCCTCCATCATTGTAAAGAACCAGTTTCTGTACTTAAAGAGTGTGCCAGAGTTTCTAGGCAATATGTGGTAATTAAAGACCATGTTTCAGATAGTGTTTTAGATTCTAAAATACTAGCATTTATGGATTGGGTTGGTAATCGTGCGCATGGTGTAGTACTACCTTACAATTACTTATCATCTTCAGACTGGAGCTCTGCTTTTGATAGGGCTGGCATAAGTAGTGTGAACCAAATTAATAAACTAAACCTGTACCCTATGCCGCTAGATATTATTTTTGGTAGTTCCTTGCATTGTATTCATTTATTAAAAAAAGTTTAAAAAATATGGCCGATATACAATTAACCATTCTGATGCCTTGTTTGAATGAAGCGGAAACCTTAGCTTTGTGTATTAACAAAGCGAATTATTGGGCTTCACACTCTGCAATAAAAACTGAGGTGGTTATTGCTGATAACGGTAGCACCGATGGGTCGCAAACTATTGCGGAATCGTTGGGTGCACGCGTTGTATCAGTAGAACAACGTGGATATGGTTCAGCTTTGTTCCATGGTAGCCTAGCAGCCAATGGGGAATGGATTATTATGGCGGACTCTGATGATTCGTATGATTTTAGTAATCTTAATTCCTTTGTTGAGAAATTAAGAGAAGGTTTTGATCTCGTCATGGGAAATCGTTTTTTAGGAGGTATCTCTTCTGGTGCGATGCCATGGAAAAATAGATATATTGGCAACCCTATTCTTTCTTGGGTGGGTCGTCTTCTTTTTAAATGCCCTGCTGAAGATTTTCATTGTGGGTTAAGAGGATTCAAAAAAGAAGCTTTTTTGAGAATGGATCTGCGGACCACTGGGATGGAATTTGCATCAGAAATGGTGATCAAAGCCAACTTATTGGATATGCGTATTGCAGAGGTACCTACTACGCTGTCAAAAGATGGTCGTTCTCGTCCTCCTCATCTTCGTCCTTGGAGAGATGGGTGGCGACACCTTCGCTTTATGCTGTTATTCAGCCCGCGTTGGCTTTTTTTCATTCCCGGAGCAAGCTTGTTTTTAATAAGCCTAGTATGTTATTTGACTTTACTATCTGGACCTGTGAATCTAGGCAAAGTGACCTTTGATGTACACACGCTATTTTTCGCAGAGACTGGATTAGTACTTGGTTTTCTGGCTGCATCACTTGGAATTGTAATCAGGATGTTCGGTATTAGAGAGGGGTTATTACAAGAGCATTCATTACTCGAAAAATTACGTGCGTCTCCCATCCTAGAAGTTGGGGGCTTGGTAGGAGTTTCGATGATGTTTGCCGGAGTTTTTTTGGGATTTGATGCTTTGATGGCATGGAGTGCAGTCAAATTCGGATCCCTGACACCGGGCGTTCTACTACGCACAATTAGCTTATCAACATTACTTGTCCTGTTAGGGGGGATTGTACTAATGACTTCTCTTATCATGGGCTTCTTGGCGCTCCCCACACGTGAGCAACGATTTTGAACGGGGTCTTTTTACTTTTAGGTTGCGTTCTACTGAGTGCTTTAGCTTCAATTTTTCTAAAAATGGGAGCATCTACATTAACTGATCAATTTAGTTTTTCAAACTTAATTACTAATCACATGATATGGATTGGCGCAGCATTTTATTCTGCGGCTTTTCTGGGATATATTTACGTTCTTAGGATTGTCCCACTCTCAATCGCGCAGCCCGTTATTACTGTAGGTGTATCTGCTTTAACAGTGCTCATTGCAACGACGATGTTTCGAGAACAAATGGCTTTGTCCAACTGGTTTGGCTTAGTGTTTATTTGCTTGGGCGTATTATTGCTTTTTTGGGGTAGAACTTAATCTGTGAAAACAGCTAAATCTTATTGACAATTGCCGCCAACCATAGCGACAAAGTACCCTGCCAAGTCTGGCGATAAAGACCGCATGCTGCCAATAGGCGAATCCTATCTGTTAAATGTGCACCACGGATTTGCCCAAATATTTCTAAAATATCTTGGCTATCTTTAATCAATAAATGACGAATGTTGCAAAGTGCGGTGTGATTAAGGTCATTCCAACTTTTGAAGCGCCCGTTGAGCACATAAAAAATACGGTCAATTCTCGCTCTGAACGATGAATTGGCACCTATTATGGCATTTGAATGCTGCCGATATAACAACGATGGCTTGGGGTCGTAATGAAAAATGCCGCCTGCCCCTTGAACAACTTGGTATAGCCACCAATCATGAGAGACTACTTTCTGCCTGCCGGCTTGTTCGAGCAGGTGTTTTGCTGCTTGATTAAATACCTGCGTATTACCGCCAGCAATGCTTTGCACAATTGCGTTACGGAACGATCTTGGCAGCTTGAATTCGGGTGAAAAACCAAGCGGGTTTAATTTTTCATCTACTATTTGAGTGCGGCTACCATAAGCAATCGCGGTTTGTGCCTTTTCGTGTTCATTAAAATACGCAACTGCTCTGCTAAGCTTATCTGTCATCCAAACATCATCTTGATCTGAGAAAGCATATAAATCTGCACTTATATCAACATCACACGCCATAGAGAGAAAGTTTTGGCAAAACCCTTGCGCTGGCCCTTGCCGTATATTTAATCGCTCACTACCCCACTTCTCTTGAAATTGTTTCGCTATATTCAGCGTATTGTCGGTAGAGCCATCATCACTGATGATTAAACGCCAATTACTATGCTTTTGATTTTCTATTGATTGCAATTGTTCGGCTAAAAACTTCTCGCCATTGTAAGTGGACATAAGAATGCAAACATGCGGTGTGTGTTGATTTTTATTCATTTTATAAACATACGGGTTTTTAAGCGTTATTGAACAACTTTCTGAACCAACTTAAATACTAAAACAAAAAACTTAATATCCCAAAACAAGTAATGATATTAATGAATATAAAAGTTGAGGGCTTGAAATTAAATTTAAAAATATAAAGCCTTAAATCAATTAAAGGCAATAAAAAAACCAGCACTAAGGCTGGCTTTTTGTATGTCCTAGAAAAAATCTAAAACATGAAATTGGTAGGGCGTGCGGGGATCGAACCCACGACAAACGGATTAAAAGTCCGCTGCTCTACCAGCTGAGCTAACGCCCCATTGTGAAACGGGAAATACTGGATTTTACAATCTTAGTAGGCGATTTAAATTGCTTATTGCTTTACCTACGAAAGGGCGCAATTATGCAAGAAACTCGGACTTTGGTCAATGACAACCTGCTAAATAAATTAACTTTTTATATTCTTTATTTAATTTTCCGTTTAGAGTGAAGCCGTAACGTTTTTTTAAATACCTGAGTTAACAATTTTTTAATAACTAGCGCATGCCCGGCAATTTTCCACCCAGCATACCGCCCATACCGCGCATCATTTTTGCCATGCCGCCTTTGCTGAACATTTTCATCATTTTTTGCGTTTCTTCAAATTGTTTTAATAGGCGATTCACTTCTTGCACTTGCACACCGCTACCAGCGGCGATGCGCTTTTTACGTGTAGCTTTGATTAACTCAGGTTTGCGGCGCTCAAGCGGCGTCATGCTGTTGATAATACCTTCAATGCGTCGCAAGGATTTATCGGCATCTTCATTATTGACTTTAGCGGCCATGCTGGCCATTTGTGCAGGCATCTTGTCCATTAACGCGCCCATACCACCCATTTTACGCATCTGGCTCATTTGACTTTTAAAGTCTTCCAGATCGAACTTGCTGCCCGATTTGATTTTGTCGGCGACTTTTTGCGCTTCCGCCAAATCGACATTTTTATGCGCTTGTTCGATTAGGCCCAGCACATCGCCCATGCCCAATATGCGCCCCGCCATACGGTCAGGATGGAATGGCTCTAAACCATCTACTTTTTCGCTGACGCCGATAAATTTAATCGGTTTGCCTGTCACATGCCGTACAGATAAAGCCGCGCCGCCGCGTGCATCGCCGTCTAACTTGGTTAATACCACACCGGTTAACGGTAATGTTTCGCCAAAAGCCTTAGCTGTATTTACCGCATCCTGGCCCTGCATCGCATCGACCACAAACAATGTCTCAATCGGATTTAACTGCGTATGCAACGCCTTGATTTCCGCCATCATGGCTTCATCAATACCCAAGCGACCTGCGGTATCGAAAATTAATACGTCGTAATAACCTTTTTTTGCAAATGCCAACGCGCCACTGGCAATCTCAAGTGGCTTTTGATTGGAGTTGCTGTCAAAACAGTCAATATCCAGTTGTTTCGCCAGCGTTTGCAGTTGTGTAATCGCCGCTGGGCGATAGATATCCGCACTTGCTAGCAGCACTTTTTTCTTTTGTTCTTTTAATAACTTTGCTAGTTTGGCAGATGTCGTTGTTTTACCGGAACCCTGCAAACCCGCCATCAGGATAATCGCTGGCGGTTGTGTGGCTAGATTCAAACCGACATTGGCTTTACCCATCAACTCGCTCAGCTCATCATTCACCACCTCAATCACGGCCTGACCAGGCGTTAAACTCTGCAGCACATCTTTACCCTGCGCACGTTCTTTAACGCGGCTGATAAAGTCTTTTACCACTGGCAAGGCCACATCAGCCTCCAGCAACGCCATACGCACTTCACGCATCGCGTCGCTAATATTTTCTTCGCTTAATCGTGCTTGACCACGTAGATTTTTGATGACGCCTTGTAAGCGACCGGTTAAATTTTCTAACATTTTTGAGGATTACCTTAAGGTTAAGCGAATAGAATTCACACTAATTTTACATCAAGCTATGCTAATTAGATGAGTTTTGCCATAATTGTCATATGCAAAATTCACTGCACTATTTCATTCCGTATGCCGTTGTGGCTTTTATTTATATCGCAGTGGCGGCAGATTTTTGGCGTACTGCCAAAGCAGCCACAAACGTGCAATCGCTTAAACTGCATTCTGCCATGATTGCCTTGGGGCTTATGCTGCACGGCTGGCTTTTATACCGCGATATTTTTACAGTGGGCAGTGTTAACTTAGGCTTTTATTATGCGCTATCTGCCATTTTCTGGCTGACTGTGCTGGTGTATTGGCTGGCGAATTTAAAACATGAGCTGCATAGCCTGCAAGCTTTTGTGTTGCCGCCCGCTGCGGTTTTTGTTTTATTGCCCGCATTTGCGATTAAAAATCACTATTTGCCCACCGCGCATGAAGGCTTATTTATGGCGCATATCGGTATTGCAATACTGGCTTATAGCCTATTTACGTTTGCGGCTTTGCATGCGCTTTTAATGGCGGTTGCTGAGCGCAGTCTGCACAACAAGCCTACGCGTATCAAATTACCCAGCTTTCCGCCATTGATGGTTATGGAAAGTTTGCTATTTCGCGTCATCAGCATTGGCTTTGTTTTACTCACGTTCACCCTGTTAAGTGGCATGCTGTTTAGTGAGCAGATATTCGGCAAACCGCTGCAATTTAACCATAAAACCATTTTCTCAATCGCATCCTGGGTGATTTATGGCTGGTTGTTATTTGGCCGTTATCGATACGGCTGGCGCGGCATGAAAGCCATCCGCTGGACATTAATTGGCTTTGTACTATTATTGTTAGCTTATGTGGGCAGTAAGTTTATTTTAGAAGTATTGTTGAATCGTTAAAAATAGACTTAACGCCTAGCGTAAGCTAATTTCAGGCCAACTATGTTCCTTAGCATACGCAGTCAAAGTCGCATCGGCATCAACCGCCACCGGATTTGTCACCAGTTTCATTAGTGGCAAATCATTATGAGAATCCGAGTAAAAGTAACTTTTATCAAAATCACTTAAGGTTTGTCCTTTATCTGCCAGCCATTGATTGATTCGCGTCACTTTACCTTGTTGAAAGCTCGGCACGCCGCTCACGGCGCCGGTATATTGCCCATCCAGCATTTCCGGGTCAGTGCCGATCAAATGCTCAATGCCATAAGCCATTGCGATTGGTTTAGTGACGAAACTGTTGGTCGCAGTAATCACAACGCACAAATCGCCTGCTGATTTATGTTCATCAACCAATGCTTGCGCCTTATCCGTCATCATCGGCCTAATGACTTTTTGCATATATTTAAGGTGTAATTCATCCAGAAATTGTTTAGGATGCTGACTGAGCGGTTGCAGTTGAAATTTCAAAAAAGCAAAAATATCCAGATTGCCATTTTTGTAATCCAAGTAAAACTGTTCATTGCGCGCATGGTGCGTTTTAGCATCCAACAAACCTTGGTCAATTAAAAACAAGCTCCAGTTATAGTCAGAATCACCTGCCAATAGAGTGTTATCCAGATCAAATAAAGCTAAATTCAACATTTACTCCGTTACGAATGAATTAAATCAGTAAAAATAATAGAGATGAGAGCAATTTAAGTTAACACTACTTTCACTCTGATTTCTGACTGTCTGCAGAAAGTACTAAAAACACGCCTACCAAAATCACCGCCAGCGCAATGTATTCGGTTGGTGTGACATTCTCATTTGCCAGCCAAATACCTAAAACAAACGCCACAATTGGGTTAACAAACGTATTACTGCTTGCGACCAGTGGCCGCACCGTTTTAAGCAGGTATTGATACGCGCTGTAAGCGACCAGCGAGCCCAACACAATTAAGAACAACATAGCCGCCCAGGATCTTACAGTGACCACATCGGGATACTGTTCACCCTGAAATGCGCTAAACATTAACAACGCAATGCCGCCCATTAACATTTGACATGCTGGTGCCATCAAACCTGATGGCATACTTAAGTGCTTGCCCCAAACCGAGCCAAAAGACCAAGTGGCGGCTGCAAAAATCAGTAGAAACGCGCTTAATATTTCACCATGCAAACTACCGCCTACATTTAACAAGACAATTCCAATCAAACCAACCGCGATGCCTAGCCATTCCCGTCGCGTGATCTTGTGCCCCCAAATGGATGAAAAAATCGCCATCCATATAGGCGCAGTAGCGATAGAAAGTGCCGCCACGCTGGAAGAAACTGTTTGTTGCACATAGCAAACCGTGCCGTTACCTAACGCAGGCAGTAAAATACCGACTGCAGTTGCACCCAACCACTGTTGCTTAGTTGGATTAGGTGAACCTAAAAACCGCATCACCACATACAACAATATTCCCGCTATGGTAAAACGTAACCCTGCCATTAAAAATGGCGGAAAACTTTCAATACCAAACTTAATTGCTAAATATGTTGAACCCCAAATAAAGTAGGTACAAAACAGCGCCGTAACAATCAGTAAGGTCTGGTTTTTTGAAGGCATCAGGTTATCTGTATTCGCCAAGAGCGTTTACTATTCTTGGCGAATATAATGAAATATAGAACATTAAAGCTGCGGATTCATCTTTTCATCTTTTGAATACAACTTATTCAATCCATTCAAATACGCCTTAGCTGAAGCCACCACGATATCGGTATCCGCGCCCTGCCCGTTGACCAAACGCCCGCCTTTCGCCAAGCGCACTGTCACTTCGCCCTGCGCATCGGTGCCGCTGGTGATGTTGTTTACAGAATACAATTGCAATTCAGCACCGCTGTTAACCATGCTTTCTATCGCTTTAAACGTCGCATCCACTGGGCCACCGCCATCTGCTTCGGCGCGTTTTTCCACGCTATTGTCTGATAAAGTAATAATGGCATGCGGCACTTCGCCAGTTTGGCTGGCTACTTGCAAATACACTAATTTATAGTTTTCACTGGCTTCATGCACAAATTCATCGCTCACCAAGGCATGCAAATCTTCATCAAAAATCTCTGATTTTTTATCGGCCAAATTCTTAAAGCGTGCAAATGCTGCGTTTACTGCATCTTCACTTTCCAACTCAATACCCAATTCTTTTAAGCGTGTGCGAAATGCATTGCGCCCAGATAATTTACCCAAAGTTAATTTATTGGCGTTCCAGCCCACGTCTTCTGCACGCATAATTTCATAGGTTTCGCGATGCTTTAATACACCATCCTGATGAATACCGCTTTCATGCGCAAACGCATTTGCGCCGACAATCGCCTTATTCGGCTGCACCGGATAACCCGTGATGGTGGAAACCAATTTAGAAGTTGGTACGATTTGCGTGGTATCAATACGCGTAGTCAAGTTAAAAATATCCGAGCGCGTTTTAATCGCCATCACAACTTCTTCCAAGCTAGCGTTACCTGCGCGCTCACCCAAGCCGTTAATGGTACATTCCACTTGACGCGCGCCGCCCATTACCGCAGCCAATGAGTTGGCAACTGCCATGCCCAAATCGTTATGGCAATGCGTACTCCAAACGACTTGGTCACTATTTTTAACGCGGCTAATTAAAGTGCGCATCGTTTCGCCCCACGGTGCGGGAATCGAATAGCCCACCGTATCTGGTACGTTAATAGTTTTTGCGCCCGCTTCAATTACCGCATCAAATACACGCACCAAAAAATCGATTTCTGAACGCACCGCGTCTTCGGCTGAGAATTCCACATCTGGTGTATATTCCAATGCCCATTTCACCGCCTGCACCGCGCGTTCCACCACTTGATCTTCGGTCATGCGCAACTTGTTTTCCATGTGAATTTTGCTGGTGGCGATAAAGGTGTGAATGCGGCCACTGGCAGCGTGTTTAATCGCCTCGCCTGCACGGCGCACATCATTCTCGCTGGCACGCGCAAGTGAACAAACGGTTGAATTTTTGATGATTTTAGCGATTTCAGAAATCGCCTCAAAATCACCGGGGCTGGCGGCTGCAAAACCTGCTTCAATCACATTGACACCCAATTTTTCAAGTTGGCGGGCGATACGGATTTTTTCTTCTTTGGTCATCGAAGCACCTGGGCTTTGTTCGCCATCGCGCAAGGTGGTATCAAAAATAATAATTTGGTTCTGTTTATTGTTCACTGTTTCCATGGTTTTATATTCCTAATGTTTGCGGCAAACATTTTGAATCGCCGCAAAATGCAATTGCGATAATTTTACCTGCTGTATGCGAATACAGCGAGCGTAAAAACTTAAATTTGGAGTGAGTTTAGTGTGCGCTAGCGCGCAGCAGCGAAGCTGAGCGTAGCGCTAATAAAGTGCGTAGCAATGTAGCTAGACTTAATAAGCTAGCATAAAAAAGCGCTTCTTGAAATGTCAATGAATTCAACATATAAATATTATAGGGATTTGATGGTTAACTTTCAAGCAATTAACCCTGATTAAACCAGCACTTTTTTCTTTAATCGCGATTTCACCCACAAGAAATAGCCAGATAGCGCGTATACCAACACCACCGTGAATAATACTTCTGGCGGGCTGTATGAAATTAGCACGAAAGCTAACACGATCGCCAAAACTGCCACAAACGGCACGCTTTGTTTTAAATTGATGTCTTTTCCTGAGTAAAACTTAAGGTCACTCACCATGCTGCCGGCAGCGAAAACCGTTAGCACCCAAGCCATCCACTTCATCTGAATTGCACCAAAAAATATTTCGCGGCCATCTACATTGTATTCATACGCAACCCACACAAATCCCGCTATTAGTGCGGCGGCAGCTGGGCTTGGTAAACCTTGAAAGTAGCGTTTATCCTGAAAATCATCATCTAATTTGGTATTAAAACGCGCCAATCTTAATGCCGCGCAGGCACAATAAATGAAAGCGGCTATCCAGCCCAATTTTCCCATCGGTTTAAGTGCCCACACGTATATAATCAATGCTGGCGCCACGCCAAAAGAAACCATATCGGATAAGCTATCGTATTCTGCACCAAACGCGCTGGTTGTATTGGTCATGCGCGCCACGCGACCATCTAATCCGTCCATCACCATGGCAATAAAAATGGCGATTGCAGATTGCTCGAAATTAAAATTCATCGCCTGCACAATGGCATAAAAGCCGGCAAATAAAGCGGCTGAAGTGAACAGATTCGGCAACAAATAAATACCGCGCGATTTCAATGCATCGACTGGTTTGCGCGGTACGCGTGATTTAACAATAGCCATAATG
>JAZKEJ010000039.1:0-1108 GCA_040387095.1 Pseudomonadota bacterium | reverse complement strand
CGTATTAGTCCGCATGCGCCAGAACAAGGTAAAAAAGTGCTTACGCCTGAATGGACTAAAGGATGGGAAAACGCGATTGCAGCTTATAAACGCGATGGCAACCTTAACAGCGTATTAGAGCGCGTAGATATTTCAGATGAGCATCAAAGGTTAATCAAAGAGCAAGCCGAGGCAGTGACAGCATGATTTTTCATGACGTTCAACAGAACACGGATGAATGGCAACTGCTTCGGCTTGGAAAGGCAACATCTTCTAACTTTTCATGTTTCATGGCGAATTATGGCAATGCGTTTGGTGAGCCAGCTAAAGAATATGCATTAAAGATTGCTTTAGAGCGTGTAACAGGTGTTAAGGCTGAATTTGGATTTAGCAACTCTGATACCGATCGAGGCCATGAACAAGAACCAATCGCTCGGATGCTATATGAAGAAGAAAGATTTACAACAGTTGATAACGGCGGCTTTTTTGATTGTGGTGAATACGGCGATAGTCCAGATGGATTGATAGGGAAAAATGGCGTATTAGAAATTAAATCTGTAGTCGCTAAAACGCACTATGCCAATTTAACTAGAGGCACATTTGACCCATCATACAAATGGCAATTAACAGGGCATTTAGACTGCACAGGACGCGATTGGACAGACTTTGCTAGTTACTGTTCTGATTTCCCTAAGGATAAACAATTAATCGTTTATAGGGCTGATCGTGATGATTTAGCGGATGAATTAAAAATGCTAAGAGAACGTAGAGACCAGTTTTTAGAGTTGGTTTTAAATATTCAAAACAAGATAAAAGGATAAGTCATGGCATCAGTAAACAAAGTAATTCTAGTGGGTTCATTAGGCCGAGATCCAGAAGTTAAATACATGGCGAATGGTGAAGCTGTCGCTAACTTCTCAATGGCAACCAGCGAAAATTGGAAAGATAAAGCAGGCGTGAAGCAAGAAAAAACCGAATGGCATAACGTTGTGGCCTACCGCAAGCTAGCTGAAATTATTGGCGAATATCTTAAAAAAGGCTCACCAGTTTACATTGAAGGCAAGCTGCAAACTCGCAAATGGGAAAAAGACGGTGTAACGCGATACAGCACAGAAATTATTGCAGATTC
>JAZKEJ010000038.1:1302-8851 GCA_040387095.1 Pseudomonadota bacterium | reverse complement strand
CCCCATTCATTAATAACACTGTTTTGAACGTGGGGATAAGCGATTTTATTTCAAGTGCGCGGCGCAAAATTCGTGCAATATTCTTGGTTAAATTAAGTGTTAACTTTTTTGAGAATGACTTTGAATGTGATTTAAATGCGCTAAAACCTTGTCCACGCTTGGCATTTCACCAACATTGCCTAAGTTAATCACTGTTGCTTGACTGCCCATTACGCCAGTTAGCGCTGGGTTGGTATCTGTATAGATGGCAATAGTAGGAATATTCAACGCTGCCGCTAAATGAGACAACCCCGTATCCACGCCAACCGCGGCTTTGGCTTGGCTGATGACACCAGCCAACTCTGGAATGCTTAATTTGGGTAATACAACAGCGTTTTCCAGAACATTTGCAATCTGCTCGGCACGCGCTAATTCCTCAGCATTTGACCAAGGTAATACTATGTTAAGTTTCTGATTTTTGAATGCTTTTCCCAGACCAATCCAGTATTCAGTCGGCCACAATTTGCTATCGCGGCTAGTGCCATGCAATGCCATAACGAATGGTTTGCTTGGGCTTTCATCTGAATGAAGCGTTGCTTGGATTCCGTAGTCTGGTGCATTTACAGGCAGTGCATAGCCTAAACTTAATGCCGCCAAAGTGCGATTTCGCGTCACTGCATGTTGCTGATACGAAATGGCATAAGTTTTATCGTAAAACCGGCTGGCGATTGGCTCGCGAATCGATTGTTTATCATAACCATGTTTAATACCAACAGCCAGCCACGTTATCAATGCGCTTTTTAATAAACCTTGCGCATCAATCACCGCATCATAATTTTCTTGCGAAATTAGCTGTTTGAATTGGCTGATTTCTGACCATATTTTAAGGTTAAGTAATTGCTTGCGCCAGCGCCTGAACGCCACCGTGTAAACTTGATTAATTGCTGGATGCAGGCGTGGGATATCGGCAAAACTTTCTTCTACAATCCAGTCAATCTGGGCGTTTGGATAAACGGCGCGAATATCATTGACGACTGGTAAGCAATGAATAACATCGCCAAGCGACGATGTTTTAACAATGAGGATTTTCATGGGCTTAGACATTATTTTAGGCATTATTTTAGGCATTTTCGCATACAATTGATTTTTTGCCATTTTGAACGCGTTAAGTCGCTTAAAACCTCAATTGCGCTTTGCTTTTATCATATTCAAATATTTTCCGTTTGGCGGTGTGCAGCGAGATATGTTGCGCATCGCCAATGACTGTTTATCGGCAGGGCACGATGTCACGATTTACACAGGCGAATGGCGCGGCGATTTGCCTGATGCGCTTATCAGCGTTCAAGTTTTGCCGAGTAGCGGCTGGTTCAATCATCGGCGTCATCAATCGTTAATTCGTCAATTCAATTTAGCCCTGCAAAAAAATCCACCAGATGTAGTGGTCGGGTTTAATCGCATGGCTGGTTTGGATATTTATTATGCAGCCGACCCCTGTTTTGTGGCGCGTGCGTATGAAGAGCGTTCCTGGTTATATCGACTAACCGGGCGGTTTAAGTTTTTTGCGGATGCTGAAAAAGCAGTGATGAGTGCACAAAGCAAGACTAAAATATTGCTGTTGACCGCGCGCGAAAAAGTGGTTTTTCAGCAATGGTATCAAACGCCGGAAACAAGATTTCATCTGCTTGCACCGAATATTCCGTGGCAAAAATTTGCAGGTAAAAATCAGCACGATTGTCGTAACTACGCTAGGCAGCAATTCAATCTGCCGGCAGATGCCAACATTATTGTAACGGTTGGCTCGGCTTTTGTGCGCAAGGGCGTCGATCGCGTGATTGATGCGTTAGCCAGTTTGCCGGCAGAAATTCAGCAAAATACCTGGTTAATTGCGATCGGTGAATATGAATCGAATAGTGATTTGCGCGCTTATTGCGAAAAACGCGGTATCACACAGCGCTGTATTGCCGCCGGCGGCCGCAATGATATTGCCGAATTGATGTTGGGCGCAGATTTATTGGCGCATCCGGCGCGATCAGAACTAGCTGGAATTGTGATTATGGAAGCGATGACGGCGGGTTTGCCGGTTTTATTGACCGATGTTTGCGGTTATGCACCGCATGTGTCAGCTGCGAATGCCGGCTGCGTATTGGCTTCGCCGTTTCAGCAAGATGAGATGAACGCCGCGCTAGCCGAAATGTTAACGTCGCAGCAACGCGAACTGTGGAAAACGAATGGACCTTTGTACACGAAACGCATCAAAGAAACCTCATCTGCAACGCAAGAAGCGGATTTTATCATTGCCTGTGCCATTGAAAAAACTAATAAAAATAGTGGGTTAACTCACTTAACTTGATAATTAAATTGATGATTAATAAGCTAAATACACTGAAATTGCCTAATGATCTAAGCCGTTATTTTGGTAATGACGCGTTTAACCAGATCATGCACATGAATGGTAAGCCGTTTCGCGATGTGCGCGGACGCAGAACCATTCAGGTAAGTCTTGACGGTAACAGTTATTTTATCAAACAGCATTTTGGCGTGGGTTGGGGCGAAATTTTTAAGAATTTAGTCACGCTAAAAAAACCTGTTTTAGGTGCGCTGACAGAAGTGCACGCGATTCAAAAGTTGGATGAAATCGGCATCGCAACCACGCCTTTAATTGCTTATGGACAGCGCGGAATCAACCCTGCCAATTTAGAGTCGTTTGTAATGACAGAGGATTTAGGCGAAATTATTTCGCTAGAGGAGCTATGCGCGGATTGGCAAAACAATCCGCCACCAGATGAGTTAAAGAAAAAAGTCATCATCGCGTTAGCTCAACTTGCTAAAAAGTTGCATGGCGCAGGGCTTTGTCACCGAGATTTTTATTTGTGCCATTTTGTTGTTAAAAGTCAGACCTTAGCACAAGGTCAAATAGAGTTAATTTTAATTGATTTGCATCGTATGTTAATGAGGCAATCTACGAGCGGTAGCGCGGTTATGAAGGATATTGCTGGCTTGTTTTTTTCTGCGATGGATGCTGGTTTTACTACTACAGATTGGACGCTGTTTAAACAGCACTATCTGCCACAAAGCGCAAATTTCTGGACACAAGTTGAAACGCGCGCACAAAAGCTTTACGCCAAATTTAACAGCGAAAAATTTCAAAAAAGACTAATAAACGAAAAAGCTGCTATTCGCTAGCGCTGTTAGGTGCTTGGCTTTTATTCAGGCTGTGTCGCCTGACTTTGTATCGATTATATCGCCATAAATACTGGCTGGGTTCTTGAGCAATTTGTTGTTCAACTACTTTATTTAAAAGCGTTGGCGTAGCAACAACACCCTGTTCCAGTAAACTTAAATGGATTATATAGCCCTGTGCATTTTTTAGGCGCTCACCAAAAACCATCATCACGGTTGCGCCGGTTTTTTCGACCAACTTGCTCACCAGCGTCATGGTGTATGCAGGCTTGCCAAAAAAATCGGCCCATTCTCCTTCGCCCGCTGCGGGTATCTGGTCAGGCAAAATGCCAATTGCCTCATTGCGTTTTAAAGCTTGCAGCAATTTGCGCACGCCGCCTGTATTGGCTTCTGCCAATGTTATGCCTGTGCGCGAACGGCCTTGCAAGATAAACTGGTGCAATGCATCAATTTTTGGTAAGCGATATAAAACGGTAATGGGATGTTTTGAGCCGTAGTAAATAGGGGCGATTTCGAAGCAACCGATATGCGGGGTTAAAAAAATAATGCCATTGCCTAATTTCAGAGCGTCTTCGACCATCTGCCAACCATGTATTTGTTTCACTAATGGCAAAATTTCGGCTTCCTTTTTTTGCCAGATGCCAATCGTTTCCAACACCGCCTTGCCAGATTCGGCAATATTTGCGTTTAGAATCTGCTTAAATTGTTGCTGATTAGTTGCTATGCCGCTGTTTTTTATATTTATTTTAATGATTTCCGCAGATTTAGGCGTACAGCAATAAATCAACCAGCCAAATGCAGCACCTAAACGGTGTAGGCTTGATAATGATAAAATACCAAGAAATCTAAAAATGATTTTAAAAATAAAGTTAAGCATATTTGAAGGTTAATTAAAGCGGATTTAATCAAGGTTGGTTGTAAAAGCTGTTTCAATTTGAATATGACAGTGTAAAGGATATTTTTTGCAAAGCACTATTTCCCCACAATATCAGCAGTTGTTAATCCAGCATCAGCTGGCCAGTTTTGAACAGTTGTGGGATTACCAAGGCGATTGGTTTGAGCCGCCGAATCATGAGCGGGGCGGTTGGAGTGGCGTTAATTATATTGAATTGACTGATGATGCAGGCAAAATACACGGCTTTTATTTAAAACGCCAGCAAGGTCATTTACGCCGCAGTTGGCGACAGCCGATTGCGGGTGAACCGACTTTTGTGCGCGAATTTGAGATTTTGCAGCATTTAAAAACGTATAAAGTCGCAACGCCAGAATTTGTTTTTTTCGGCAGAAACAACAACAAGGCTATTTTGTTAACTAAAGCATTGTCAGGGTTTGCCGATGCAGATAATTGGTTAAAAAAGTTTATCCATTTTAACGTTAAGAAAAAAAGAGCATTCATTAGTACGATAGCAGCGGCAGTGCGTCATTTACATCAAGCGCGCGTACAGCATCGCTCGCTTTATCCTAAGCATCTGTTTATAAAAGAACATAATGGAAGTTTTGAAGTGGCGACGATTGATTTTGAAAAGTCACGCATCACGTCGCTGGTTACATTTTCACGATTATCTGATTTAATCACATTAAATAATCGCGCAACAAATTTGAGCCGTAGCCAAAGATTATTTTTCTTTAAGCAATATTTTGAAATTAAACAATTAACACCGATTTACAAAAAATTATGTATTTATTTACATAGCCAATCTAATAATAGCCCAGCTAAACAAATTAAATCCACATGACCACTTTTTCAAATTCAGATAGTTTTTTAATCATCACCTCATCTAGCACAGGCAACAATATTTTTTGTACGCCAGCGATTCGTTTGTTACGCAAACATTTGCCTCAAGCTAAGATTGATGTGGTTGCCTTAAATAAGCTAAGTGCCGAAGTGTTTGCGGAAAATCCGGATATTGGGCAAATTTATGTGTTAAGTAAAAGCCGGGATGTAAATAAACTAGCCAAACAGTATTCAAAAATCATTGTATTGAATAAAAATGCACTTAAAAAATTGTCGGATATTAAAGTCCCTTTTATTCAAGTTCCGCTAATGACAGACGCTATTCATCACGCGGAGCATTTACTGCAATTTGTCGCTCAATTATTAGCGGTTAATATTACTGATGACGATAGGCACTATGTCATCCAAACGCAGCTGACGGCAGAGGCGCTGTTGGCAAAATTCAGCGTTGATGCTAAATCTACTTTAATCAATATTCATTTAGGTTGCGGCACGACTGTATTGCATGGGTGGAAGTTTTTTTACGCCAGACGCGCTGACGATAAGAAATTGTGGTCGATTGACGCTTATATCGCCTTGGGCAATGCGTTAATGCAAACCGTTCCTAACCTGCGCATTGCGATTACCGGCACCAGCAATGAATCTTTTCTAGCGAAAAAATTCGAGAAAAATGTGCCTAACACCATTAATTTGGTCGGCAAAACCACGGTTTCAAATTTGCGCGCATTAATGCAGCGTGCAAGCTTATTTATCGCGCATGATTGCGGCGTTTTTCATATTGCGTCCGCCTCAAATGTGCCGATTGTTGGGCTTTATGGACCAACCAATCCTGTTGCTACTGGGCCGTTTCCGTCTAAGCCACAACATACTTTAATCAAAAAAGCGGAGATGGCTGATATTTCTGTGCAAGAGGTGGTGACCGCAGCAAGCTGCTTATTAGAAAAATTTCCGCGTCTTGCAAGCGCCTGATTTAACAATGGTGAATCTTAATTCGATTCAATCGCCAAGCGTTACCGCTTTTGATTTGCAGTTGGGCGATGACTCAACACTGGCAGTCAGCGAAATCGTGCGCGCTGTACCCAACAAACGCTTGGTTTGCAAAGCTGTTTGGCGTGGTGAGAACGTTTATGCCAAATTGTTTATCGGCGCAAATGCCAAGCGATATGCGCAACGCGATCAGCACGGCGTGCAAGCATTAATGAGTGCGAATATTACAACGCCTGACTTGCTGCATGTGGGCAATTTTGCTGCAAATGAAGTGTTAATTTTTAAAGCGATTGATGGTGCGCAAAACGCAGAAGTGCTTTACCGGAAATTGTATGAATCGCAGCAATCAGAAAAACGTTTAGATTTGATGCTCAAACTCACGGCAATAGTCGCACAATTACATGTAGCAAATTTGCAGCAAACCGATTTGTATTTTAAAAACTTTTTAATCGATGCTGAAAAAACCTATGCGATTGACGGCGATGGTATTCAAGCATTTTCATCTTTATTTAATAAACAGCAAAAGCAGCGTAATTTAGCCACCTTATTTTCAAAAATAGATGTGCTAGACAGTCAATGGATAGCGCAATGTTATGCCCATTATTGCAAGCAGATGATGACAGAATATTTGGCAACTGATTTAGTAAAAATAAATAATTTAGCCAAAAAAATCCGGCAAAAAGTTGCCAGTGCGTATGCGGATAAAAAAGTGTTCAGAACCTGTAGTGATATTAATGTCAGGCAAACTTTTAAGCGCTATATGGCATCTGCAAACGATTTTAGCGCGGTGGATTTATCAGGAAATCAGTTGGATTTAGCATTAAATAATGCGCTAAATAGGCTAAAAAGTGGTAACACCTGCACAGTTGGCAAAGCGTTTATCAGTAACAAAAATGTGGTGATTAAGCGTTACAACATTAAAAATGTTTGGCATGGTTTTAAATTAAGTATCTCTCAAAGCCGCGCGGCCAAATCCTGGGCGAATGCGCATCGATTAAACATTTTAAATATCGCCACCGCAAAGCCTTTGGCATTGATTGAGGAACGATTTGGTTGGTTAAGGCGCAGGGCTTATTTTTTAACTGAATATATTGAGGCGCCGGATATTGCCGAATTTTTTGCGTTAACAATTGATTCAAGCACAAAAGAAAAAGTCGCGCGTGAAACAGCTTTATTGTTTTATAAGTTGAATGTATTGCAGATTTCGCATGATGATTGCAAGGCTAGCAATATCAAGATTGTAGATGGCAAGCCAGTTTTGATTGATTTGGATAGTATGCAATCACACAATTGCAATTGGTGGTTTGAGAAAAAACATATCAAAGATTTAAAAAGATTTATGCAAAATTGGTCTCATAGCCCTGAAATAAGCGCACTTTTTAAGCGAGAGTTTTTGCAAATCTACGATGAAAACGGCGTTAACCAATTATCAACTGTTTTAGAGCGGGCAAAGATTGCTTAAACCCAGTAAAATACTCAAAACACACAAGAGATTATCAGCATGATTGTATTAGGGTTATCAGGCGCGTTAGGACATGACGCTTCAGCCGCTATTTTGGTCGATGGCAAAATAATTGCCGCCGCAGAAGAAGAGCGGTTTATTCGCGATAAACACGCGAAAAATAAATTTCCGTATGAAGCCGCAAAATTTTGCCTGAAACAAGCGGG
>JAZKEJ010000038.1:0-1202 GCA_040387095.1 Pseudomonadota bacterium | reverse complement strand
ACTTTTTTCGGCTATGGTGAAAACGGCAAAATCCATAAAATTAAAGAATTTTACGACCCGGATTCGTTGGGCGGCATGTATGGCGCGATCACCGAATACTTGGGTTTTGAGATGCTGGATGGCGAATTTAAAGTCATGGGCATGGCGCCGTATGGCGATGCCAGCAAATATGATTTGTCGCGCTTGGCTATTTTTGAAAATGGCGAATTAAAAGTCAATACCAAGCTGGTGAATGTAGTGGGTTTGCGTCGTTATAAAGAGAATGGTCCAGATGGAAAATCAAAGGGCTATTATTTCACGCCAGAATTGATTGACTGGTTAGGCCCAAAACGCAGTGGCGATGAAATCGATAATCCGTATATCCATTATGCGGCTTCTGTGCAGGCTTTGCTGGAAGATGTTGCGTTGAAAATGATCGATTATTATCTCGGCGATATCATAAAAGAAACCGGCAAAATCGTCATGGCCGGCGGTGTTGCGCTGAACGTCAAATTGAACCAGCGCATTATTAATATGCCGCACGTAAAAGAATTATTCGTGCAACCTGCGTCTGGCGATGCAGGAACATCATTAGGCGCAGCAACATTTGCAGCTAACGAAGCGGGTGAAACGATTGAGCCGATGCAACACGCTTATTTAGGCCCAGAGTTTACCAGCGATGAATGTGTGGCTGCCTGCGAAGCGCACCCGAACAAGCCGATATTCACCAAAGTGGATAATTTTCCTCAAAAAGCGGCTGAATTATTAGCTGCTGGTAACCCATTGGCATGGCTACAAGGTCGTATGGAGTTTGGCCCGCGTTCATTGGGCTGTCGCAGTATCTTGGGTGATCCGAGCTTTCCCGGCGTGGCAGATAGAATCAATGCGCAGATTAAATACCGTGAGCGCTGGCGTCCTTTTTGTCCCAGCATGCTGGATAAAGTCGCCCCAGAAATACTGCAAACTGAACATCCTGCGCCTTATATGACATTTACTTTTGATGTAGCCGATAGCTGGAAATCGCGCATTCCAGAAGTGGTGCATGAGGATGGCACGGCTCGTGCGCAAGTGGTGACGTATGCTACCAATCCACGTTATTATGAGTTGATCGAGCATCTTGAAAAATTGCGTGGCAACGCTGTTGTGCTGAATACCTCGCTTAACCGTCGTGGCGAACCGATGATTTGCAGTCCGACAGATGCGCTGAATATGTTTTACGGCTG
>JAZKEJ010000037.1:0-9557 GCA_040387095.1 Pseudomonadota bacterium | reverse complement strand
AAGATGGCGTTTGAACAGTTTCCAGAATGGCAATGGCAAATCCCCAGCCATTTTAATATCGGCGTAGCCTGTAGCGATAAACATTTAGGCACGCCTCAAGCCGACAATATTGCCATGATTGTGGAAGATGATGTGCTTAGCACTTCGCAAATCACTTTCAGAGAGTTAGCGCGTAAAACTGACCAGTTTGCCCAGTTGCTGAGAAACATGCATGTAAAAGCGGGTGATCGTGTGTTGATTCGTTTACCCAACAGCTTGGAATATCCGATTGCATTTTTAGGCGCCATGAAAATGGGGGCGATTTCAGTGCCTACTTCAACCTTATTAACCGCTGAAGAAGTCGCTTATCTAGCAAAAGATTCAGGCGCGACAGTGCTGGTGACAGATGCCTCAGCGTGGCATGCGATGGAATCGCAGTTAGTCGCCGATTTGAAAATTATGCCTAATCTGAAGCATGTGTTGCTGTCACAAACTGTTAAAAATCATTCCCATCCGCAACTGGATGTGATGAGTTTAGAGAGTGGCTTAAACAAAATACAGGATTGTGAAGCTGCCTATCAAACAAGCGCAGATGATCCAGCGTATTTGGTTTATACCTCTGGCACCACCGGTTACCCTAAAGGCGTATTGCACGCCCATCGCGCGTTACTCGGTCGCCAGCCAGCCGCTCAGTACTGGTTTAATTATGACGATAGTTTGAATGACCGCATCATGCATTCGGGCAAGTTTAACTGGACCTATGTGTTGGGTTCTGGGTTAATGGATCCGTTGTATTTAGGCAAAACGGTGATTGTGCATGAAGGCAAAAACGACGCGTTAGTGTGGTTGAATTTGATTCAAAAGCACCAAGCTACCATTTTTATTGGCGTGCCGACGATATACAGACAGCTTTTGCAAAAAACCACAGCGACAAAACACGATTTGCCCAGTTTGCGGCATTATATGAGCGCCGGTGAGCACTTATCAGACGAAGTGCTTAGTCAATGGCATGAGCGATTTGGTCTGAATATTTATGAAGCTGTCGGTATGAGTGAGTTCTCTTACTATTTATCGCAAAGTAAGTTTAGGCCGATTCGGCCAGGCTCTGCAGGATTTCCGCAGCCAGGACACAATATTCAATTGCTGAATCCTGAAACTCTGGAAGTGGTCAAAACGGGCGAAGAGGGCATGATTTGTGTACCGTTAAATGACCCGGGGATATTTTTGCGTTATTGGAATTTAGCTGAAGAAACCGCAAAGTATAATCACGATGGCTACTTTTTCACCGGAGATTATGCAAAATACGATGAAGATGGTTACATTTGGTTTTTAGGCCGAAAAGATGACATTATTAAAAGCTTTGGTTATCGTGTTTCACCGTATGAGATTGAGCGTGTGTATAAAGGGCATCCCGATGTGGCGGACTGTGCGGCAGTAGGTGAGGAAATGGAAAAAGACAAACTTCTTGTAGTGATTTATGTGATCTTAAAATCAGATGCAGTTACAAGCCCTGATGAGTTAATGGCCTTTGGTAAGCAACACTTAGCTGCATACAAAACACCCAAAACGGTCTATTTGGCTAAAGATTTTCCTCGCACCAAAAATGGTAAAATCTTGCGCAAAGACATCAGCCCCAATATTGCGATTGCAAAATCATCAAGATAGTAACTTTTTAAATGACAACGATTAAACAAGCCGATTTTATTCAAAGCATCGCAGATGCGCTGCAATATATTTCTTATTATCATCCAGCTGACTATATCCAGGCTTTAGGTGAAGCGTATAAGTTGGAAGAGTCGCCTGCGGCTAGAGATGCGATTGCGCAGATACTTACCAATTCCAGAATGTGTGCAGAAGGTAAGCGTCCGATTTGTCAGGATACCGGCATTGTGGTTGCTTTTGTCAAAGTGGGTATGAATGTTAAATGGGATGCCGGCCTTGATATAGTACAAATGGATATCGAGCAAATGGTAAACGAAGGTGTACGCCGAGCCTACTTGTTACCCGAAAATAAATTGCGCGCTTCGATAGTGATGGATCCAGCGGGGAAGCGCATTAATACGAAAGATAATACCCCTGCAGTGGTGCATGTTTCGTTGGTGGCAGGCGATACAGTTGAAATAAGTATCGCCGCGAAAGGTGGCGGATCAGAAAACAAAGCAAAACTTGCGATGCTGAATCCGAATGATTCGATTGTGGATTGGATACTGGAAGTTGTACCGCAAATGGGTGCGGGCTGGTGTCCGCCGGGAATGCTGGGTGTTGGCATTGGCGGCAGTGCCGAGAAAGCGGTGTTGATGGCAAAAGAATCGTTGATGGCGCCGATTGATATACATAAGTTAAAGAATAAGCAAAGCCTTAACCGGATTGAAGAGCTGCGCTTGGAGATTTTTGAAAAAGTGAATAATTTAGGCATCGGCGCGCAAGGCTTAGGCGGTTTGGCGACGGTGTTGGATGTAAAGATTCTTGATTATCCAACACACGCAGCTAGCTTGCCAGTGGCGATTATTCCGAACTGTGCTGCTACACGGCATGTGCATTTTGTTTTGGATGGAGCAGGCGCAGCAGAGCTGACGCCGCCCGATTTAAGTACTTACCCTGATGTGCATTGGGCGCCAAGCGCTCAAGCAAAAAGAGTGAATGTGAATACATTAACCAAGGCGGATATTGCGAATTGGCAGGCTGGGGAGACATTATTATTAACAGGAAAAATCCTGACTGGACGCGATGCTGCACATAAACGCATCGCCGCCATGTTGGCAAAAAATGAACCATTGCCTGTAGATTTTACCAATCGTTTTATTTATTACGTTGGCCCGGTAGATGCTGTGGGCGAAGAAGCAGTTGGCCCTGCGGGCCCAACCACGGCTACGCGTATGGATGATTACACCGAATTAATGTTAGGAAAGCTTAACTTGCTTGGTAGCATTGGTAAAGCAGAGCGCGGCGATGAAACGCTGGCGGTGATTAAGCAATATAAGTCGGTGTACTTAATGGCAGTCGGTGGCGCAGCGTTTTTGGTGAGCAAAGCCATTAAAAAATCGCGCGTAATTGCATTTGAAGATTTAGGCATGGAAGCGATTTATGAGTTTGATGTAGTTGATATGCCTGTTACCGTCGCTGTGAGCGCGACAGGTGAATCAGTACACAAAACAGGACCAGCGATGTGGCAGGATAAAATCGCTCACAATAAAAAAAATCATAAAGTGATTGAGATAACGGCATTAATTTAAAAATATCTAAAAATACATAATCTCATGTGCCTCAAGTCACAGATGACGATGCACTATTAGCGATAACATCAGTCATAATAGCAATGTGCTAACAAAAAGTGAGCTCGAAATGACGATTGGTAAACTGTTAATCCGCCTTTTGCAAACGGTCACAGCAATTTTTTTGTTATTTGCTGCAACAGCAGCGGGCGCGGTTGAGGTTGCCTTGAATGCAGAAACGCTGAGCGTGCTGGATTATTTAACTGACAAAGACGGTAAATATACAGGCCCGACAGTAGAAGACAATATCGTTAAAATGGATACCGATAAAAATGGCTTTGCCGATGTATTTGAAGTGCGCGCTTTTTTAGCCTTAAAACATGGTAAAGATTACCAAAAAGATTTATTAGACAAATGGGAAGCATCAGCCAGCGGTAGAAGTTGCAGCACTCCCTTTGCAAAAGAGTTATATACAGACAAAACATACTAGCTTAAATTTGTAGCGTTTTACGAATGTGAAACGACTATGAGTTTAGGCTGGTTTACAATACGATTACTGACCAAAACGAGCCTTAAATCACCATGTTAAAAGCCTATCAAGCGCATGTGCAAGAACGCTTTGCCGTTAAACTTCCACCATTACCATTATCTGCAGAGCAAGTTGCTGAGTTAATTGAGTTACTTAAAAATCCTGCCAAAACCGATGAAGCTTTATTGCTGGATTTGCTTGAAAATCAAACGCCAGCAGGCGTGGACCAAGCGGCTTATGTAAAAGCCGCTTTTTTAGCTGATATTGCCAAAGGTATTGCAAATTCGCCAGTGATTAAACCTGAAAAAGCTGTGCAATTATTAGGCACAATGTTGGGGGGGTATAACGTGCAAGCACTGGTAGAGCTGCTTAGTACGCCAATGGCAGCGCATGCCGTCACTGCTTTAAGCAACACTATTTTAATGTTTGATGCCTTTCACGACGTAGATTTGTTGATGAAAAAGGGCAATCTACACGCCAAAAAATTGATAGAAAGTTGGGCTAATGCCGAGTGGTTTACCAGCAAGCCAGTATTAGCAAAACAATTAAAAATGGTGGTGTTTAAGGTCGATGGTGAAACCAATACCGATGATTTAAGCCCTGCGCAGGACGCCTGGAGCCGTCCTGATATTCCGCTACACGCCAAAGCGATGTTGATTAATAAAATGCCAGATGGCTTAAAAAAAATTGAAAGCCTAAAACAAAAAGGCTTACCGCTGGTATATGTGGGCGATGTAGTAGGGACCGGATCTTCACGCAAATCAGCCATTAACTCAGTGCAATGGTTTATGGGTAACGATATTCCAAACATTCCCAATAAACGTACGGGTGGCGTGATTTTAGGCGCAAAAATCGCCCCAATTTTCTTTAATACCGCAGAGGATTCTGGTGCGTTGCCGATTCAATGCGATGTATCCAAAATGCAGACGGGTGATGAAATCACGATTTTTCCGTATGAAGGAAAAGTGTTGAATGAGACAGGTGAAATCATCTCTACTTTCGAGTTGAACCCAGTCACACTTCCAGATGAAGTGCGTGCAGGTGGGCGTATTCCATTGATTATTGGTCGCGGCTTAACTGCGAATGCGCGTAAAGCTTTAAATTTACCAGAAACGGATATTTTTATTAAAGCCACACCTGCCGTTGTATCAACCAAAGGATATACCTTGGCGCAAAAAATGGTCGGTCGTGCCTGTGGTTTACCACAAGGTGTGGGCGTGCGCCCCAATACTTATTGCGAGCCAAAAGCCACAACGGTGGGTTCACAAGACACCACTGGTGGCATGACGCGTGATGAGCTAAAAGAATTAGCGTGTTTAGGTTTTAGCAGTGATTTGGTCATGCAAAGTTTCTGTCACACCGCAGCTTATCCAAAACCTGTCGATATTAAGTTGCAACACAGTCTGCCAGAATTTATGAGCAGTCGCGGCGGCGTCACTTTGCGTCCAGGCGATGGCATTATTCACTCTTGGCTAAACCGCTTGCTATTACCTGATACAGTTGGGACGGGCGGCGATTCACATACGCGCTTTCCTATCGGCATTTCATTTCCTGCTGGTTCTGGGCTAGTGGCATTTGCCGCCGCCACAGGTGCAATGCCACTAGATATGCCAGAATCAGTCTTAGTGCGCTTTAAAGGGAAGATGCAACCCGGTATTACCTTGCGCGATCTGGTAAATGCGATTCCCTATGCGGCGATTCAAGAGGGCACATTAACGGTTGGTAAAACCAACAAAAAGAATGTGTTTAACGGACGTATTTTAGAGATTGAAGGCTTGCCCGATTTAAAAGTAGAGCAGGCATTTGAATTTGCCGATGCCTCAGCTGAGCGCTCTGCCAATGGCTGTACCGTTTTACTATCTGAAGCACCAGTCATTGAATTTTTAAAATCCAATATTGTGCTGATGCAAAACATGATTGAAAACGGTTACGAAGATGCACGTACCTTGCAACGCCGTATTGAAAATATGCAGGCTTGGTTGGCAAAACCTGAATTGTTGCAGCCGGATGCAGATGCAGAGTATGCGCATGTGATTGAGATTGATTTAGCAACGATTACAGAGCCGTTAGTGGCTTGTCCAAACGACCCGGATGACATCAAGCCGATGTCAGCGGTGGTGGGCGATAAAATTGATGAAGTATTTATTGGTAGCTGCATGACCAATATCGGCCATTATCGCGCAGCGGCCAAAGTGCTAGAAGGCACAGGCAATATCCCAACGCGTTTATGGATTGCGCCACCAACGCGCATGGATGAAGCACAGTTGCGTGATGAAGGCGTGTATTCTGTATTTGGCATCGCGGGTGCGCGTACTGAAATCCCTGGTTGTAGCCTGTGTATGGGTAACCAAGCGCGCGTAGCAGATAAAGCCACAGTTTTTTCAACCTCTACGCGTAACTTTGATAATCGTATGGGCCGCGACGCTCGTGTTTACTTGGGTTCAGCTGAATTGGCGGCGGTATGCGCAAAATTAGGCCGTATGCCTAGCCATGCCGAGTACATGGAAACAATTGGCAGTAAATTGCAAAATACCGCCGAGATTTATAAGTATCTAAATTTTGACCAGATGACGGAATACAAAGCCGCATTAGACACGTTAAGCAACGGCAAAAAAGTGATTCCAATTGCAGAAGTAGTTTAAGCATTGAAAAAGCCAGTCATTACTGATGCAAAGGTCGATTTAACCAAATCACGCACCAAACCTAGCAAGAAAAATACTCCTGACAATACGCTTAGGCCGAGAAAGCTTGCTAATTGGAAAGTGATGCTGCCAATAGCGTTGACGCTTATTTTTCTGGTTTGGTTAGGGTTTAGATTTAATATTGATGAATTAGTCATCGCCGGTGTTGCACTTATTATTGCAATCGTTTCCGGTGTTTTCGCTTGGGTTGTCGGCATTATCACTTTAGTGCCAATCATTGGTCCGCTGGTGATAAAAGTGCTGTCCATTCCGCTGGTTTGGCTGATTAACGGTATTGGCTATCTGGTATCTTATACTGCAATCAAGCGGGGCTATTCGAAAGACGTATTAACCTATCGTGGCTTGACCATTACCCTGATTATTGGCATTGTGATTGGTTTTATTATCGCCAATTTAGTGGCGCATTAGTTGGCTTGCATGAACATTGCAGTTTTAAATACTTTTTCATGCAACTGATTATTTAAATCTTCATTGAAGATGCTGATGTTTAAAAAATATTTACCAGTCGTTGCCTTTTTCTCAGGATTTGCGTGGGATGCCTTAACTATTGGCAAAAACGTCAATGGGTCAGATCTAATCATCCTTTCCGCATACTTGCTCGCCACAATTCCCATCATTGCCTGGCTAGTTAAAAAGGCTAATCTCCTCATTAACAACGCCGCAGAAACGACACGTGCAACATGTGTTTCGTTTAAAGATGCTACCTGGAAAGCGCGCCTGCCTTATCTGCTATTACAGTTTTTATTTGGTAGCTTATTCAGCGCACTATTTATTCTATATTTCAAAAGCTCATCGCATGTTGCCGCTTTTGCCTGGTCAGTCGGCCTTGGTGTTTTATTAATTGCGAATGAGTTTTTAGAAACCGCGTATAGACGCTTCACGCTTATTTGGACTTTATTTGGTTTCTGCCTGATTTTACTGCTTAACTTTGTGTTGCCTTACACCATCGGCAGCATTCACTGGCTGTGGTTTTTTGTCAGCATTATCCTGGCGGTCATTATCACGCAATCGCTTAAACTCAGCATATCGTCACATTTGGGCAGCATTTACCCAACTTATGCGATTGCCATATTCATTGCCAGCATTTATGTGCTGGATGTGATCCCGCCCGTACCGCTGGTGATTAAAGATATTCAAGTGGGAATAAAGCTTGAGAAAGTCGAGAATATCTATGTTTTACAACAAGATAAAGCACCTGAATGGCGATTTTGGAAGAGCACCTTAGATAGCGTACATATTGTCCCGGGCGATAAGGTGTATTGTATTTCGGCGGTATTTGCGCCATCCAGTTTAGAAACCCAGCTTTTTCATCACTGGCAATTTTATGATGAAAAAAACGGCTGGCAAACCATGTCACGCATTGGTTTTGCTTTAACGGGAGGCCGCAACAAAGGTTATAGAGGCTATACCTATAAGCAAAACGTGGCGTTTGGATTATGGCGCGTAAAAGTAGAAACGGAAAATGGACGCACAATCTCCATCTATAAATTTACCATTAACAACAATAAAACCAATCAGCGCAAAATTCTCAAAGTAATCTGATTAAGCACTTACCTGCTATCTACTCGAAAATCTTAATGTTGCACATCACTGTGCGCCATTAATTTGTCAATATAAGCGATTGCAACCGCTGATAATACGAACGTGACATGAATAATCGTTTGCCAAATCAATACTTTATCGGTTAAATTTTCGGCATTGATAAAAGTTTTAAGCAAGTGAATCGATGAAATGCCGATAATTGCAGTCGCCAGTTTTACTTTTAATAGATTCGCGTTTACGTGCGATAGCCAATCGGGTTCGTCAGGATGCCCTGCCAAATTTAGGCGCGAAACAAAAGTTTCATAACCGCCCACAATTACCATAATCAGCAAGTTTGAAATCATCACCACATCAATTAAACCCAATACAATCAACATGATGTCAGCCTCAACTAAGCTGGTCGCCTTTTGTACTAAATGAATCAACTCCACCACAAAGAAAAACACATAGACGGCTTGGGCAACAATTAAGCCCAAATAAAGCGGTAATTGTAGCCAGCGGCTGCCAAATAAAATATTCGACATTATATTGCCCTGCTTATATTCGCCGCGGGTAGGTTTGATTTTGGTTTGCATGAATTTCTCTGGGTTGACTTAAATAAAGGTTAGACTTAAATAAGCGTTAAACTTAAATAAAAAACGATTAGACTTAGATTGACAGGCCGTATTTTACCTTATGTGATGCGGCTTGTGAGTTGATAATTTGCCGTTTCATCCAAGCTTAATAAATCAGTCAAAATTGGCATCACTTCGTTGAGCAATGCTGGCAAAACGTAGGGCGGATTAATGATGAACATACCGCTGCCGTGCATGCCGTAACCATTTTCGCTGGGCGAATGCACACTTAATTGAATATTTAACCAATTTTGAGGCCTAAGTTTTTCCAGATTTTGCACCATTTGTATTGGTTCTGGCCTTTGCAAAAGCGGATACCAAATCATATAAGTGCCTGTAGCAAAACATTTTAAGCAGTCTTCAACGCAATCAATCACCAAGTTGTAATCGTCTTTTATTTCATACGGTGGATCAATCAATACTAATGCGCGCCTTGATGGCGGCGGTAAACAAGCTTTGATAGCATTAAAACCATTTTGCATTTCAAGCTTGGTTTGCCTGGATTTCCCATTAAAGTTGCCAAGCAATAACTGATAATCTTTTGGATGCAGTTCAAATAATCGCATCTTGTCATCGGCACGCAGAAAATGTTTGGCAATTTTGGGCGAGCCTGGATAAAAATCCAGTGCATTATTGGGATTAAGTAATTGAATACATTCAATATAACGGCTGAATGTTGGCGGAATTTCTTTTGTCTGCATTAATCGCGCAATGCCCGTTTCAAACTCACCATTTTTTTGCGCAAACGCATCTTTTAGTGCATAAATGCCAGCGCCTGCATGGGTGTCGATGTAAGAATAGGGTGTCGGTTTCTGGTTAAAATAATCTAGCACAAGGCTCAATACATAATGTTTCAATACATCTGCATGATTGCCTGCGTGAAAGGCGTGGCGGTAACTTAACATATAAAAATGGTCAAATATGGCATGGCAAAATTATAGAGGTAAAGCCGCAATTTCTTGTATGATTCCATTAAATA
>JAZKEJ010000036.1:0-3651 GCA_040387095.1 Pseudomonadota bacterium | reverse complement strand
CCATTTTTATCCTTTAGTTTTGCTGAATATTTCTATTGCAATGCTGTCTATCAGCTCAATCATGTCAAGCTCAAACTGGTTAAACTTGATGTCACGATTTAATTGATACGCAGCTATTTCTTGTTGTGATATTTTTGAAATACCGCTCATGCCTTGAGCGCGAGACAAACTGTTAAAAGCAATCCACAAATAATTTAGCTCTCTAGGCGCTAGTATTTCTAAGCGTTCATCAATCTTATTTGTGGTTTCTGCTAGTCTGGTTAAGTGTGTTTTAAGGCTTGCGCCATCACCTTGTGTTATTGATAGCTCAAACTCGTTGCGTACAAACTCCGCTAGGCTTTTACGGAGTTTTGAATAAAAAGCTCATTTTTGTTTAAAGCTTCAAGCACTTGTTCACGAACAAAGACTTTCTTGCTATCTGTGTATAAAGCGCGTGCTGATTCTGGTGTGAGTTTTAATTCTTTACCACCTTGAGTTAAATTCCAGCCGATTGTCACGCCAACCAAGTAGTCTGTTTCTTCGTCAAACTCTTCAAGTGGGTCTGTGTTTGGCATCTTGTTACCGTTTCGCAAATAAGCACTGCGCAGTTTACGCGCACGGCTCATGTCTATTTTTTTGCGGAAAGGATGTTCTTTGCTGGCTAAAGTGATACTGGCACTTGTTGGTTCACCAGTAATTGGATTTTTAATTGTTAATACGGCTTGTTCAAGATTTTCAAAGTCATCTAAATCAAATGCGCTTACTAGGTTTTCTTTCATGGTGTTTCCTTCGCTAATTAAGCATGTACCTCGCCAACCCCCCTAGCGAAGGGGATGAGGGCGAGGCCATTGCAGGGTTGCCCTAATGGGCGAAAAAAAGCCCCGATTAAGGGGCTGGTGTTTATTTATGATTTTGCAAATTCATGTACATCTGTTTTTGCTTTTAAGTAAGCTTCATGAGCAACGAATTTATCTTCAAAATATCCTAAATGTTTTAACTTTCCGTTGTTTCTAATCGACGCGCAATATTTTTGCGTTCTTTTACAAAAGAAAACACCTAGTAATCCACAGTTGTTATTTGACCTAGATTTTTCTAAATTTTGCTGATTTAAACGATTGTTGCATTCTCTCAGATTACATATTCTGTTATCTGTTCGATTGTTATTAATATGGTCTATTTGGTCTTTAGGCCATTTTCCGTAAACATAAAGCCATGCCAACCTATGGGCTTTATAAAGCTTATGGTCAACATATACATTTGTATATCCATCACCATTAATGCTTCCAGCAATATTACCGTTGCCAACTCTAGTAAATATTCCAGTTGTTGGATTGTAATTTAATAAGTGTTTAAGGCGGTCTTGCGTTAAAATAACGTCAGTCATGTGTAACCTCTCAGAAAGGTGAAGTGATTAGAAGCCGTATCGCATGTCCAGTGCTTTACGGCTTCGTCTATTATACACCTATCAGGCCGCCGAATCTTGGATAACTAGCGTTGTGGCCTCTGTAGTCGTACCAGTGCCACCAGCTGTGTTAAGCAAGGCTTGAAAGCTGAATGTTTGGATCAATCCTGTTTCACCATCTGATTTACTGGCTGAACCTACTTTGATACGAGGCATTGCAAACGATACGAAGCCTGCTGATGCGGTGTTGTTTTCGGTGAATACGCCAGCCAAATCAATTTCTGTTTCATTCACAAATACATCACGCAAAGTGACTGAATCAAAGTACGCGGTGAATTGACCAGTAACATTTACGCGGCCTGGATACATGGCAGGGACGCTATTGCTACCTACAACCGGCTCACCTGTTTGCGGTGAATCAATATTGATAGAAAGGCCAGTTAAATTAGCCACTGTTGCGCCGTTCACACGGACTACACCGTTAACAGCAGCTAATACAGTTGTTGTGGTTAATGCTGTAGGGCTTGTGAAATATTGAGCAGCGGCGGTAACAATATCTTTACCCATGAAGCTAACATTGCATGTAGCTAAACCTGTTGGCGGCAATTCCACAGCGATAGTGCTAGGCTTACAACCACTAAATACTTCTGATTGTGTTAAATCAGCGTAAAAATGCTCGATTGAAAATGATTCATCTGTATGGCCAGTGGTTGGTGTGTAAGTCTTTTTACCTACTACGCCAATAGTTGTTGTAGCAATTGGGCCTTCTGCTGCTAAAGCAGAACCGTTTACTACGATCACTGTTGCTACTGTTGCTGTTAAGCCAACAATCAGTAGGTTTTTGTTAATGTTCAACGCGTTCAATGTGCCGACTGTTAAACGGATAGTGTCGTAAACTTTGAATCCATCAGTTAGATATGAGCCAGCTGCGCGAGTAACTGTGTATGTAGGGCCTGCGCCTGCGATTGTCACTGAAGCACCAACAGCAGAAACGCCAGTGGTAAAAATACGTTTTAATGATGCAGCGAAAAAGTCTGAATATGTCTTAGGTGATAATTCACCATTGATTGACCCATCAACACGGCGTACACCATGACGAAAATCGGCGATCTGAAAGTCAGGGCGAATTTCATTTGATTGATAGGTTTCTTTCATCAAATCAATACTTGATTCAACGCGGCGAATTAACTGAGCTGATGCAGCCGAAGGGACTAAGCCATACGTCACCTCTTTTTTATAAATAACTTGCTTAAACAATCCTGAAGCGGTCGGCATTGCGTTTCCTTTCGGTAGAAATGAAAAAACCACCTCTTGGGTGGTTTGGTGTAATTAATAGTTAGTTAATTTAGTTCGTGGTAAATGATTTTAAAATCTATGCTTTGGTAATAAATCCCTGAATCCGAATCTCTGAAGTCCGGCCCTACGATGTCACGGATGATTGCGCTAACAGTAAATCCTGCAATCTCGCCACGCTGATAATTACAGGCCTTGCGAATCAATGTGATGATGTTCTTTACCGTTGGGTAATCTTTAGCCGCCACAGTAACTTGCACGCGACCTGTGACTAATGCATAAGCCGCATTTGCATCAATGGTTGTATTTTCTACTGTTGATACTTCGTTAAATGCAATCGCTGGCAATACTGCATTAAGCGGAATTTCGCCTGCGAACATTCTCGCTAATGGGACGGCTGCAAGTAAGGCTGTATTAACTTTGCATAGGTTGTATGTAATTGCCTCACTCGACATCGCTCACCTCTATTTCAGGCGAATTTAAGCCTTGTTTAGTTAATCGTTTGCCGATGTATAGGCCAACTTCTTTGATTGCGTCATTGGCTTTAGCGTCGATCGCAGGCCTTAAAAAAGGCTTTGCTCTTGCGCCTGGATGGTCTACAGATTTTGCGAATATCCCACTAAAATTAAGTGAGCCATTTTTTCCAGATATTGTGTGAGCAGCCGTGCCGAATTCAACCAGACGGCTATACCACACCTTTTTATTGCCCGATTTGACACTAGCAGTTACACGGCCTTTTTTGCTATTCGTAGAAATTCTCAAGCTGCTGCGTAATTCACCGCTTTTAATCGGCACATTGTTTTTTGCTTCTTCAAGTACAATCTTTGCACCGGATCGCAATGCGCCTCTAAGAATATTTTTTTCTAATTTTGGCGCTAGTGTATTGAGCATGTCTTGCAACTCACGACCACCAGTAATGTTCTTATAGTTAGCCATTACGCGCTAAATTCTTCACAGATAAATTCGGTTGCCTCACG
>JAZKEJ010000035.1:0-1091 GCA_040387095.1 Pseudomonadota bacterium | reverse complement strand
TCCATTCAGGCGTAAGCACTTTTTTACCTTGTTCTGGCGCATGCGGACTAATACGTAAACCTTCTACCGTTTCTTTGCCAAAGCGCACGTTATGGTCTACATAAACCGTGATTCTTACGTTATTCCAATCATCAATAAACGCGCTATTGGTTAATGCTTTTAGTGTTTTGCTATTGTGCGCATTTAGAATCATTGGCTTTAACGGTTCGCCTTTTCTAATCTCGCGCTCAACAAAGTAAGCCGTGTTAAATTGGTCTTTAGTTTTCTTTGTGCGGTCAATCTCTAATCGAACATGGCTTACCGTTAATACAGTAGGCTCAACTATGTCGGCACTGCTTAAATATGGACTATCAAATGCTTTTCTGAAATGTGTTTTTTCTGCCATGATTAAAACCCTCTATCCCCACGATAACCGTGTGTGCCTTGATAAAATATATTCGCCATCAATCTGCCTTTACTTGGCGGTATGTAGATGTTAAATAAGCGTTTAATGAATTTCATCTCTATCCCCAAATTAACCAAATAACCAAACCAATCGCACCGAAGATACAAGCCGACACAATAAACGCGCCTATCTTTTCATCTTCTGTGAAGTCTTCGCCAATCCCACTCTCATCACCCACAATAAACCTCCACCATTCCCGCTATTGAAAACATCACCACAAGCCAGCTCATCACATAAAGCGAGTATCTAAAGCCTCTAGCCTGTCCTAGTCTGTGTAGCTTCCATTGAAGCTGATTACCTGTTAAATCATGTTTACCCATGATGATTCACCTCATGCAAACGTTTAACCTTGCCGCATTTAGTGCATCTGTGTTTATAGAAGCCGCCGTTATCGTAAATAGCCGCCCACGAGACTTTGTAATCATGCGAACACATAAGCTGGTTTATTTTTCTTATCAGGCTTCTCATTTAAAGTACCTTCCATCTACGCCAGCATCGTTAGCGGCTACTTGGTCACGCGTCATCGTTAATGTGCGAAAGTCGAATAAGTCATCTTCGGTCACATCTTCTAGCTTGAAATAGGCGATGTACGCTTTCTGTAAGGCTAGGCGATTAGAAGCCAAGTCTTTATCATCACAAGTCAGCA
>JAZKEJ010000034.1:0-8211 GCA_040387095.1 Pseudomonadota bacterium | reverse complement strand
ATTATTTGTTCATTACGTACATTGTTACTTCGAAACCGAAACGCATTTCAGTAGCAGCTGGTGTTGTCCACATAATAATTCTCCTTTGGTTAAAAATTCGTCTGCTTTCACAACTGCATAACGTGAATTCATATTACGCTTTACCCAAAATAACACGCTATCTAAACCGCGTAAAAGCGGCTCATGATTTTCATTAGATTAGAAAAGTTAATTATTGCTTTTGAAGTGTTTCATTAAGCGCTTAAACCCTTTGCGGCCGATGGTGCGTTTTAATGATACTTTAAAATCGTACAGATGAAATTGCAGCCGATTTCGCCAGCTAAATTGCAAGCCAGAAAGACCACAATAAATTTGCATAAAGCGCAGCCGTCCAGCCCACGGAAGTTTATGGCAGGCGCGTGTGAGATCGGCAACTCTTAAATTAATTGCAATGCTGTGGTTATAACTGTGGATGCGTGCGGTGTCAATAAGCGAAAAAATTAACTGTTTTTTTGCATCCATATTCACCAAGATATTGCCACCTGATAAATCTCTAAAATGAATGCCACGGCTGTGCATGGTGTGACAGTAAATTGCCAGTTGCGTATAAACTGTTTCGGGATTCAAGCCAAGAAAATCATATTCACCTCTAGCATAAGCGGAAAATATTTGACCTATGTTGGTGTCAGCTTGTACAAACTCGCACAGATAAAAATTTTGTTTCAGCGTGCTATCGCCCACTTTTTCAAAATAAGCCACAGGTTGTGCGGTCACAATACCGCGACGCATCAGTTCCATCGCCCCATTCCAGCTACGCTTGGCCTTGCTCGGTTTAAAGCGATCCAAAAATGCTTTATGCGGATACATTTTCATCGGTTGTTTAATGGTTAACTTGCCAGATAAATTTAGTGGATTCGGCACAGGCCAAATCGCATTTCTGGCATGACGCAAAGCTTCATTTTTATTCGGCGCTTGCATAGTTTTGGGGTGCAATTCTTGCGTTAATAAGCGCGCGTTTTCTGCGCTATCCGCTAGAACGACACCTTGCCAATCACCATCGTTAAATTGATAGTATTGCAAATTTTTAATATGGGCGTGAATGGTTAAATTATTCACTAAGCCAGGTTTTGATTCCTTAGATTTTAATGCGACATTAAAACCTTTATCCCACTGCAAATAAATAGGCGATTCCGTTATAAAATCTGGGCGCTGGATAAAAGGCTGACCATCGCGATGTACGATTTTTGAAGTTTGTAAGGCTTCAGCACTGTAGATGCTATTCAAGCTTGCGGCGCTTCCGTTAATTGTCCAAGCCGCATGAAACTGCTGATTTTTAAGCTCATAATGATGAATTTCTAAACCCTTAGCGCTGGCAATTGCACCAATATAGCGCGCGCCTTGTATCATTTTAGCGACAGTTTTAAACGCATAAAAACTGGGCCTTCGCTGATAATTTGATAATTGACCATCTGCGCTTTTATAATGCGCGACACGTTCTAAATCAGGATAATCACTTTCTTTTAAACCATCATCAATTAACCCTTCACGCTGGCAAATTAACGCTCCCCAGTTTGCTTGTTGTAAACTTGCGCTGGTGGCCAATAATATAAAATAACGCGCGACATAATCGGCCTGTTTTTGCGCGCCATCTGGTAACAGGCGTTGAATGCGATAAATTGCCCAAAAAGCAACTGGCGAAATGAATTTTGTGACACCAAAATCATCGCCTATTTTTTGTAACAATCGTGCCTTTTTAATGAGGTTATATTGAAAAGCAGTTGCCCAGCGATATTTAAAAATGCGATGGTCAAAACGTTCAGGCTCAGAAACGCGTTCTGAAAATAAATTATTAGTGTGGATATCGGGTAATTGTTGTTTTGCGCGAAGTGTTTTGAGCAGACTGATGTTATAAACAGGCTCAAAATCCTGAATATTTGGGCCAACTAATGTAACTAAATGCGCCCTGCTCAATGTTTGTGCAATTTCCCACGCATTTAAAAATCCTGCCAAAGTGTAGCCAGCCCAGCGTTTGCGATTGATGGTGGTGCCAATTTCTATCTGCTTGATTTTACTGCCAAAAGTATTAATCACTTCAGTTAAAAATTCGTGCCAGATAGTTTGCTCAGCAACGTGATGCATATTTTGCGCGGCTGTGAATGGCTGCACTAAATGTAAGCTAATGTTGAAATGATCGGCAATTAGCGCGCGCAAAAATCGGCCATTAAAACTGGTTAAGTCGCCGTAGCTAAAATCCAGCCGCACTTCGTTTATACCTAAATCATGCAATTGTTCAATAATATAAGTATCAACAGCTGAGTCTTCATTGCTTGCTACACAAACACCCATAAAATTTGCGGGAATAACTTGTCCAGCGACGGGTAAATGTGCATTTTTAATGCGTAAGCGGCCGCTTAATATATAGCTCAAGCCATCGCAAATGACTTGCTTTGTTAACATGGATACTTGTTTAGTGCTCATTTTGGCAAATGATAGCGTTGCTCGCTATATAGTAAAGCGGGCAATAATGAATGAGCTAACGCGCGTTGTTCAAGTTCTTTTGCATTTTGCGGTGGCGGTGTTTCGTTTAAATGTTTGGTTGCAACATCATATACTCCATGTGCAGGTGGCTTGCCTTCACGCAAAACGACCACATTATTGCTAATGGCTGTTTGCTGCATCCAGGCAAAATTATCGTTATATTGCATCATTGCGCGGCCTAAATAATCGGCAGGCTCTTTTGATAAATCACGGCCAGTCATAGGGTGCTGGCCACTAATGCCCATTAACGATAAAACAGTGACTGGTAAATCAATTTGGCTAGTAATGCTTTTGATGCTTTGTGGTTGGATATCAGCGCCCAAAATTAGACCAGGAATATGGAAATGTTCAATAGGCACCAGCGTGTCACCGCGCACGCGAATATCATGGTCAGCAACTATTAAAAATAGCGTATCTTTCCAGTACGGGCTTTTTTTGGCTTTTTCAAAAAACTGCCCAATGGCGTAATCGGCATATTTAACCGCATTGTTATCGGTGGCTTTCGGTTTTTCATATAAATCAATACGCCCGTTGGGGAATTCAAACGGCGCATGATTAGATGAAGAAAATACTAAGGCAAAAAACGGCTTGTTGCTGGCATGTTGCGTTAATAGTTGCTGATGCGTTTTATCAAATAAATCTTCATCTGAGACGCCCCAGCTGCCCACAAACATTGGATGTTGGTAATCTTTTTCATCGATAATCTTATCAAACCCGTTACCCATAAAAAAGCTGCGCATATTATCAAAATGTGATTCGCCGCCGTAAATAAATTCGGCGCTGTAACCTTTTTCATGCAATAAACTTGCTAAAGTATAAAAGTGTTCTTGGCTTAAAGATAGTTTCACCGTGCTATCACTTGGCGTGGGCTCAAACCCCGCAATCACGGCCTCAATACCCCGCACAGAGCGCGTTCCCGTTGCGTAAAGTTGTTCAAACCAAATGCCCTCACTTTTAAGTTTTTCTAAGTTGGGCGTAACTGGTTTGCCACCCAGCGACTCTACAAAGCCTGCACCCAGACTTTCTTGCAGAATAATCACTAAATTAAGCGGTTTATCGCGCTTGGCAGAAGGTACCAACGTTTTTAAAGTGGGAATTTCACTATCGCTTGCACCTGTAATTTTAAAAATTTCTGCCCGTTCCATTTTGCCGTAAATTTGGCTGGATTTGCTTTCATGCTGCAAATCGTAAATGGCATAAAAAACCGAATAGCTCGAATTTAATACCAGGCTATTGACCATGCTGTCTTGCGTAATGGCAAATAGGGCTGGATTGGCTGGTCTATGGCCTAAAGTTGAGCGTATCGCAAAAGCCGTAAGCAGGAATATCAATGGCCAGACTAGCCATATTTTTTTATTTGACCAGTTGGGCTTGGCCTGCAACCAAGGCCGCATAAAACGGCGCATTAACCACGCAGATAAAAGTAAAAATCCAATACTGGCAAATACATGAATTTTAAAACCGCCCCACAACATGCCAATCACTTCTTGTGGATATTTTAGATATTCTACAAATAAGCGATTTGGCCGTACGTCATACTCAACGATAAATCCAGGCGTGGAGGCTTCTAAAAATACCAGTAAAACAATCGTGCTGATGCCCCAAATAGTGGTAAATTTTTGCCAGAATTTGAATAAAGGTTTGATGGCCAAAAATGGGGCGAGCATAAGTGGAATTAAGGCTAATAAACACAGCTGAATAATATCGACACGGATGCCTTGCAATAATATTTCGGTTAATTTGCCTGTTACTTCTACACGCTCAAATTTCCATATAACCAAACCAACTCGCGATAGCGATAAAAGAATTAAACCCACAAAAAACATTACAATCAGCGGTGCGAAAGGGCCTAATTTGTTCGCTACTTTCCAAATCGACTGTTGCGCATTTTTGACTGAATGTGAAAAACTCATGGTTAAGCCTAAAATATAAAGCATTAATATTTAAATTGCATAACGAATTTCTACGTTACATTAAATTTAATAGCGCAATTGTTTAAGTATGCAATTATATCGCTAGGCGAGGTGCTTTATGTTTAGTGCGGATTATTATTTTTGGCGCAGACGTATGCTAGCAAGCAGCCCAATAGCCAGCAATATAAACCCACCAAATACAAAAGTGATGGTGATAACAGGTACGTTATTTTTTTCTAACACGATATACAGGCCGACTAGTGTCATCATGCAGAAGTTCTCGAAAAAGTTTTGTACAGCCACAGCGTTACCAGCGCCAACTGTTTGGTGGCCGCGTTCTTGCAACAATGCGTTAAGTGGCACTACGTAAAATCCACCAGCAATTCCAATAAATAGCAGCAGTGCAATTGCTAAGTAAAGGTTGGTAGTATATGCAAAAAGCATAATGAATATACCGATGATAAGACCGGCGGGTAGCACACGATTAATATTTTTAAGCTGAACAAATTTGGCAGCCAATGCGGCGCCAATAGCGATGCCAATTGCAACTGCGCCGCTTAAATTCGCTGCTATGCTTAAATCGCTTGTGCCTAATGCAACTGGCACCCAAGCGACAAGTAATAAGCGCAAAGTTGAACCTGTGCCCCAAAATATACTAGAACCAATTAATGAAAAGCGTGCATCTTTGTTAAAAATTAATACTTTTAAAGCATCTAAAAACTCTTTAACAAGTGCTAGGGCGCGAAATTGCGTATGCGGTTTCGCAATCGGTAAACGCGGTATAAATGTATTGGTGATAGCAGCAATTAAATAAGTTATACATACTGCTAACAAAGCAGTTGAGACGGAGACTTGCGCCAGTTTTCCGCCTAATACGGCACCCAAAAGTATCGCAACGATTGTTGAGCCTTCCATCAATCCGTTAGCTTTAACCAGTTTATCAGCAGATACAAGCTCGCTTAGAATGCCATATTTGGCTGGCGAATACGCCGCGGCACCAACCCCGACAAAGCCATATGCAAGTAAGGGGTTTGCGCCCATAAACATGGCAGCTGCGCCAGTCAGCTTGAGTATGTTGGCGATCAGCATCACGCGACCTTTAGGATGCCCATCGGCAATAGGGCCTACAAAAGGCGCTAATAATATGAATGCAATCACAAAAAACTCTTGTAGCATGGGAATTTGCCAACTTGGCGCGTTATATGTTTTTATCAGTGCAATCGCTGCAAATAGCAGCGCGTTATCTGCTAATGCCGATAAAAACTGCGCAAACAGCACTGCAATCATACTGCGTGATGCAAGTGATTGTGTTTGTATGCTTTGGGTTTTGCTCACACTTCGGCCATTTGTTTCAATGTGACATAATCAGTTTTACCAGTGCCTAATAGTGGCAATTGATCTATTTGAATGATTTTTCGCGCAACGGCAATTTCAGGATGCTTCAGATTTTTGGCCACCATCTGTAAATCTTCGCGTTTTAATGCAGGATCAGTGGTAAATAAAACAATGCTTTCACCACGCTGTGCATCTATCTGTGTGCTGGCAGCATGCTGAAATTCTGGTGCGGCAATGTTGGCAATTTTTTCCACCAGTTCTAGCGAGACCATTTCACCTGCAATTTTTGCAAAACGCTTTACACGACCTTTTATATGAATAAATCCTTGTGCGTCTACTTGCACAATATCGCCAGTGTTATACCAGCCTTCACCAAACGTACTTACAGGAGGCTTAAGTACGGCTGGCTCATCAAATAAATAATAGCCCATCATCACATTTTCACCGCGTACATGTAACAAACCGCCATCTTCAATACCCGGCACGGTTTCTAGTTTATGTTCTAGACCAGGTACAAATTGGCCGACAGACTCGTTTAAGTTAGCAACAGCCGTATTAGCGGAAATGACGGGTGCGCACTCTGTGGTGCCATAGCCTTCTAATATTCGAATGCCAAATTTTTCAATATAAGTTTTCCGGACTTCATCATTAAGTTTTTCAGCACCCGCAATCACCAACCGCAGTTTATAAAAATCATACGGATGCGCGAACTTGGCGTAATTGCTTAAAAAAGTGCTGGTTGAAAATAATACGGTACAGCCGCGATCGTAAATGACTTCTGGAATCACTTTATATTGCAAAGGTGACGGAAATATTAATATCTTGATGCCATTAAAAATGGGTAGCAATGACCCAGTAAAGCCAAATGCATGAAAAATCGGCAATGCCATCATAAATTTATCGGTTGGGTTAAAGTCAATTATTGCCATAATCTGTGCAATATTAGCCAAAATGCTTTGATGAGAATGTACGACGCCTTTGGGTTTGCCTTCACTGCCAGAAGTAAACAAGATAACCGCTGGCTGATCGGGACGATTAATTTCCATAGCCACCCTAGGATAATGCAAGGCGTAGCCGATTAACCAAGCGCGATCCAGCACATTAAATTGCGCCCTTAAATCCTCTAAATAGACGATATTTAAATTTTCTAAATGCGAGATTTCGCTTTCTAATTTTGCAGTTTCAATAAACTTGCGCGATGTAATCACAGTTTTAACATTGGCTGCAATGCAAGCGTTTTGCATGCCTGCGCTACCTGATGTGTAATTGAGCATGGCGGGTAGGCGGTTAAAAGCGCTCATGCCTAAAATCAGCGCTACGGTATTGGTGACGTTAGGCATTAATACACCCACTGCCTCGTTTGGCACGCTCACTTTGCAGGCAATTCGACCTAATGCCAGACTTTTTTTAAGCAGTACTTGATAGCTTTCTTCAACTTCATTCATATCCTCAATAAATTTGTAACTACCATCAAATTTGTCCACCGCATCCAAAAAAGCCTCAAACAGCGTACGGCTTTTTTGTGCCTGAAACAGCATATCTTGCATCACATTTCGCATGCCTTCACCTGCAATGCGGCGACGCTGCTTGGATGACAAGCCGCTGTGATGGTATGTTGCTGGAATTTTAATACCAGTAGTTGGTAAAACTGTAAGTGTCACTCTTGGGAAAATATTGCGCGGATGTTGACTGGATAAGCGCCCAAAATAAGATTCGGCTGCACCATCTACACGCACAGGCAGAATGGTTGCGCCAGTTTTTGCCGCTATAAATCCTGGGCCATCATAAACTTTCATCAAAGTGCCGGTGAGTGTAATGCGGCCTTCAGGAAAAATCACCACGTTTTGGTCAGCATCTAGTAATTTAATGACTTTTTTCATGGCCATTGGTGATGATGGATCTACCGCTATATAGGGAGTCAGACGTAAAAACTGCCTAAACCACCAGCTTTTTAACACCGATGTGTGCACAACAAAAGTAGCTTTAACCGGTAAAAACAACCCCAGCAAAAAACCATCTAAAAATGATTCATGATTAGCCACGATTAATAGTCGATTAGTTTGCGGCATGTTTTTTAAGCCACGTACTTTGACGCGGAATAATATTTTGCAAACAAATTTTAGTGCTGTGGCCAGCATTTTCCCTCCAAATTCTTCTATTAAACTGATGTGTTTTGGCGAAGCGAATATTTAGATTTTATTCTTAAAATTTATACAGATGCTTTTTATAAACCGCTGAGCTATATTTTGCCATTCATTTGCAATGCTTAGGATTTTATTCACCATGGCATGATTAGGCATAAATACTTAACTAGTTTGATGTGTTAGGTTTTGGCATTTAAAATATGCCTATAAATAAAAACGGACGCGCAAGCGTCCGTTTTATATGATGACCAGCGGCTTGAAATATCAAACCACCGTTGACTTAATTATGAATGATAAGCACG
>JAZKEJ010000033.1:0-1033 GCA_040387095.1 Pseudomonadota bacterium | reverse complement strand
TGGCGCAAGAGGTTTCTGATGCATTGAATCGCGGCGAGCAAAATGTATTAGAAGCGCGCACCAAAGATTTTGAACGTGTGATGATTATTAAAGCCCTGCAGCATACTGACGGTCGAAGGATTGAAGCAGCGAATCAGCTAGGAATGGGAAGAAATACGTTAACGCGTAAAATTCAGGAATTAAATATTAAAGAGTAGATTATTTAAGCAAACATATTAATTTGATTTTTTTAACTAAACGCCTGACTCTTGTAACAGTTGTATTTTTCTACGGCGATGTGTTTGGTTATATCCAATAGCAGGGCATTAGCTTTTAGGGCAACTATAAATTGACATTCTTTTTTGCTTTTCTGATTTGTTTTTAGACTCAAAAATAATCTCTTTACGAATAGTAAAGTCTCGCAACTCCTTATCCGTGAAATCTTTTTCAACATTAGCATTGAACCAAGAGCCAAAATATCGCAGAGAATGCCCTGATGCACCTATATCTTTTCCAACATAAATCTTTCCATTGGGGAAAGTTAACTTGTAAACAACATAATCTAAAGGCATCTTTAAACTCAACTCATTTATTAGAAAACGTACTAATCTAAGAAAACTCTTTAATTTTTTAGTATCACTTTAAGGCGAATGGTCTTAATTATCCTCACCCAAATTCGCCAGTAAATCGGCTTGATGTTCCGCAGACAGGGCGCCAATCAACTCATCCATATCGCCTTCTGTAATCGCATCGATTTTATATAACGTTAAATTGATGCGATGATCAGTGATGCGGCCTTGCGGATAATTGTAGGTGCGGATACGCTCACTTCGGTCGCCTGAGCCAATTAAGGACTTACGTTCACTAGCAATTTTGCTGTTTTGTTCATCTACTTGTTTAGATTTAATACGCGCCGCTAAAACAGCCAAGGCTTGCGCTTTGTTGGCATGCTGACTGCGGCCTTCTTGGCATTCAACCACGATTCCAGTTGGGGCATGTGTAATGCGCACCGCGGAATCGGTTTTGTTAATATGCTGGCCGCCTGCGCCCGATG
>JAZKEJ010000032.1:4766-14965 GCA_040387095.1 Pseudomonadota bacterium | reverse complement strand
TATGCCGCGGCCTGCAAAGCCGTTTAGGCCGGTTCGACTCCGGCTCGCGCCTCCATTAGCTGAAAAGCTTCCAAGCGTTTTTGCCTGTATCTTTTGCTTCATACATTGCATTGTCTGCTGCGCTAATTAAAGCGTCTGCATTTAAACCATGCTGTGGATAAATGCATATGCCAATGCTGGCAGATAAATTAACCTGATTCCCATCTAAAATAAAAGCCTTGCATAAAGATGCTAGGATTTTATCCGCTACTGTGGCGACATCTGTCGAATCAACGATATTATTGACCAAGATAGTAAATTCATCGCCGCCCAATCTCGCTAATGTGTCAGATTCACGAATACACGCAGTCATTCTGTTTGAAACTTCCATTAATAATTGATCGCCAATTTGATGTCCAAACTGGTCATTAACCAATTTGAAACCATCCAAATCGATAAACATCAGCGCAAAGCTTTGATTCTCGCGCGCACTTCTTGCAATCTCTTTTTCTAAGCGATCAAAGAACATGCGGCGGTTGGGTAAGCCGGTTAATAAATCAAAATTTGCCTGTTTCCAAACAATTTCTTCTGATAGTTTTCGTTTTGATATATCTGTGTGTGTACCGATCATCTGAAGCGGCGCGCCGTCCTTATCCCAAGAAACGATTAGACCTCTTGTTAGTATCCACTTCCAGCTTTTATCTTTGCATTGCAGCCTGAGTTCTACACGATAAGTGTCGATTTTTTTATTCAAGTAATGGTCAAGATTTTCTAAAAACAGGCCAACATCTTCTGGATGTACCATTTGGCGAAAAGCTTCAAGATTCTTAATCACATCGTTTTCTGAATATCCCAGCATTACTTTCCATTGTTTATCAAAGATAATTTCATCAGCTTTGATGTCCCAATCCCACACACCATGACCAGCGCCTTCTAAGGCAAACTTCCAGCGCCGTTCGCTTTCGGTCAGTTTTTTGCGCTGTATGCGCAGCTCTAGTAGTTTCATTGCTTGATTGGCAAGCGCCCTGAGCGTTTCAAGCTCTGCGGCAGAAAATTTGCGCGGACTATTATCCATGATACAAAACGTGCCAATGGCAAGGTTATCGCTTGTGCATAAAGGCACGCCTGCGTAAAAAGCAACGTTAGGCTCATCTCGCACCAGTGGACTTTCTGAAAAGCGCACATCTTCACTGGTATTTTCAACAATAAGCGGTTTGTTTTGATCGACAATGTGTGTGCAAAAAGAGATATCCCTGTCGGTTTCTTTGGCGGCAACTCCAATCGCTGCTTTAAACCATTGTCGGTGAGAATCAACAATGGTGATTGTCGACATAGGTACATGAAATATCAAGGCAGCTAATTTGACGAGATTGTCATAATCGGATTCCGGTGGCGTATCTAAGATATCTGCATTTTTGACAGATTCTAATCGTCTGGTTTCATAGTTATTTGAGTCGAGCTTCATGGGTGATCTACTGATTTAGTTTATGCAAAGCATGCGAGTATTGATATTAATTAAAAAATTAAGACTTATTTTTAATGAAATCTTCAATTCCATCAATCGGTAACGGCCTGCTAAAGTAATAGCCTTGGTATAAATGACAGCCTTCTTTGATTAGGAATTCTTGTTGCCCTGAAAGTTCTACACCTTCTGCAATAACATCTAGGCCCAAACTTTTTCCAAGTGTAATAATGCTTCGCGCAATCGTTGCTCCATGATTGTCCTTTAGCATATCTCGTATAAATGATTGATCTATTTTGAGCTGATCTAACGGCAAGCGTTTAAGGTAGGAAAGCGAAGAGTAACCAGTACCAAAATCATCCAATGAAAATGCGATGCCTTGTTCTTTTAGCGCTGTCATTTTAGAAATAATATCTTCTACATTTTCAACAAATATGTTTTCTGTCAGCTCCAGTTTCAGTCTGGTAGGATTGGCGCCAGCGGATTTAACAATGGATAACACTTGGTCGACAAAATTTGCCAAGCGGAATTGGTGCACACTGACATTAACTGCCAACTGAAGATTGGCCATTTCGGGCATTTTTTCCCATTTAACCAATGTTTCACACGCGGTTTTCAGCACCCATTCGCCAATCGGCAGAATCAACCTGGTTTCTTCAGCAAGCGGAATGAAATGGGCAGGGGAAATCATGCCTTTGCTATGGCTATTCCAGCGCAACAAGGCTTCTGCTCCAATACATTTGCCTTGAGAATCCATTTGCGGTTGATAATGTAGCGAGAACTCCTGCCTAGTTAACGCGTTACGCAGCTCAATTTCCAGTTCAACTCGATCTGACACGCTGGCTTGCATTTGTGGATCGTAGAATCTTAATGTATTACGTCCGGCTGCTTTCGCTTGATACATCGCAAGGTCTGCCTGTTTAAGCAGGTCTGTAACGGATTGATTATCATCTTTAAATAATGTGATACCGATACTTGGGCTACTGTAGTGTTTATGAATATCAACATCAAACGGCTCTTGAAAAAGTCGAATCATTTTTTCGCCAAAATTCTTGGTTTGAATAGCGGCTTCAGCTAAATCCGAACTTAACTCCTCCAGCATAATAATGAACTCATCTCCACCAAGCCTGGAAACAGTGTCACTACTGCGCGTGTTTTGCTGTAAACGTTCCGCAATCTTTTGCAATAAAATATCGCCAGCTGCATGGCCCATGGTATCGTTAATTGTTTTAAAGTTATCCATATCAATAAACAATATTGCGCCGTGTTTATTATTTCTGATGCTGTTAGTTAATGCGTGCTTTAATCTTTCCTGTAGCAGTAATCGGTTAGGTAAGCTAGTTAACGCATCATAAAACGCCATATGCTGAATTTCTTGTGCGGCAGCTCGGCGTTGCGTGATGTCGGTGTTAATACATAAAACAGAAAGTGGATTGCCTTCGCTGTCTTTTACCAAAGTCCAACGCACTTCGACGAAAAGTTCAGTTTCATCTTTACGCTTTTGACAGACTTCGTTTATACATTCACCCGTCAACAGCAGACTCTTTTCAGAGGCGATGAAGTCTTCATTATTTAAATAAATTAAATCGACAATCGATTGACCGATTGCTTCTTTTTCTGTCCAGCCATACAGGCGCTCTGCGCCCTTGTTCCAAAACTGGATGCGTTGATCCATCCCCCTTACAATGATGGCGTCCTGTGCTTTATCCAATAGCGATGCCTGCTGACCGATATGGCGATCATAGTCTTGCCGCTCGATTTCTGCAGCGGCTCTGGTGGCAAATATTTTAAGTGTTGAAACGGTGAAATCATCTTGTTTAAAATTTTCACGCTTCATCACAAAAATCATGCCTATTGTTCTATTTTTGCTGCTGGATAAGCGCTGTCCAACATAATCTTTCATGCCAAGAGATGCCATGGTTTTTGATGGGAAGCACTCAACCGATGACTGCGAAAGAACAAAATGGTCGGATTTAAGTAAATGATTACAAGGACTTGTGCCCACCTCATAACTAAAATTTTCTATTAGCTTGCCGTCAACAACCGCAATTAATGTGCTGGCACTCACTTGTTCATCAGCCGACAGTAAAGCAATAAAGCCAGCGTCAGCATCAGACGCCGTGATCATGTTTTGGGTAAGTTGCTCAAAAAATTGATTGCCAGCCGACATTGACACACTTGATGCAACTTGAGTAATGGCCGCCTGCATCTTTTCCTGCTCAAGCCTGGCACGAATACTGTGTATGCCAAATGAGAGGTCTTCTGCCATTTCTTCTAACAGTTTGATTTCTTCAGTTGTCATCGTCAGCTTTTCTGCTGAATAAATAACCAGCAAACCAAAACACTTGCCTTCGGAAATCAGCGGCAGCGAAATAAGGCCTAGATAACCTTCTTGAGTTGCTTCATGGATGGCTGGATAATCAAGGTCTTTAGCAATTTCCTCAACAATGACCGTTTTACACTCGCGCACAGCTTTACTGCTAGGACCGTTGCCACGCGGGTGGTCTTGTAAACAGCTGAGATTTAGTTGGTCTATAAAGTCTCCGTTACTTCCATAACTGCCTGCTGGAACAATCGATTGATATTCATCCTGCTGGATATAGCCAACCCAAGCAGTCATATACCCACCAACTTCAACCGCAACTTTACAAATCTCATTAATCAGATTTGCCTCATTTTTAGTGCGCATTAAAACATCATTGCAAGAGCTCAGCATTCTTAGTGCGCGATTAAGCCTTAGCATTTCTAGCTCATTCGATTTTCGTAGCGTAATGTCACGCTCTACCGCAACCCAGTGCGTATACCAGCCCGACGCATTCGCAATCGGTACAATATCCAGTTCCAGCCAAAACTCTTCACCATTTTTCTTGTAATTAATTAATTCCGCGCGTACTGGCTGCCATTTTTCTAATGCACTACGTATGCGTTTTAGTTCTGCTTTATCGGTTTTTGGTCCTTGCAATATACGTGGCGTTTGCCCGATAACTTCTTCTCTTGTGTAACCAGTTAACTTCTCGAAAGCCTCATTAACAAATACAGTTGCAGGGCCTGGCAGATCGAAAGGCTCGGCTTTTGTAATCAAAACCACATCGCTGAGCCTAGAAATCGCTGATTCAAGTAAATGGATTTGTTCAGAAGACATATCTTTTTCAATCGCGATGCCGATTGTTTTACTGATAGAGCGAATTAACTGAATTTCTTCTTCAAGCGGACTGCATATTTGCTTGGAATAGGCGCTAAAAGTACCAATAACAGTGCCTTTGCTAGAGAAAATTGGTAATGACCAGCAAGCCGCAAGGCCATGTTTTAATGCATGGTTTTTGTAATTTTTCCACAACGGGTCACTTGAAATATCGCTTACAATCACTTCTTTTTGTGTGAACGCCGCTGTGCCGCAAGAGCCGGCATTTTCGCCAATTTTTATTCCATCAATCGCTTCAACATACTCTGAGGGCATACTATTAGAAGAGCCAGTTTTTAAATATTGACCACTTTCATCTAAAAGATTAACGACGCAAATAAGTGCTGGATACTGTTCTTCAATCAGGTGGATACAGTCTTCCAACACTTCTTTTAAAACTACATCCGAAGCTATTTTTTCCAATATTAATGATTGCTTGTAATTGAACATTTCTAGATTTTTATGTTTAGTAATGTCTTGAAATGCACCTTGTATTCTAACAATCTCACCATTCTGATTACGGACAGCCTGCGCAGCTGAACGTACCCATATAGAGCGGTTTTTAGCGGTGATTTTCTGAAACTCTTCATCATACGGTTTGCCAGTTTTGATGCATTCATCCAGGTTTTGTTGAATATGATCGCGCCAATCTGGCGTAATCATATTGCTTGCTTGTTCGTAAGTTGGCACTTCACCGGGCAACATATCGTGCAGGATTGAAACCTCATCTGACCAGGTTAACTGCATAGTTTTTACATCTAAATGCCAACCGCCGAGATCAGCAAGGTTGCTGGCGATTTTTAACATATGCTCGCTTTGCTTGAGTTTTTCTGTAGTCGCCATTTGATCGCTGATATTTTCACAAATTAAAATCAGGTTGAAAACGTCACTTTCAGGTGAGCGCACTACAGAAATGCTGGATCTGACCCATATTAAATCGCCATTCTTCTTAATGTGTCGCATTTCTGAAACAAAGCTTTTAATGGAAGCATCAAGCAACTGCTGGATTTTTTTGGTGTTTAAGTCGCGGTCATATGGGTGGGTTAACGAAAAAAAATCGGTATTTTTTAATCCCGCTTCTGTGTAATCCAGCATTTCATAATAGGCTGGATTGGTCATTATATAATTGCCATCTATGGTGGTGATGGCGATACCAGCAGAAGTCGATTTAAACATTTCATTGATTCGCGCCTGCGTAAAAGCAAGTTCCATTTCCGTCTGTAAGCGACGGCTGGTTTCTGCAGATAATTTTTCTGCGTTAATGCGTAATTTATGACGAGTTTTGAAATACCAGAATGCAATGGCTAATAAAATAATCACTAACGTAAAAACGGCAATCAGCTGATATTTTTTTGATAAGGTCGTTAAAGGTTTATTTTTCTCATAAATAAAACCGGTTAAGTCCAACTCTTTTTTTACTAAACCAAGGTTGGCCAATTCGCTCGCAATGTGTTTCCAGCGACTAGGGTTGATGTGACCAATTTCAACGATATCAGACAGAATCAGCGCTTCCATATCCTTTGCTTCGTTGAGCAAGATTTCACGTGTTAAACCGCGCTGTGCTACACCATCCATCTTAAGAATTAAATCTGCAATTTCCTGTTTGTTATCGAGTGCGTAAATCCAGCCTTTTTGACTGGCGCTTAAAAAAGCGGCAACTCGGGTTGGATTTTCCTGAATTTCATGACGATTGGTAAATAAAGTATCGCCATAAAAATCAATACCATAATTGGTGTTTTGCATGATGCCAGGCTTAATACCTTTTGCGCGAAGATAATTAGGCTCAACAGAAATGTAAGCAGTGATTGCATCGACCTTGCCGTCAATCAGGTCTTGCAGGTTCCACGAATGCTCAATCACCTTAACTTTATCCAGTGCAATGCCTTCGTTTTTTAGGATGGTTTTAAATTCTTTTGCACCTTGATTTTTAGCCAGCATGACGCGTTTATTGACTAAATCTGAAGGTGTTTGGATATTAGAATCGGCGCGGCTCAAAAGGATGTATGGCGAATGCTGGAATATGGCGCCTAAAACAACCAATGGTTTTCCTTCAGCAAAGTCCAGCAAAACTTCCGAATCGCCAATTCCATACTGAGCTGTGTTTGAGGCGACCAAGTCTGAGGCGGATCGATCAAAACCGCCTTCTAGAATATTCACCTTGAGATTTTCGGCCGCGTAATAGCCTTTAGCTTGCGCGGCATAATAGCCTGCAAACTGAAACTGATGCTTCCATTTAAGCTGCAGATTAATCTCTTGTAACTTATCTGCCCGATTTTTATTTCCCAGTGCGTAGGCATTTGAAAATAAAAAATTTGCTGCTATTAAAACGAGGAGAATAATTGAAATAGAGAGTTTAGAGCGGGTTTGTTTTTTGGAACTCATTTTTAGTATCGCGTTAAACTAGTGCAATCTAATATATGCCTAAATCTGATTTAATAATAGCGTTAAGTTGAATAAAATCGGATGCGCTGACAACTTGTTTTAAATGGACTTAAGTGTGTGGATTTATGCATGAATTTTGTTAAAAATGGATGATTATGCATCTTAATAATTGTAGTATTAAGCGAATGTGATACATTAGTTTAAACGCATAATTTAACAGGTTGAAATAATGAGTCTAGACAATAAAAGTCAGGACACAAAAAATCCAAATGCTTTAGATATTAAAGAAACTGACGCAACAGACGCCGCGAATGCGAATAATCCACAGAAAATTTTGGATCATCAAGCCAGTGTTAAAACATCCGCTCATATTGATTTAGATTCTTTAATTCAAGAGCAAGCCAATACAAGCGACTCGCTATTAAGTTGCCTATTACTCGCTTGCCGCACACACCAGATTGCAACGACTAAAGATGCCTTAATAGCTGGCTTGCCGTTGCGACATGGCAAAATGACGCCGGCTTTATTCAGGCGCGCAGCCGAGCGCGTGAATATAGCGGTGACTATTCTTAAAAAACCAATCACTGAGATTCGCGCTGAATTTTTACCGGTGACGCTTTTGCTGCACAACGATGAAGCATGCAAACTGGTCAGTTACGATGCAAAAAGCAATCAGGCGCGGGTTATTTACCCGGAGTTGGGCGATTCTGAAGTGCTGGTGTCTTTAGAGGAAATTGCTGCCCAATATTCTGGCTATTGTATCGTCACTAAACCTAAATATGTGTTTGATAAGCGCGCACCAGCTGTTGGCGTGGTACGTTTAAGGCATTGGTTTTGGGGCACGCTGGCAGAAAATAAACGCATTTATCGCGATGTGATGGTGGCGGCTTTTGTGGTAAATATGTTTGCGCTGGCCATGCCGCTTTTTACCATGAATGTGTACGATCGCGTTGTGCCAAACCGTTCAATTGAAACCTTGTGGGTATTAGCAATTGGCGTTTCTGTGATTGTGCTGGGTGATTTTATTTTGCGCACCATGCGCGGCTATTTTTTAGATTGGGCCAGTACGCGCATCGATATCAAGCTTAGCGCGCGCATTATGGAACAAGTGCTGGGGTTGCGCATGGAACAACGCCCCAATTCTGTCGGTTCGTTTGCCAGTAATCTGCGTTCGTTCGAAAGTGTGCGCGATTTTATTACTTCTGCCACCATCACCACTTTAATTGATGTGCCTTTCGGCATTATTTTTATCATCGTGATAGCGTGGATTGCGCCGATGATGGTGATCCCAGTGATTGTTGGTGCAATTGTGATGCTGGTTTATGCGTTTAGCGTACAAAGCAAAATGCACGCCCTTTCTGAAACCATGTACCGCGCTGGCGCTTTGCGCAATGCGACATTAATTGAAAGTCTGGTCGGTTTGGAAACCATCAAAGCCTTAGGTATTGAAGGCGGCATGCAGCGTAAGTGGGAACATAGCGCCACCTATTTGACCGAAGTCGGCAGTAAATTGCGTTTGTTGTCATCGTCCATTCATAACGGTTCAAGCGCTATTCAGCAATTGATTACCATCAGCCTGATATTGCTGGGTGTCTATTTGGTGACCAACGGTGATTTAACCATGGGCGGATTGATTGCCTGCACCATGCTGTCTTCACGCGCGCTGATACCGATTTCGCAAACTGCTGGTTTGCTTACGCAATATCACACTGCATCCACTTCTTTGCAGTCGCTGGATGACATTATGAATAAGGCAGTAGAACGTCCGCTTGACTCTAATTTTTTATCGCGGCCAAGCTTTAGAGGCGATATCGAATTCAGGGAGGTGAGTTTTGATTACCCCGGCGCCGAAGATAGCGCACTTACCAAAGTTTCATTCAAAATTAAAGCAGGTGAACGTGTGGCGTTACTAGGGCGCATGGGTTCTGGCAAAACGACTGTTCATAAATTAATTCTAGGTTTGTATCAGCCGACAGCAGGCGCAATTTTGATTGATGGCATTGATGCACGCCAAATCGACCCGGCTGAACTGCGCCGATGCGTAGGCTATGTGCAGCAAGAAACGCATTTGTTTTACGGCACAATGCGTGACAATCTCACTGTCACCATGCCGCACGCTGATGATGCCGCTGTTTTGGCTGCTGCGCATGCGGGCGGTATTGATGAGTTTATTAATGCGCATCCAAAAGGGTTTGATCTAAGCGTGGGCGAACGCGGTGAAACGCTTTCTGGCGGACAAAAGCAAGGCGTTGGCATTGCGCGCGCATTAATCGGCAAGCCGTCTATTATTTTGCTGGATGAACCGACCAGTGCGATGGACCATTCGGCAGAAGATGCGGTAAAAAAACGCTTAATGGAAGCGGCAATCGGCAAAACCTTGCTGTTGATTTCACACCGCACAGGTTTATTCGATTTGGCTGATCGCATCATCGTGATTGACTCTGGCCGTGTGGTGGCAGATGGCGCTAAAGCACAAATTATCGAAGCGCTACGAGCGGGCAAGATTGGTAAGGCGCTCTAGTATGACATTGCAAATAATGACTACAGAATTAGCGTTAAGTATGTTGGCTTTCAATCCAGCATTCAAGAATCCAATATTTAAAAATTCAGTGTGCGGGATGATGCAATGAGCCAGAGATTATTTAAAGTCATTGGCGCATTTAATGCATTTTTAAACAGACAATCGTGGATAACAGCGCCTATCTATTGGATGGTGAGTCGCGCCGTGCCAACCGAAACGCGTGATAATTTGGCTTGGGAGGAGGAAGCCGACTTGGCAATATTAGAACAAAAACCGCTTAAAGCTAGAAAGCTGCTCTATGGCATTCTAGCTATTATGTTGCTGGTAGTAACATGGGCATCTTTTGCCAAAGTAGATGAAGTCACTCGCGGCGAGGGCAGGGTGATTCCATCGCGCCAGTTGCAAGTGATTCAATCGCTGGATGGTGGCATTGTGACTGAGATTTTAGTCAGGGAAGGCGACTTGGTTAAAGTAGGTATGCCTTTGATTAAAATTGACGAAACCCGCGCCCGATCGACTTTAAGGGAAAATAAAGGTCAATTTTTAGCATTAATCGCCAAACAAGCGCGATTAAAAGCGTTGGCGGAAGGTATTGCATTTAATCCGCCGCCAGAAGTACTTACAGAAGCTCCGCAGGTATATCAGCAAGAAAAAGCTTTATATAATGCCAGCCA
>JAZKEJ010000032.1:0-4666 GCA_040387095.1 Pseudomonadota bacterium | reverse complement strand
TTAGAGACTAAAGTTGAAATCAAGGATATTGCTTTTTTGCGCCCAGACCAACCAGCGATTGTTAAATTAACGGCTTACGACTACACCATTTACGGCACACTGGATGCAAAGGTAGAAAGCATTGCCGCCAACTCAATCGTCGATGATAAGGGCAATGCGTATTATATTGTGCGCGTACGTACAATTAAAAATAGTCTGGGCGAAGGTTTGCCGATTATTCCTGGCATGATCGCGCAAGTTGACATTTTAACTGGTAAAAAAACCATACTTTCTTATTTGCTTAAACCTGTACTTAAAGCAAAATCGTACGCCTTTACTGAGAGATAAAAAATAGGGAATGCAACATATTTTTATTAGTACATTACCAGCACTTATGCACAGCTGGTCAGAGGCATTTCCAAAATCCACCCTATCAGACGACTTATTAAGCAATATAGTCAAAAAAGATATGGAGACTATTTTCTGGCTGCACATGAATGAAGATAGACAGCAATGGATGGGGAAAACGATTGCAAGTATTTTAAAAGATTATAAAGACGCCAAAATTGTTGTGCTGGCTAATACGCCTAATCATACCGAGTCTCTACATGCATTAAGTTTAGGCGCTAGAGGTTATTGCCATGCTTATTCTGCGCCAAGTGTATTAAATGAAATTAAGACAGTGATTGTGAATGGAGGCGTATGGCTAGGACAAGAATTTTTGCAGCGCCTGATAGAAGTGTCGGTTAAATTGGCGGGCAATCAGCCTGAATATATTCAAAGTTTGCTGGAAAAGTTAACCAAACGTGAAAAAGATGTGGCGATTGAGGCGGCAAAAGGCTTAAGTAATAAAGAAATAGCCAGAGTTTTAGACATTACTGAACGAACGGTAAAAGCGCATTTGGCATCTACATTTGAGCGTTTGGGCGCTAAAGATAGGCTACATTTGGCGTTAATGCTGAACAATCGCCTCAAAAGTGTGTAAGTTGTTTTTAACTCCTTTTATATTCTGATTAAATGCTTAACCTAGCAGTTTAATGCCCGGGCCAGTCATGCCATCAATGCCGATCAGCTTGAGTGATTCCATCTCATTCGTTGTTTGTACGCCTTCTGCAATCGCCAGTATGCCGATTGAATGCGCAATCATACATATGCCTCTGAGCAAGGATTTATTCGCCTCATTTTTGTCAATTTCACGAATAATTGAAGTATCAATTTTGATGTAATCCAAACCCACATCATGCAGTTCACCCAAACGCGAAATGCGCGCACCGACATGCTCAATTCCAACTTTGCATCCCAAATTTTTAAGTGTGTTAGCAAAGTTCTTGAATTCAGAAAAATAATCAAAAGCGCCTTGTTCTGGCACCTCAAAATACAGGCGGTTAGCAAGATGTGGATAAAGTTTAATCAGTGTCATCGCTTTACTGATAAAGCCTGAATCACAAACAGAACTGGCGGAAATATTCAAACCAATAGGTTCTGCGCCGTTCTCAAGTATATCGATGGCGGCTTCCAGCACAAGTTCGTCAATGCGAGACATCATATCCAATTGCGCTGCCCATGTAATGAATTCACCAGCACAAAACCATTTTTTATCGGCCACCAGTTGCAGTCTAACAGGGCTTTCGTAATGAATAAGCTCGCCTTTTTGATTCACCACTGGGTAATGCTCAAGCTTAAGCCTTCTGTTTTTCAGAGCAGAATTGAGCAAACCTTGCCATTCATCTAAGTTAATATTTGAGTGATTCACAACGTCATCTTGGTTAATCACATGTAACATATTTTCATGGCTGCTCGCCATTTCATCCAAAACGCCATCGGCGAGAGCGATTAATTTTAGTGACAAATCGTCTCTATTGACTTGTGTTGTCACGGTTACAAAATGACTGTTTAGTGTTAAGTGATCCAATTTTAAGTGTTCTAAATTAGATATTTTTTCTAAAAGGCTTTTTATCTGGCTACCAAGTGAATATGCATCAATTGGCTCGCTTGAAAATATTGCAAAATCAGTTCCACTTAAACGCCCGGCAATCAGAGAAGATTGGTTTAAGCATGCATTTTTTAATGTATTGCCGATAAGTTTAAGAAAAGTATTGGTTTCTTGGTAACCCAAAATTTGGTCGATCAAGGCTAAATTGGTCAATCGTGAAACAACCAGTACACCCTGATTAAAGTAATCTTCGCGACTGATCGTTGAATCAATATTGCTGATGAAATAATGATGATTCATTAACTCGGTAATGTGATCAAAATTGGTCTGGTAACGTAGCTTTTCTAATCGAAGCGATTCTTCATTGACATTATTTTTGATGCGATTGGACAAGCTGTTCATCGCGCTGACAACGGCTTTAAATTCGGTGGTTTTTGGCTCTTCAATCGTAATAAATCGATGTTCACCAATTGCAGTAGCTTGCTGCACAATATCTTTAAGCGGACTGAGAATTCTTCGCAAGGCTTGACTGCCGACATAACAGCTTAATAAACCAATTGCAGCCGACCAAAGCGCAATCAATATTGTAGATTGCCAAAGTTTATCGTAGGCAAAATTTAAGTCACTTTCTAATTTGAGTGTTCCAAATTGTGACCAGCCATCTTGCACTTCAGCCACACCCATTTGGCTTTTAATGGTAAATAATCGCGTAAACCATTCTGGCGCTTTAGTCTGGCTGCGTGTATTCACGCGCTCGGTTAATACTTTCCCCATTGGGTCAAATAAGCCAATATATTGATAATGGCCTGAATCAAATTGCGCGGATATCAGCAAGTCGATATTGGCAGAATCTTTTTCCAGTTGCGACATGGATAACGCCAGGGAGGTGACGTTATCAATATTTTTTACTTGTAACTGTTCTTCAAGATAATATTTACTGAATAGCGTGCTCAGCGTAAAGCTCCCGCCTGATGCAAGTATCAATATGTATACAATTGCTAACCAAAGTTTTTTGTTCAGTGACATCACTATTCCTTACTGTAATTATTCTATTCCATCTGCTCGAATTCGCGACAAAACATCGCGCCATCTTGATAAATTTGACTGTGATTCTGCCTTAGGCTTGCTGCTTGAGCCCACCCATAAACCTTTATCGTTGAAACTGAAAATAGGCGACAAGTCTTTTCTGCTAGAGGCGGGCAAAATTTCGGATATTAAATTATCTAAAATGAGTGGTTCAGATTGTGGCGTTTGGTAATAGCTTAAAACCATGTGCGCTTGCACAGTTCTACTGCCGTCTTGAGTGATTTCAGCCCGCACATATGTGAGTCTCAAGCGATTGTTATCAATATTTAACGCTTTTAAAAACACATATTTTGCGATAGTAAAATCTTCACAATCGCCAGCCTGTAATCCAATAGATTCTAATGGAGTGGCCCAGTAATCCGTTTTCCCCCACAGATCAAAATCATTGGTGAATCGAATTTTTTGGTTAAAAAAATCGTTAACTTGCTTGAGTTTTTCAAGGTCTGGAGCCGATTGTGTGCGTTGAATTAACTGATGCAGTTCTAGAACATTCTTTTGCGCTTCTTGACCATACCTTTGGTTAGCAAGCGCGCTTAGCTTGCTAAAATTGTAATCAGAAGCCCAGATATTAAACCAGATGCTTGATGAACCAACTGCCATCAGCGCGAGCATGTAGATTTGCAGGTAAGCTTGCTTAGCGGTCAACCAGGTTTTTTTAAATCTCAGAATGACCATGCTCCTACATTGGATTTTGCGGGTAGATTTTTGAGTAGCCAGCTACTAATCCACGGCCATGTAATGGCAATTATCATAACCTAAGTTGTTGGGTTTAAATCTTTTATTTAAAGCGGCTATATTGTCCTTCAGTACAATATATTTGTATGCATTAAAGGTATTTAATGCGATGGTAAGAAAAGTTTTTATTGCGCTATTTTTCAGCGCATTAATCAAAGTGAATATTTAGGACACCGTCATGGCATTAGTTGGAAAAGTAGTATCAATAATAGGTGTGGCATATTTGGTAGCAAAGGATGAATCGAGGCGCGAACTCATCCTGGGCGATCAAGTGCAGGTCGGCGATATGATTGAAACGCCACGTGGGTCTGAGGTCGAGCTTGAGTTGATTAATGGTCGTCTTATTTATATTCACTCAGAGCAGTTAGTACAATTTACCGAAGAACTTTCAGAAGTGCTTGCGCCCAGTAATCTGGATAGCGCTGTGAATCTTGCCACGATTGAAACGGTCATTAAAGCGATTGAAGAAGGCAAAGATATTAATGCGGTTTTAGAAGAGACTGCGGCGGGTCAATCTTCATACAATAGTTATGGTTTTAGTTTTGTTGATTTATTCAGAATTAACGACATTCTGAATGCATTTAATTTTGCATATAGTTATGAGTTAAGTCAAACAGTTGATATCGATCCTTTAATTGAAGGTAACGATATTAATTACTCAGGTCTGATTGCAGCAGACGGTCCAATATCAAATCCAAACCCAAATCCACCAATTAATATTGCGCCAGTAGCAGCAAATATAACGGTTAATGGTGCAGAAGACGATGCATCAATTATCATCACGCTAACCGGCACGGATGCGGATGGCACCATCGCCAGCATTACGCTTAATAGTTTGCCTGCAAATGGCCTGCTTTATGAAGATGCAGCGCTCACTACACTGGTTGTTGCCGGGAACGCATATTTAACTAATGCAGCCACTTTCTATTTTGT
>JAZKEJ010000031.1:323-1494 GCA_040387095.1 Pseudomonadota bacterium | reverse complement strand
ATCTCAAATGAAACAAATCCTGATTACACAGACTATAAAATCGGTCTAAGCAAAGCATTCAAGGTAGCGAACTCTGAAGGCTGGAACGCTGGCGTGTATTATGTTGGAGCAAGTAACGATGACTACTGGGGTGACAATGGTTACGGCGGTACAAGCTTTAACGGTAAAGGCACTTCAACAAAAGCTCAAAGCAAAAACTTGAATGATGGTCGTTTCATTCTTACAGTCGGTCGTGTGTTTTAATTCAATTAGCCGAATTCCATATTTAGCAAAAACGGTAAGCCAATACTCTTGGCTTACCTCTTACCTACCAACGGGAGAACAACATGAAATTTGTATCCGCAATAATCAAGCCATTTAAGCTTGATGAGGTGCGTGAAGCCTTGTCGAATATAGGCGTACAAGGTATCACTGTCACAGAAGTGAAAGGTTTTGGTCGTCAAAAAGGCCATACTGAGCTGTATCGTGGTGCAGAATATGTAGTCGATTTTTTACCCAAAGTAAAATTAGAAATCGCAATTAAAGATGACATGCTAGACCAAGTAGTAGACGCGATTGAAAAAGCTGCTGCGACAGGCAAAATTGGCGATGGCAAGATTTTTGTCTTTAATCTAGAACAAGTTTATCGCATCCGTACCGGTGAAACCGGGCCAGAAGCGCTATAAGGGGCACATAAAATGAAAAAATTATTATCTGTTTTATCGCTAGTTGCCCTAATGAGCATTGGCGCAGTGAGCACGAATAGTTTTGCAGAAGATCTGCCAGAAGCTGCCGCTAAAACGGTTGAAACAACAACTGACGGCGCAACGACAACGGTAGAAACAACGACAGTTGAAACAGTGACTGAAGAAATGCCTGCAGCAGTAGAAGCGGCTCCGGCAGCTACACCAGCAGAAGCCGCTGCAACACCTGTTCCAAATAAAGGCGATACCGCCTGGATGTTGGTTTCTACCATCTTAGTTACCTTAATGGTGATTCCTGGTTTGGCATTGTTTTATGGCGGTTTAGTTCGTCAAAAAAATATGCTTTCTGTGTTGATGCAAGTATTCATGATCTTCTCACTCATGGCAGTTTTGTGGGCAATTTATGGCTACAGCGTGGCTTTCACAGGCGGTAATCCATTCTTTGGCGGATTAAGTAAAGCATTCTTGGCTGGCATTACGCCTGAATC
>JAZKEJ010000031.1:0-313 GCA_040387095.1 Pseudomonadota bacterium | reverse complement strand
GTGTTTACATTCCTGAGTTAACCTTCGTAGGCTTCCAATTAACGTTTGCTGCCATCACTCCAGCTTTGATTGTTGGTGCTTTTGCTGAGCGTATGAAGTTCTCTGCAGTATTAGCATTTATGACGTTATGGTTCACATTCGCTTATTTGCCAATGGCGCACATGGTTTGGTATTGGGACGGTCCTGATGCAATTACAACAGCTGAATCATTAAATACAGTCGTTGCAAACGCAGGTTGGTTATGGGCTAAAGGTGCACTGGATTTTGCTGGTGGTACAGTTGTTCACATTAATGCGGGTGTAGCTGGTTTAGT
>JAZKEJ010000030.1:0-11614 GCA_040387095.1 Pseudomonadota bacterium | reverse complement strand
GCAATCATACAATCATGCCGGCGCCAACAGTATTGTTGGTCGTTTCATCAATCACAATAAAAGCGCCAGTTGCGCGATTGCTATTATAACTGTCGACCATTAACGGCTGTGCCAGCTTAAAATTTATACGTGCAATATCATTCATTTTCAATTCAGTGGCAGATTGCTGTTCCAGCGTATTCACATCTACTTTGTACGAAATATTGCCAACTTTGGCTTTCGATTCGCGCGTGGTATGGCGAATAACATAAGTGCGGGCAGGTGATAACGGCGTTTCCGATAACCAGCAAACAAAGGCTTCAATCTGTTTAACGGGCTGAATCGTGCTGTCTGTTTTCACAATCATATCGCCACGTGAAGTGTCGATCTCATCGGCTAACAATAATGTAACCGATTGCTCACTTTGTGCACTTTGTAAATGCGTTTCGCCCAATTGAATGGCTTTAACGGTAGACTGATAGCCATTTGGCAACACAGTGACGGCATCGCCGACCGCAATATTGCCACTTTCAATACGGCCCATAAAGCCTCTGAAATCATGTAAATCAGCATCTGCACTGGCATGTGGACGGCAAACAAACTGCACAGGAAAACGAAATTCTTCGTCTACATCTACGTGTGCAGCAGGCGCTGATTCTAATATTTCTAATAGCGTTTCACTGGTATACCAAGGCATATTATCCAGACGATCTACCAGCATATCGCCATTTAATGCAGACATAGGAATGAAGCGAATCTCTCTGGACTGTGCGAAACCGATTTCAGTCGCAAATGCCAGATAATCTGCGCAGATCTTGTCATAAACGGCCTGCTCGTAATTTACCAGGTCCATTTTATTTACCGCGACAACAATATGCTGGATACCGACCAAATGCGCTAAGTAACTGTGACGGCGCGTTTGCGTCAGTACACCACGTCGCGCATCGATTAAAATGATCGCCAAATTTGCCGTAGAAGCCGCAGTCACCATATTGCGCGTGTATTGTTCATGGCCAGGCGCATCGGCAATGATATATTTGCGTGTGCCGGTGCTGAAATAGCGGTAGGCAACGTCAATCGTAATACCTTGTTCACGCTCTGCTTGCAGGCCATCCGTCAATAATGACAAATCAACCGCTTCCATACCGCGTTTTTTTGACGTGTTTGAAATTTGCGTGAGTGTATCGGCCAATATGGTTTTAGTATCAAACAGCAAGCGGCCAATCAGCGTGCTTTTACCGTCATCTACGCTACCGCAAGTCATAAAGCGCAAAAGGCTATCGTTATGAACGTTAGCGTTAAATGTTGTATCGGTGCTGCTCATTAGAAATAACCTTCTTTTTTGCGTTGTTCCATGCTGGCGTCAGATGTTTGATCGTCCAGACGCGTTGCGCCACGTTCCGTAATCGTTGTCGTTGCTGTTTCTAAAACGATTTTTCCAACGCTATCAGCATCACTAATAACAGGTGCAGTGCAGGTAATATCACCCACTGTTCTAAAACGCACTTGCATATTGATGATTTCTTCACCGTTTTTAGGTTGATTAATCACTTCGCCGTTTGCTAGCTGTACATTCGCTGGAAAAATGGCGCCGCCACGCATGATAATGTCGCGCTGGTGTGCAAAGTAAATGCTGGGCAACTCCAAGTTTTCGCGCTCAATATATTGCCAAACATCCATTTCCGTCCAGTTTGAGATGGGGAAAGCGCGGATATTTTCGCCTTTATGTGAGCGGGCGTTATATAGATTCCATAGTTCCGGGCGTTGGTTTTTTGGATCCCACTGGCCAAATTCATCGCGGAAACTCATGATGCGCTCTTTAGCGCGCGCTTTTTCTTCATCACGGCGTGCACCGCCTATGCAGCAATCAAAACCAAATTCTTCAATTGCTTCCAATAACGTAACAGATTGATGTTTGTTGCGTGGCTCATCAGTTGTTTTTAATACTACTGTCCCGCGCTGCATAGAATCTTCAACTGAACGTACAATTAAGCGTTCACCCAACTCTGCTGCGCGCTGATCTCTGAAATTAATCACTTCAAGGTAATTGTGACCAGTATCGATATGCAAAAGCGGAAATGGAAATCGACCAGGACGAAACGCTTTTTCTGCCAGACGCAAAATGCATAATGAATCTTTGCCGCCTGAAAATAGCAAAACAGGATTACTACACTGGCCAGCCACTTCACGCAAGATATGAATGGCTTCAGCTTCTAGCCAATCCAAGTGCGATAATGGTTTATGAGTATTAGTTAACATATTCAATCATTTAAAGTTTATATTTAAAGTAGTTTATTAAAATATTTTTAGAGAGTTATTTTACGTGCAAGCCGCATTCTTTGTTGGTTGGATCTTCCCACCACCAGCGGCCGGCACGAATATCCTCACCCATGGCAATTGCACGCGTACAAGGTGCGCAGCCAATACTTGGATAAAACTGGTCGTGCAATTTATTGTATGGCACATTGTGCATACAGATATAAGCCCAAACTTCTGGTTCAGACCAATCACTCAAGGGGTTGAATTTCTCTAATCCATTGGCCTCATCAAACTCGCGCACTGGCAGGCTTGAGCGTGTAGTCGCCTGCGCAGCACGCATACCAGTAACCCAAGCTTTTTTACCTTTAAGCGCGCGTTGCAAAGGTTCTACTTTGCGCATGTGGCAACAGCTTTTACGTAGCTCAATTGATTCGTAAAAGGCATTGATACCATTAGTTTTCACATAAAATTCCACTGTTTGTGCCTGTGGAAAATATATATTTAACTTGGTATTGTAGCGCCGCTCTGTTTCAGCGATTAAGTCATAAGTTTCAACTGGCAGGCGACCTGTGTCCAACGAAAAAATCTCAATAGGTAATTGATTTTTTTCGATAATATCGGTCAGCACCATATCTTCTGCGCCAAAACTATTGGCAAATGTCACTTTGTTTAATTCACTTGCAGCAGCTGTTAACAAAGCCAGTACATCGGCCGTTTTAGCATTAACATTTGCTAGCAAAGAATCTGTTAATACAGGCTGTGTTGCAGGGTTGGCCGTACTGGGTTTTAAGAATGAAACCTCACCAGACATTATGCCATCCTGTTATAGCGCGAAAATACTGGCCGCGGTTCATCTACCGCGCCTTGGTATGGTTCTGTAAAGTCTTTTAGGCTGGTTAGAGCTTCAACGGCAGAGCGATCGGCGCGTATTAAGTAACTGTCAAAACCACTGCGTTTTAAGAAAAATAATTGGTCACGCAATACGTCGCCAATAGCGCGCAATTCATTTTTAAATCCATAGCGTGTGCGTAAAAGGGTGCCGAGTGAAAAAATGCGACCATCTGCAAAGCGCTCTACATGTACAGCGATGATTGGTAATACATTTAAATCGGGTTGATTTTCAGCCAAATCGGCAATCAGTTCATGTGTGTCTATCCATACGCCGATTTCGCCATTTGAAATGCGTGTTGAAAGCTCGCTTTTTCGCGCAATAAATACACTCAAAGGTACGATAATTTTGCCTTTAGCAGGAATAGCAGTTTCGGCAATCTGTGTTTCCGTCACCGTATTTTCACCGGTGAGTTTAAACAGCACCACTTTGCCTGCTTGTTTACGTGCTTCTACGTTGCTGGCTGGAAGTTGCACCGTAAACCAAGCGTTTTCTGTAATGCTAGCCACACCATTACTTAGCTGAATCAAGTTACTCATACAGACGCAACCTCTTCTTTTTTCGCGTAAACATGTGCTTTAAACGGTGCAATGCCAAGACGGCGCACAGTATCAATAAAGCGCTCTTCAGGTGTGCGCTCTTTTACATAAACATCTATCAGTTTTTGCACAACGCCTGGCATTTCATCCGCAGAAAAAGAAGGTCCGATTACTGAGCCAATGCTGGCATCATTGCCTTGTTTACCGCCAATCGAAACTTGATACCATTCAGAGCCATCTTTATCGACACCCAAAATGCCAATATGGCCAACGTGATGATGACCGCATGCGTTCATACAGCCAGATATGTTTAGTTCTATATCGCCAATGTCATGCAGGTAATCTAAATTATCGAATTGCATTTGGATTGCTTCTGCAATTGGAATGCTCTTTGCATTGGCCAAGCTACAAAAATCGCCGCCAGGGCAGCAGATAATATCCGTCAGCAAACCAATATTTGGCGTGGCCAAACCAGCAGAGCGGGCTTTTTCCCATACCGTATACAAGTCACTTAACTTCACGTCTGCCAAGATTAAATTCTGTTCATGTGAAACGCGCAGCTCACCAAAGCTATATTGTGCGGCTAAATCCGCAACTACATGCATTTGTTCACTTGTAGCATCGCCAGGGGCTTTGCCGTGCGGTTTAAGCGATAACGTTACAGCGCGATAACCTGCTTGTTTGTGGGCATGCACACAACGTTTTACCCAAGCTGCAAAAGCTGGGTTGCTGGTAATTGCAGTGTCAAAAGCAGCATCATTTGCCGGCAATTGTTCATAAGGCATGGCTTCAAAATGTTTGCCGACACGAGTTAATTCTGACTCTGTGATGGTATTTGGAGCGTCTTTCAGATGAGCCCATTCCGCTTCAACTTGATTTTTAAACTCTTCAATACCTAACGCTTTAACCAAAATTTTAATGCGTGCCTTGTAAGCATTATCGCGGCGACCATGCAGGTTATACACGCGAATAATCGCTTCGCAATAGGTGAGTGCGTGTTGCCACTCTAAATGTTCGCGGATAACCGAACCTAAAATTGGCGTACGGCCTAAACCACCGCCCACCCACACTTTAATGGCTAATTTTCCGGCATCGTCAGTATAGAATTCCATGCCGATATCGTGTGCCTGTACAATCGCCCGATCCTGCTTGGTGCCAGAAACCGCAATTTTAAATTTGCGTGGTAGTAGCGCAAATTCTGGATGAAATGTACTCCATTGACGCATGATTTCTGCCATCGCGCGTGGGTCAATCACTTCATCAGGTGCAATACCCGCAAATTGATCGGTAGTAATATTACGGATACAGTTGCCAGAAGTCTGAATGGCATGCATTTCAACCGTGGCAAGTTCAGCCAGAATATCCGGCACATCTTCTAATTTTGGCCAGTTAAGCTGCAGATTTTGGCGCGTACTAAAATGACCGTAATTTCGATCGAATTTTTTTGCAATATCGCCAAGCTTGTGTAATTGCTTGCTGGACAGCATGCCATAAGGCACAGCGATACGCAGCATCGGCGCGTGACGTTGAATATACAGCCCATTTTGCAGGCGCAAAGGGCGAAACTCTTCTTCAGAGAGCTCACCTGCTAAAAAGCGGCGAGTCTGGTCGCGATATTGCGTAACGCGTTCGTCTACAATTTGTTGATCTAATTTATCGTACTTATACATAATGAATGTGACGCATTGTTCCTGTGGCTATTGAGTGCTTTGGCTAAAGGTTAACCCAGTATTTTAATCTAAAAAACCATTTAATCCAAAAATTGATTCGTTAAACAATACTTAAAGCAGAATTCAAATTTTAAGATTTTATTAAGATCTTTTAAATCGCAATTGCTTAAATGCAATCAAAAATAATAAGACTGAAATACCAATCAGTTGATTCAGTTCGGGGAAAGCCAGTTTTTGGCCTACATACACTAAAATTAATGCCAATAATGTGCGAACCCAGTGTTCTGCGACTTTAGAACTTAAATGGCTGCCAATCCAAATACCAGGAATTGAGCCAATTAATAAAGTGCCCAGCAACTGATAATCAACTGTTCCAAGACTTGCATGCCCCAAACCCGCAACCAAAGTGAGTGGTACAGCGTGGGCGACATCCGTGCCAACGATTTTAGTAATCGGAATTTTAGGATATAAAATAAGCAAAGCAGTGACACCTAACGCGCCTGCACCAACAGAAGTTAATGTCACTAGAAAGCCCAGAATGATGCCTAAAATAATCGTTAAACTGGGTGTGTATTTTGGGTTAATCCAGTGTCCAGTTTTAGATAATTTGGCTAATTGATTACGAAATAAAACAGATAAAGAAGTAAGCAACAAGGCAATGCCTAGCCAAAATTTAATGCTAATGACGGCATCATCAGACGCAATATTTAAGTCTTTTAAATACAACAAGGTGACGATAGAAGCTGGAATGCTGCCAAAGGCGAGCAATCGCACAATTTTCCAGTCGATATTACCCAGCTTTCCGTGTGCAAAAATGCCAACACTTTTGGTAATGGATGCGTAGAGCAAATCGGTACCAACAGCGACTGCAGCTTTGACGTTGAAAAAAATCAGCAATATGGGTGTCATCAAGGATCCGCCACCAACACCTGTTAATCCAACTAATAATCCAACCACAAACCCAGCAACGATATAAAAAATAAAATCCACGCCTATTGCACACCCAAATGGTAGTAAGGCTGCGAATATAACAGCAATTCATATAATTGCTTAATAACAATTTATTATTTTGGTATATGATTTAGTTATAAAGATTATTGCCAGTGCAAAGGTGCATAAATGAAGCTTCATCAGTTGAAATACATACACGAAGTAGCACGACAAGGCCTCAACATTTCAGCCGCAGCTGAGGCGCTACATACCTCTCAGCCTGGGGTCAGCAAGCAAATTCAAATGCTTGAAGATGAATTAAATTTACAGATTTTTCAGCGTAATGGCAAACGTTTAACTGGCATTACCGAACCAGGCAAACATATCGTTAAATTGGCTGCCACCGTTATGCTGGAGATGCAGAATATCAAGCGAGTGGGTGATGAATTTAGCAAAGTAGAGACAGGTACGCTGACCATTGCAACGACTCACACACAGGCACGCTACACCTTGCCTTCTGTGGTTAAACAATTTATTCAAGCTTATCCGCACGTTAAACTCAATATTCACCAGGGCGATCCGTCTCAAGTGACTGCACAAGTTGCCAGCGGTGAGGCTGATATCGGCATGGCAACTGAAAAAATCAGCTTAGATGATAGATTGCTGTGCTTACCTTGTTATGAATGGAATCGTTGCGTTGTAGTGCCAAAAGGTCATCGTTTAATTGATGCGTTGCCACTTACTTTATCCAAAATAGCCAGTTTCCCTCTGATTACCTATGACTTTGCTTACACAGGTAGTATCACGGTATCCAAAGTATTTCACGATGCTGGCGTGATGCCGAATATCGTGCTTAGCGCGATTGATGCTGACGTGATTAAAACCTACGTTGGATTGGGCTTGGGCGTTGGATTGATTGCGAATATGGCGTATGATGAAGAACGTGATAAAGATTTAGTGCGCCTGGATTGCAGCCATCTTTTCCCACCCAGCACAACCTATTTGGGCGTGCGAAAAGATGCTTTCTTGCGCAATTATATTTACGGTTTTATTGAGTTATTAGCACCACGATTTGACCGCAGAACAGTAGATGAGGCTCTAAAAGCTTATCGCCCTAGTTAATATTTAATTGTTGGATTGGCTGAACGATTTGCTCAATTGGAGAACGATGTGCAGTTTAAGTGCTATTTTAGTCTTTTAATCATCGTACTGTTAAATGCATGCGCTGCATCTCAAACTCATTCCAATGCGCCTTCAAAACAAGGTGCAAATCTTAAAGCCATGGCAAATGGTTTGCCCGCGATTAACCTAGACAGCGCGATTTATGAGTTGCCTGTTAAAGCAGGCGTAAGCTATCAAGATGTGGTTGACAGCTTGAAATCCGTGTCTGAAGGCATGAATTTCGTCAATCCAGCTAATTTCCCCATTGGTGAACATATAAAATTGCGTGGCATTGACCCTCAAGGTATTAAAGAGGTGCACTCATTCTGTAATTTAAGTATGGGTACGGAAATCATGCTTGATCACCCGGAATTCTTGGTATTTGCGCCATGCAGAATCGCCTTGTACGATAAACTGAATGCAGATAACCAGTTAACTTTATTCCTAGGCTTGGATCGTCCAACCTACGATTTAAAAAGTATTAAAAATCCTACTTTACGTGCGCAAAAATCAGCTCAAGAACTAGAAGATGCCTTAATTCAGTTAATGGATAAAGCCAGCCGCGGTGATATCTAGGCGAGTAAATGGTGGTCGCTAAACTTAAACAAAAATGGTTTAACCGCACTTGGCTAATACAGCAATTAAAATTGAATATTGTTGCGTTAATCAGCTTGGTGACTGCCATTGTTGGTATTTCATACAATACTTGGCGCGATCATCAAAACGAAATTAATGACAATATGCGCAAGGCTGCTTTTGAGGTGTTGACCGATTTGGGTGAACTGCAGACAATTGTCAATTATGCGCATTATGAGGCAGATAAAACGCGCGGTCATCCCATCGAAGGCTGGAAACATGTTGTTATGGTGCGCGATTTAAGTCATTTGTTAACAGTTGATGCAGCTAAAGCAGGCGATGCGCTTTATACTCACTGGCAAAAACATTGGGAAAACTTAGGCGTAGATAATGAAACAGAACTTCTCATCAGCCATCAAATTACAAAAACTCGCCAGGCAGTATTAACTACTATTGATAGTTTAAAATAGACTTTATTCAAACTTAACTTTATTAATGATTAAAACATAATGAACCCAATCCGCATTGCAAAAACAGATGAATTTCTACATATTTTACCTAAGATGGCTAATCGCCACGGTTTAATTGCCGGTGCCACCGGCACTGGAAAAACGGTTACCTTGCAAACCTTAGCAGAAGGTTTTGCCAGCATCGGTGTGCCGGTTTTTATGGCAGATGTGAAAGGTGATTTGGCTGGAATGAGTCAAATCGGCGGTGGTAATCCAAAAATTGACGCGCGCGTAGCGCAGCTGCAAATGGATGATTTTAAACCGCAGGCTTCAACCGTTGTGCTGTGGGATGTGTTTGCTGAAAAAGGCCATCCCGTGCGTACAACCATTGCAGAAATGGGGCCTTTATTACTAGCGCGTTTGCTTAATTTAAATGATACACAAGCGGGTGTGATTAACGCCATTTTCAAAATTGCCGATGATAAAGGCTGGCTACTTTTAGATTTAAAAGACTTGCGCTCTATGTCTCAGCACGCGGCCGAAAACGCTGCTCTATATCAAACGGAATATGGCAATATCTCAGCCGCCAGCGTGGGCGCTTTGCAACGTTCATTATTACAACTGGAAACAGAAGGTGGTGATCTGCTGTTTGGCGAGCCTGCACTTAATTTAGATGATTTAATGCAAACGGATAGTCAAGGTCGTGGCGTAATCAATATTTTGGCCGCTGATAAATTATTTAATTCACCGCGGGTTTATGCCACTTTATTACTGTGGTTGTTATCTGAGCTATTTGAAAAATTGCCTGAAGTAGGCGATCTGGAAAAGCCAAAGTTAGTCTTTTTCTTTGATGAAGCGCATTTGTTATTTGCGGATGCACCATCTGCTTTATTACAAAAAATCGAGCAAGTGGTTCGCTTGATTCGGTCAAAAGGTGTGGGGGTTTATTTTGTCAGTCAAAATCCCTTAGATGTTCCAGAAATTGTGCTTGGGCAATTAGGTAATCGGGTGCAACATGCTTTACGTGCATTTACACCACGCGATCAAAAGGCGGTAAAAGCAGCGGCCGAAACTTTTAGAAGTAATCCAAAAGTTAATGTGGCAACAGCGATTACCGAGCTTGGCGTGGGTGAAGCGTTAATCTCTTTTTTAGACGAAAAAGGTGTACCCAGCCCTGTTGAGCGTGCGTTTGTTTGCCCACCGCAAAGTCGCATTGGTGCGATTACTGATGTTGAACGCTCCGCAGTGTTAGCTGGTTCTAGTTTTAAAGGTTTTTACGAAAAACAACTAGAGCGTGAGTCTGCTTACGAAATATTAAAAAATCGTGCAGCAGAGTCTGCCCAAGCAGAGGAAAAGGTAGAAGAAGACAGAGGATTTGATTGGGGCGGCATTTTAGGCGGCAAAAAGAACAGTCGTTCCGATAGTATTTTGGAAAGTGCTGCTAAATCGACAGCGCGCGCTATTGGGTCGCAGCTTGGGCGCAGTATTATCCGCGGCGTGTTAGGCTCAATATTGGGTGGTCGCAAGTAATTGGGCAGCTTAAATGCTATCTGATATTGATATTGCACAAGCCGCCGTGCTTGAGCCGATCACAGATATTGCGCAAAAGCTGAATATCGCAGCGAGTGATTTGATTCCTTATGGGCATTCAATTGCTAAATTAAGCGTAAATTGCCTTAAAGCTTTGCATCATCCCATTAACACCAAACCCAAGGGCAAACTCATCTTAGTCACCGCTATCAGCCCTACACCTGCGGGTGAAGGGAAAACCACCACTACGATTGGCTTAGCAGACGCGCTTAATCAATTATTTAAGCAAGAAAAACCAGTTAACCAGGAAAAGCTACTTAAGCAGGCAGTCGTTTGTATTCGCGAACCATCTTTAGGCCCTGTGTTTGGCATTAAAGGGGGCGCAACAGGTGGTGGTTACGCGCAAGTGGTGCCGATGGAAAATATTAATCTGCATTTTACGGGTGATTTTCATGCGATTACCTCTGCCAATAACCTGCTTGCCGCGCTTATCGATAATCATGTTTATCATGGTAATGCGCTGGGCATTAAAGAGGTGACGTGGCGTCGTTGTATGGACATGAACGACAGAGCTTTGCGTCATGTAACAACGCACGGCGCGACAGATGCTGAAACAGGCTTTAACATTACAGTTGCCAGCGAAATCATGGCGATATTCTGTCTGGCAGAAGATTTAGAGGATTTAAAAAACCGCTTAGGTCATATTCAAGTGGCGACTGATATGGCTGGCAAGCCGATTTTGGCAAGTGATTTGCAGGCACAGGGTGCGATGACGGCGTTGCTCAAGGATGCGTTTCAGCCTAACTTGGTACAAACGCTAGAACATACGCCAGCGCTGATTCATGGCGGCCCATTTGCAAATATTGCCCATGGCTGTAACTCGGTGGCCGCAACAAAAACAGCTTTAAAACTGGCTGATTATGTGGTGACTGAAGCCGGTTTTGGTGCTGATTTAGGTGCAGAAAAGTTTTTTGACATTAAGTGTCGTAAAGCCAATTTGCGACCAGATTTAGTCGTGATTGTGGCGACTATCCGCGCCCTTAAATATCATGGCGGAGCAGAGCTGGCTGAACTTAACCAAGAGAATATTACAAGTTTATTAAATGGCATGTCCAATCTGGTTAAGCATCTGACCAATTTGCACGAACATTTTGGCATGCAAGTGCTGGTGGCGATTAATCATTTTACGCATGACACCCTATTGGAAATTGATACTTTAAAATCTGCGCTCGCTCTTTTGGGCTTTAAAGCTATTGTGTGTAAACATTGGGCGCAAGGTGCGACTGGTGCACTTGATTTGGCGAAAGAAGTTGTTAACACGATTGCAGAAACGCAATCAAATTTCAAGTTTTTGTATCCAGATTCGCTGTCTTTATTGGGTAAGCTGGAAACAATCGCCTTTAAAATTTATGGTGCGAAAGCGCTTAACTTAAGTCAAAAAGCCGCCAGGAAATTGGCATTATTAGAACAGCAATATGCGCATTTCCCCCTCTGTATCGCTAAAACCCAGTATTCATTTTCATCCGATGCTGCATTAAGAGGCGCGCCAAATACGCATAGTTTGCAAGTGGAAGATTTGCATCTATCGCGCGGCGCAGGCTTTATTGTGGCCATTTGTGGAAAAATCATGAC
>JAZKEJ010000029.1:0-4133 GCA_040387095.1 Pseudomonadota bacterium | reverse complement strand
TGGCGAATAAAGCCGAAAGTGAAAAATTACTCTATTGCTCTTTTTGCGGCAAAAGTCAGCATGAGGTTAAAAAACTCATCGCTGGCCCATCTGTATTCATCTGCGATGAGTGCGTTGATTTATGTAACGATATCATCAAAGAAGAAGTACAAAGTTTAAGTGATATTAAATCGACGGATAAATCATTACCAACACCGCAAGAAATCTGTGCAATTTTAGATCAATACGTCATTGGCCAAACGCAAGCAAAAAAGAATCTTTCTGTCGCGGTTTATAACCATTACAAACGTCTTGGCCATAATCACATTTCACAAAATACTGTCAAAGATGATGTTGAAATTCAAAAAAGTAATATCTTACTGATTGGCCCAACCGGTTCAGGTAAAACATTATTAGCGCAAACATTGGCACGCATGCTAGATGTGCCGTTTGTGATGGCAGATGCAACCACATTGACTGAAGCTGGTTATGTGGGTGAAGACGTGGAAAATATCATGCAGAAGCTGCTGCAAAAATGTGATTACGATATTGAAAAAGCACAGCGCGGCATCGTATATATTGACGAAGTCGATAAGATTTCACGTAAATCAGACAACCCTTCCATCACGCGTGATGTGTCAGGTGAGGGTGTTCAGCAGGCCTTATTAAAACTTATTGAGGGCACTATTGCTTCTGTTCCACCACAAGGCGGCCGTAAACATCCTAATCAGGAATTTGTACAGTTAGATACCACCAATATTCTGTTTATTTGTGGTGGCGCGTTTGATGGCTTAGATAAACTAATCCGCAGACGTTCTGAAAAAGGTGGTATTGGTTTTGGTGCGGAAGTTAAAAGCAAAGATGATTTGCGTGAAGTTGGTGCAGTGCTGCGCGATGTTGAGCCGGAAGATTTAATTAAGTTTGGCTTGATTCCAGAGTTTATTGGTCGCTTGCCAGTGGTTGCCACATTAGAGTCTTTAGATGAATCAGCATTAATGACGATTTTGGTTGAGCCAAAGAATGCGCTGACTAAGCAATATATCAAGTTGTTTAAAATGGAAGGTGTTGACCTTGAGTTTAGGGAATCGGCATTACATTTAATTGCCAAAAAAGCGCTAGAGCGTAAAACTGGTGCGCGCGGTTTGCGGTCTATTCTAGAGCATTCATTGCTTGAAATTATGTACGACCTGCCTTCGATTGAGAACTTAAGCAAAGTAGTGATTGATGAAGGTACGATTAAAGGCGAATCACAACCTTTGATGATTTTTCAAGATAAGCCAAAACAAGACGCTCCTAAAAAGGTTGAGTCTGCCAGTTAACCAGCCAACAAGTTGCGCTGGTTACCTTTCCTAAAGCAGTTTTTCCAATCAAAATCTGATTGCAATTAAAATTCAGTGGTTTATAGTCATTATTAAATAGTACCGTTATTACAGTTTTAAATATAACGGTATTATTTGATATTAGCACTTGAACTATCAAAGTATGTTCCCAACTTAATAGCATAGGTAACTTGTTATTTAATTCAATTAACAGTGCCCATTTGAACTTGAAAGTATTTTATGACAGAACAAACTTTGCCAGAAAATTCACCTCCCACTGAGATCATGGATGACATGATGCCATTATTGCCTTTGCGTGATGTCGTTGTGTACCCACATTTGGTGATCCCGCTTTTTGTTGGCCGTGCAAAATCGGTTAAAGCCTTGGAAATCGCTTCTGAAGGTAATAAACAAATATTGCTGGTCGCACAAAAATCGGCCAATAAAGATGAGCCAGACGCAGAAGATTTGTATGAAATTGGCACTTTAGCCACTGTATTGCAAATGTTGAAGCTACCTGATGGCACGGTAAAAGTATTGGTCGAAGGTTTGCATCGGGTACGCGTTTCAGAATTTGTAGAAACTGAAGAGTGTTTTTTAGCTAAAGCCGAAAGAATCGCCGATCCAATTGAAAGCGACAGCGAAACAGAAGCGCTAATGCGCACGGTTTTTACACAGTTTGATCAATATGTTAAATTAAATAAAAAAATTCCACCGGAAATTTTAACTTCACTTGCAACCATTAACGAAGCAGGGCGTTTGGCAGACACTATTTCTGCGCACTTAACCCTTAAACTAGAGGAAAAACAAAAAATCCTTGAGATGTTAAGTGTAATGGAGCGTCTTGAACACTTATTGCATTTGATGGAATCAGAAATTGATATATTGCAGGTTGAAAAACGTATTCGCGGACGCGTGAAGCGTCAAATGGAAAAAAGCCAGCGCGAATACTATTTGAATGAGCAAGTAAAAGCTATTCAAAAAGAACTGGGCGAGCAAGATGAAAGTGCTGAATTAGATGAGCTAGAGAAACGTATTAAAGACTCCGGTATGTCTAAAGAAGCGCATGCCAAAGTAAATGCAGAGCTTAAAAAATTAAAAATGATGTCGCCAATGTCTGCGGAAGCATCCGTAGTGCGTAATTATATTGATACCATCATTAATCTGCCTTGGAAGAAAAAAACCAAAATCAGTAAGGATTTAGCAATCGCGGAAGCCATTTTGGATGCAGACCACTATGGACTTGAAAAAGTGAAAGAACGTATCGTTGAATATCTGGCTGTGCAACAGCGTGTCGGTAAATTAAAAGCACCTATATTGTGTTTGGTTGGTCCGCCTGGTGTTGGTAAAACTTCGCTCGGGCAAAGCATTGCCAAAGCGGTTAATCGTAAATTCATACGCATGGCCTTGGGTGGCGTGCGCGACGAGGCTGAAATCCGCGGTCATCGTCGTACTTATATTGGCTCAATGCCAGGTAAAGTACTGCAAAGTATGAGTAAAGTAGGCGTTAAAAATCCTCTGTTTTTACTAGATGAAGTGGATAAAATGGGTCAGGATATGCGCGGCGATCCTTCATCTGCATTGCTGGAAGTACTTGATCCTGAACAAAATCATACGTTTGCTGACCATTATATTGAAGTTGAATACGACTTGTCCGATGTGATGTTTGTGGCAACAGCGAATACGATGAATATTCCGGCTCCATTGCTAGATAGGATGGAAATCATTCGTCTTGCGGGTTACACCGAAGATGAAAAAATCAATATTGCGATGAAATACCTGTTGCCAAAAGAGCTTAAAACACATGGCCTTAAAGCGACTGAGATTAATATTTCAGAAGCCGTTATTCGTGACATTGTGCGTTATTACACACGTGAAGCGGGTGTGCGCCGATTAGAACAGGAAATTGCAAAAATTTGCCGAAAAGTAGTGAAAGAACTATTGATCAATCAAACGCGCATGAAAAAAACAGCTCGCACTAGTGATGTTGTGATTAAAAAAAATGTAGTTGCAGCGGTTAAGAAAATAAGCATCACACCTAAAAACCTGGAAAAATATTTGGGTGTGTATCGTTATGACTATGGCATTGCTGCTAAAGATAATCAGGTAGGTCAAGTAACTGGCTTGGCGTGGACAAGTGTTGGTGGAGAGCTATTAACTATTGAGGCTGTATTATTGCCGGGCAAGGGCAAAACCATTACCACAGGTAAATTGGGTGATGTGATGCAGGAGTCTGTACAAGCAGCGATGAGCGTAGTGCGCAGTCGTGCGGCACGTTTAGGTATCAGTGAAGATTTCTACGAGAAAAAAGATATTCATATTCACTTGCCAGAAGGTGCTACACCAAAAGACGGGCCAAGTGCAGGTATCGGTCTTGCTACAGCACTCGTCTCGGTTTTAACTGGTATTCCTGCACGTGCTGATGTAGCCATGACTGGTGAAATCACATTGCGTGGTGAAGTGCTGGCAATTGGTGGTTTAAAAGAAAAATTGTTGGCCGCACATCGAGGTGGTATTAAAACGGTTTTAATACCGGATTCAAATGTAAAAGACTTGGTAGAAATACCAGATAACATCAAAAACCAATTGGTGATTCACCCTGTCAAATGGATTGATCAGGTGTTAGAGTTGGCCTTAGAAAGCATGCCCCAGTCATCAGCTGATAAAGCAGTGGATATTCCAGCAGTGGTTGCAGAGCAGGCGGCAGACTTGAGTGTGCCAGTGACACATTAAAATTTAAGCATAAAGCAGGTTATTTGTATTAATTTGTTGTTTATAGGGCAAAATAGCCTGCAAAGCCTTGACACAGGCTTTTGTAGCTTGATATAAAGTCAT
>JAZKEJ010000028.1:0-6525 GCA_040387095.1 Pseudomonadota bacterium | reverse complement strand
ATGCTCTTCGCATGCGAAAGTAGGTCACCGCCAAGCTCTTTATACCAAATCAGCGTCATGCTGGTTTACTTAAAGCCTCCAATATGGAGGCTTTTTGCTTTTATAGATGCTGCTAATCTATGCATTGGAAAGCATTCCAATTGCTTGAATTAATTGGTATAATATGGCAATAATTTGAATGGGCTTTGTGCCCATTTTTTGTTTCTGCAGAATATGTAGCTATAAAGGAATGCAGTAATGCAAGATTTGCATGACTTAATTGATAAAACGGTGACTCAGCTCGGTTTTGAGTTGGTTGATCTTGAGATTTCGAATCGCGGTAAATTATTGCGCGTGTTTATTGATAAGCTTAACCCTGTCGATATTAAAGACAGTGTGAATATTGACGATTGTGTGTTGGTAAGTAATCAGTTGGGGAATGTATTAACGGTAGATCATGAGATTGATTATGATCGACTGGAAATATCTTCAGCTGGTATGGATCGTGTTTTAAAAAAAGAAAAAGATTTTGCGCGATTTATAGGTGAACGAGCACAGCTTAAGTTGCGTGTCGGTGTTAAAGATGAAAGCGCAAATGCAGTTGAAACAACTTTGCCTCGTAAAACGTTTTTGGGTATTTTGGCTGGTATTGAAAATGCTCATGTACTCATAGAGTGTGATGGTGTGGTGTATAAATTGGCTATTAATAATATTGATAAGGCGCGCTTAAGCCCATTGTTTTAACTGGTGATATTAAATCGCTGAAGCGCTAAGCTAGAGAAATAAATAAATTTAAAGTTGGAGATTGCAATGAGTCGTGAAATTTTATTATTAGTAGATGCACTCGCGCATGAAAAAAGCGTGAGTAAAGAAGTGATTTTTACAGCTTTAGAATTAGCTTTGGCATCGGCTACAAAGAAAAAATATCATGATGATGCTGATATTCGCGTTGCGATTAATCGCGAAACTGGCGCATATGAAACATTTAGACGCTGGCAATATGTCGAATATGACCTGCTAGAAAACTCGGCTTATCAGTTTGACGAAGAGAGCGACTATGCTAAAGGTCGTGTAATCGGCGACTATTATGAAGAGCCATTAGAGTCTATTGAATTTGGCCGTATTGGAGCGCAAGCTGCCAAACAAGTGATTTTGCAAAAAGTGCGTGAAGCCGAGCGCGAGCAAATTCTGGAAGACTTTCTGGGCCGTAACGAGAATTTAGTGACTGGCGTAATCAAGCGCATGGAAAAAGGTAGTGCGATTATCGAAGTGGGCCGTATTGAATGTTTACTGCCACGTGAAGCGATGATACCGAAAGAAAATTTACGTGTTGGTGATCGTGTGCGCGCTTATTTATCGCGGATTGAACGCGGTGGCCGTGGTCCGCAACTGATTTTGTCACGTATTGCACCAGATTTTTTAAAGCGTTTATTTGAATTAGAAGTGCCAGAAATTGAAGAAGGCCTACTAGAGATTCGTGCCGCTGCGCGCGATCCAGGATTGCGCTCAAAAATTGCTGTTAAGACTAACGACCAACGTTTAGATCCAGTTGGTACTTGCGTGGGTATGCGCGGTTCACGTGTGCAAGCGGTAACCGGTGAGTTGGCTGGTGAGCGCGTGGATATTGTGTTGTGGAGTATGGAGCCAGCGCAGTTTGTGATTAATGCAATGGCGCCAGCGGAAGTTTCATCTATTGTAGTGCATGAAGATGCGCACAGTATGGATGTTGTGGTTAATGAAGAACAATTAGCTTTAGCAATTGGTCGCAACGGTCAAAATGTGCGTCTGGCTTCTGAATTAACAGGCTGGACATTAAATATTCTGACTGAAGAACAGGCTGCCGAAAAAAATCAAACCGAATACGCTAATGTGAGCCAGTTATTTATGGAAAAACTGGACGTGGACGAAGAAGTGGCTGATATTTTAGTACAAGAAGGATTTAGTACTTTAGAAGAAATCGCCTATGTGCCATTGGCTGAAATGGCTGAAATCGATGCGTTTGATGAAGACACCATTAATGAATTGCGCTCACGTGCACGTGCTGCTTTATTGACCGAAGCCATTGCTAAAGAAGAAAAAGTGGAAGAGGCCAGCGCTGATTTATTAACTATGGACGGCATGGACGAAGAAACCGCGCATTTATTGGCATCTAAAGGTATTTCAACCATGGATGATTTGGCTGAATTAGCAGTAGATGAATTACTTGAAATGACCAATATGGATACAGAGCGCGCCAAAAATTTAATTATGACGGCCCGCGCGCCTTGGTTTAAATAGAACTGGGTTTAATAACCAACAGTTTAAGTAATCAAGCATATAAGTAGTAGAAAAATAGAGAGATTGGAGCAGTAAATGGCACAAACAACCGTAGCACAATTCGCCGCAGAGCTAGGGCTGCCAACCGCCTTGCTGTTAGATCAACTTAAAAGCGCGGGTGTGGTTAAATCGGCATTAGAAGATAAGTTAGAAGAGTCAGACAAATCCGCATTATTAGAATATTTGCGTAAAGAACATGGCGCAGATTCAGCGCCAAAAAGTAAAATTACGTTGACTCGCAAATCGAATACCGAGATTAAAAAAACCGATAGCTCAGGTCGTGCGCGCACCATTCAAGTGGAAGTGCGTAAAAAACGTGTATTAGAGCGTCCTGAAGATGTTGAAGTAGCGCCTGTGGCGCAGGATTTGCCAGTAGAAGAGTTGGTTGAAGAGGTGGTGCATGTTGAGCCAGTAGTTCCTGAAGTTGTTATTGAAGAAGTAGAAGAGCCGGCGGTTGTGGTGCTTGAAGTAGAAGAGCCAGTTGAAATCAAAGTAGAGCCTGTTGTAGAAGAAATTATAGCTGTAAAACCAACTACATTGAAAAAACAGGTATTAACGCCTGAACAGGTAACTATTCGTGAGCAAGAGGCTAAGCGCCACGCTACTTTAGCCGCGATGCAGGCAGAAGATGTACGTAAAAAACAAGAGTTAGTACAGCGCCGTATAGATGAAGAAGCAAGAAAGCTTGCCGAAGCCGAAGCAGCAAAAGTAAAAGCTGCCAAATTATCAGAAGGTACTTTACATAAACCAGCAGCCAAAGAAGGGGCTGTTGCAAAACCCGCCGCCGCAAAAGATGCTAAAAAAGTTAAAGGTAATAATAAAGAGTGGACAGATGCTGAGAATAAAAAACGCGGCTTAAAAACCCGCGGCGCAGTGACGACTGGCTCTAACTGGCGCTCACCAAAAGGCAAAAATAGATCGCATCACGATGATGACGCTGAACACGCATTTACTGTACCAACTGAAGCAATCGTATACGAAGTGCTGGTGCCAGAAACCATTACAGTGGCTGAGTTAGCTCACAAAATGGCAGTTAAGTCAGGCGAGGTAATTAAAAAGCTCATGGGTATGGGCATGATGGTGACGATTAACCAAGTTTTAGATCAAGAAACCGCCATTATTTTGGTGGAAGAAATGGGGCATAAAGCTTCGGCTGCTGCACCAAATGATCCGGATGTGTTTTTAGAAGAAGCGGAACATGCGCAAGCAGTAATGGAAACGCGTCCACCAGTAGTCACAGTGATGGGCCATGTTGACCATGGTAAAACATCGTTGCTGGATTATATTCGTCGTAGCCGTGTGGCCTCTGGCGAGGCGGGTGGTATTACGCAACATATTGGTGCTTACCACGTTGAAACGCCGCGCGGTATGGTGACTTTCTTAGATACGCCAGGCCATGAAGCGTTTACTGCGATGCGTGCACGCGGTGCAAAAGCGACTGATGTGGTAATTTTAGTGGTTTCAGCCGATGACGGTGTGATGCCACAAACGATTGAAGCGATTCACCATGCAAAAGCGGCCGGTGTGCCGTTGGTGGTTGCGATTAACAAGATTGATAAACCAGATGCAGCGCCAGAACGCGTAAAAATGGAATTGGTTGCGCAAGAAGTGGTACCTGAAGACTTCGGCGGTGAAGTCATGTTCCGCGAAGTATCTGCTAAAACAGGTAAAGGTATTGATGAGTTGCTAGAAGCGGTATTACTACAAGCCGAAATTTTAGAGTTGCAAGCGCCGAAAAATACGCCAGCCAAAGGCTTGGTAATTGAAGGTCGCTTGGATAAAGGTCGTGGTCCTGTGACGACAGTCTTGGTGCAATCAGGTACATTAAAACGTGGCGATATGATTTTAGCTGGGAGTACTTTCGGCAAGGTTCGCGCCATGTTGGATGAATCTGGTAACGACATTAAAGAAGCAGGCCCATCGATTCCGGTCGAAATTTTAGGTTTGTCTGACGTGCCAAGTGCTGGTGAAGAAGTGATTGTGTTGAATGACGAGCGCAAAGCGCGCGAGATTGCTAACTTCCGCGCTGGTAAATTCCGTGATACCAAGCTGGCTAAACAGCAAGCGGCTAAGCTTGAAAATATGTTTGATCAGATGGCTGAAGGCGAAGTACAAACCCTGAACCTGATTATTAAATCAGACGTACAGGGCTCTTATGAAGCGCTTGCAACCAGCTTGCAAAAACTATCAACCGCTGAAGTAAAAGTGAATATTATCCACACGGGTGTAGGTGCCATTTCTGAATCAGATGTGAACTTAAGTGCAGCTTCTGGCGCAGTATTAATTGGATTTAATGTGCGCGCCGATACAGGCTCGCGTAAATTGATTGATAATTTGGGCGTAGATGTTCGTTATTACAATATTATTTACGAAGCAGTTGACGAAGTAAAAGCGGCTTTAGGTGGCATGTTGAAACCAGAGCAGAAAGAAAGCATGATTGGTACGGTAGAGATTCGCGAAGTATTCCGTATTTCAAAAGTGGGTTCAATTGCAGGCTGCTATGTACAGGATGGTATGATCAAACGCAATTCACGCGTGCGCGTATTGCGTGCCAACGTGATTATCCACACAGGTGAATTAGATTCATTAAAACGCTTTAAGGACGACGTAAAAGAAGTGAAGAACAACTTTGAGTGCGGTTTGTCATTGAAAAATTACAACGATATTGAAGTGGGTGACATCCTTGAAGTCTATGAAATGGTCGAAGTAGCAAGAACGCTGTAATGGCAAAAGACTTTTCAAGAGCAACCCGCGTTGCAGAACAAATGCAGCGCGAGTTGGCGGATTTGCTTCAATTTGAAATAAAAGATCCGCGTGTGGGTATGGTGACTATCACGCAAGTGGAAGTCACTGGCGATATGGCGCATGCGAAGATTTTTTACAGCGCAGCTAAAGCCAGCGATAGTATTCAACAAGGCTTGGAGAAATCGGCAGGTTTTTTACGCACACAAATCGCCAAACGCATGTTGTTACGCACGGTGCCGCAATTGCATTTTGTGTACGATGCTTCTATTGATAACGGCATGAAAATGGCGCAATTGATTGATGCAGCGCGTGCCACAGATAAAAATCTAGATTAATTTCTGCTTTGCAATTCAAACGCACCAAACGCGCCATTAATGGCGTTTTTTTACTGGATAAGCCGCTCGGCTTTTCCTCTAACCAAGCATTACAAAAAGTAAAATGGCTGTTCTCTGCCGCCAAGGCAGGACATACTGGTACGCTTGACCCGCTCGCAACTGGCTTGCTGCCAATTTGTCTGGGAGAAGCAACCAAGTTTGCGCAATACGTCACCGATGCGGACAAAACTTATTTCGCCACAATTAAATTCGGCGTAACCACAACCACTGGCGATGCAGAAGGCGAAGTATTAACAACCGCACCAGTCAGTGTCAGTCAGACCGATTTTGAATCAGCATGCAAACAGTTTTTAGGTGAAATCAGCCAAATGCCGCCTATGTATTCTGCTTTAAAGCATGAAGGAAAAGCGCTGTATGAATATGCGCGGGCAGGCGTGAGTATTGAGCGTAAAGCACGGTTAATCACCATACAAAATATTGTAGTTAACTCGTTAGATAACGATATTGCAGAAATCACTGTGAGCTGCAGCAAAGGTACTTACATTCGCACGCTGGCAGAAGATATCGGCGCTGTACTTGGTTGTGGCGCGCATTTAATCGGTTTGCGTCGTATAGAAACTGCAGGTTATTTATTATCAAACGCCATCAAAATTGACCAATTAGAAGCGTTAACTCCTGAGCATCGTGATGCGCTTTTATTGCCGGTTGATTCTGCAATCGAGGCATTACCAAAGATTTTACTAAACACTGATGCCGCGCATTTTTTGATGCAGGGTCAAGCGGTTTGGCTGGCTGGAAAAATTCCTAATACCGATTTGCGTCTTTATGATGAGAAAAATCAATTCTTAGGATTAGGTTTTTTGCAGCAAGATGGCAAGATTGCGCCTAAACGACTGGTGCAACGTTCAAATACTTAACCACTAAATTCAGTCAAAAAGTGTAATTGAATGAATGGCTTGCGTTACACAAAGCGCTTGTTAAAAAAGATTAATCACGTTAAAATATTGGATTATTCGTAAAAGAATGTACTAGCGGTTGAAGAAGGTTTTGAGCTGCTTATACATTGTCGCTAACTAGTCGTTTATTTTAAGGAAGTAAAGATGGCAATTACAGCAGTAGATACCGCAAAAATCGTAGCAGAATATCAATT
>JAZKEJ010000027.1:8000-12851 GCA_040387095.1 Pseudomonadota bacterium | reverse complement strand
ATAAAGTTTCTGGTGACCAATGCTTTTTCAATAACCTGAGCCATTCCTAACAAGTAATCACGTTGTATTTTAAGGAGTGTACGCGGCTCAGTATCAAATACACAAAGTACACCAATCGTTTCGCCAAGTGGCAATTTTATTTTTGCGCCAGCATAAAATTTTGCTTTTTTACCTTCAATGTAAAATGCATGACTTTCATGGATAGTATCTGTATCAGTATCTGAAATTTCAAAGTAGTTTCTATCGCGCGGAAAAACTCCGCAAAAACGCCCTTTGTTATGCAACATTTGCACAAATGGAAACCCCACTTGAGATTGCACCCAAATAGTTTCAGTATTGACGAATGTAATGAGTGCAACGGGAACTAAACACATTTTTGACGTCAAATCAGTGATTGAATCAAAAAATGCTTCAAATTGTGAATCTAAAACTAATTTGGAATAACTGGAGTGTTTGATTAGCTCTTGAGGAATATTATTTTGCTTATTAGTGGTCATTTTGAACTACCAAATCAAATAAAATTCTTTATAAACAAGTAGTAAGATCGATTAGATTAATCCAAAATTATTACCATTTCAATACCATTTTAAGAAATATTTAAGAATTTGATTAACTAACATAAGGTTATATTGTTTGATTATTTAGGAAGCTTTTTTAGATCATTCCAAATATCCCAATTGAAATTGGCCGTTATCATTTTTTACCTGTGGTGGTGAGGTAAATATACAAATGCTAACGTTTCATTCAATCACTATTTTTCAATTCTGACAGACATAAAAATTGATTAAGCCTTGGAAGTTTATTTTAGTGAATTCGGTTTATACGATTTAATTAGCCTATGCTAGTCTTAATCGATTGTTTAACTATCTTGCATTACAAATATTCAAACCACTCATTTGATATGCATTTAGTAGTGAAGATTTAATTTAAAAGTTAGGAATGTTAATGCAAAAACCCGCCACCCCACCTGATGAAAAGACCAGGATTGATACGCTTAGAGCGCTCAATATTTTAGATTCCTCACCGCAGGAACGCTTTGATCGCATTACCCGTTTAGCTAAAAGGATGTTTGGTGTGCCTGTGGCGCTGGTAAGCTTAATTGATGCAGATCGCCAATGGTTTTTATCTTCTTTTGGGCTTGATGCCAAAGAAACATCCAGAGATATCTCTTTCTGCGGGCATGCAATTTTAGGGGATGAAATTTTTACAGTACCAGACGCCGCGCTTGATCCAAGATTTGATGACAACCCACTAGTGACGGCATCGCCTAATATTCGTTTTTATGCAGGCTGTCCAATTAGTGTTCCAAATGGAAGCAAATTAGGGACAATTTGTCTAATCGATCAGTCGCCAAGAGATTTTAGTGACGAAGACAAAGAATTGCTCCGCGATTTAGCAAGAATGGTAGAACAAGAAGTCGTGGCAATTCAATTAGCAACCTTAGACGAATTAACGATGATCTCTAACAGGCGCGGATTTGAAACACTGTCGAAACATGCGCTTTCAGTTTGTAAAAGAATGGATATTCCTGCATCGCTCATGTTTATTGATTTGGATAAATTTAAACCTATCAACGATCAATACGGCCACGCTGAGGGCGATCATGCACTTCAGGTGTTTAGTAATATTTTAAGGGATATATTTAGAGATTCCGATGTCATTGGTCGTATGGGCGGTGATGAGTTTGCAATCTTGCTAACCAGAAGTACAGAAACAGACTGTGAGATAAGCTTACAACGCCTCAAACATGCGATAAATGATTACAATAAAAAAGCAACAAGGGGCTATAACATTGAGTTTAGTGTTGGTTTTGTTCAATACGATCAACTAAGGCATGAGTCTGTTGATAGCATGCTTGCTGATGCTGACAGCTTGATGTACAAACAAAAGAAATCCAGATAGATTTCAAGCGTGTATAAACTTGTAGATTATTATGATGGGCTAATCATTTTCATTCTTGATTGAAGTCTTCAAACCGAGTTGCGTAAGTGGTGAGCCATGTTCAAAGCCGTTGACAAATTTGTCGGCGGCTTTTATTTTTATGCAAATAATTAAGCAACTTTATCAAAAAAACAAACGAGCGAGTTTCAATATATAATCCTTCGATTCTTATAAAAAGTTTATTCAAAATTTATTTTCTATCTACCCACAAGATATGTCATTTAAATCACTTACAAAGTCAATTTACAAACAAGCCTTTTTAAGGTTTAGCCCAATTACGATTGGTTTATGCCTAATAAGCCTTTTTGTTTTTCTCACCGGCAACAATACTTTCTTTGAAAAAATACTAAGTCACTATTCCATCAGTTGGCAAAACACATCTTTTTTAATTTCGCTATTTATGTTTTTTGCGTTAGCGACGATTTTATTTACGCAGATCATATCGTTTATCAAAATTGAAAAATGGATTTCTATTTTGATCGTTTTAGTTACCGCCACATCTGCCTATTACATGGACACGTACGGTGTCATTATCGACGACATCATGATTCACAATATGATATCAACAGATACATTAGAAGTGATGGGGCTCATGAGTACTGAATTTGTTATACGTATTATTTTTTTGGGCATTATTCCTTCCATTTTAATTCTAAAATATTTTCCAAAACCATTGGGCTATGCTTCAGAGATCAAATCCAGGCTAGTCATCATTGCAATGCTAATAATAAGCATGACTGTCATCGTCTTAACCTCTTACGACAAGTACGAACATTTTTGGCGCGAACAAAGATTATTAAGGTTTTATGCCAATCCAACATATCCCGTATATTCAACTTTTAAATACGTTAAGCAAGTAATTCAAGCAGATGAAGCTGTAACACCGAAAATAACGGTGGCTGACGGCGTTAAGTCGAGCTCAACAAAAAAGAATCTTTATATTTTTGTAGTTGGTGAAACTGCACGCGCCGATCGATTTTCTTTAAATGGCTACTCCAGAGAAACCAACCCACTGCTTTCTAAAGAAAAAATGATTAGTTTTAGTAATGTAAAATCATGTGCAACTTCTACTTCAGAATCTTTGCCTTGTATGTTTTCGATATTGGGAGCGGATGATTACAGGCGCGATAAAGCACGGGTTCTTGAAAATGCACTTGATGTACTTAAAAAGTACGGCGTAAAAGTATTATGGCGCGACAATAACTCAGACTCAAAAGGGGTTGCTTTAAGAGTTAAGTATGAGGACTTTCGCACACCCACCATGAATCCGAAGTGTGATGCCGAGTGCCGGGATGTCGGCATGCTGGGCGGACTTGATGAGTTTATTGAAGAAAATAAGCAGAGTGATATTTTGATCGTGTTACATCAATTAGGTAATCACGGTCCAGAGTATTATCGGCGTTACACCAGTGAATATAAAAAATTTCAGCCAGTATGTTTAGATGGCAATTTAGAAAACTGCAGTAAACAAGAAATTGATAACGGATACGATAATGCAATTCTTTACACCGATTATTTTCTTTCTGAAACGATTCAATCTCTAAAAAAACATAGCCAAGCGTTTAACACCGGCATGATTTATGTCAGTGATCATGGAGAGTCGTTAGGGGAAAATGGTGTTTACTTACACGCCGCACCGGTCAAAAGTGCGCCAAAAGAACAAACGCACGTTCCAGCAGTGTTGTGGATAGGTGAACATTCAAAACACGATATCAGCCAGTTTGAAAAATACAAAAATAGCCAACTTAGCCACGATGTCATTTTTTGTTCACTGCTTGCTGCGTATGATATAGAGACAAAGGTGTGCCCAATTGGTATCAATTAGCGTTGTAGTTATACACAAATAAGGGCATTATTTTTTGATAATAATCTCATTTCCTAGTCAATTTAACCTTTCGTACTAGCCTTCTAAGCATTCAGTACTATTTAATTTGCACACTAATTATTGCTGTGTTAATGTAGTTTACATATGGAAGACTTTAAGAATTTACATCTAAGCAACCAACTCTGTTTTGCGTTGTATTCTGCCACACACGAAGTGACAAAGTCATACCGAAAGCATCTGAGTGAGATTGGCCTTACTTACCCACAATATTTAGTCATGCTGGTGCTGTGGCAATATAAAGATCAAAGTGTTGATAAGCTTCGCGACAGACTAAATTTTGTGCCTTCTACATTGGCACCTATTTTAAAACGGTTGGAAAGTGCTGAATTTATCACGCGCAAAATTGATGATAAAGTGCATGGGCAAGAAATCATTTCCCTGACATCTCGTGGTAAAGAAATACAGCAACAAACGAGCAAGATTCAACAGCAGGTATCCTGCGATACTGGGCTGACAGAGCAAGAGTACACAGATTTAAAAGACCGCCTAGAAAGTATGCTTCAAAACTTTAAGCTCGATCTAAAGCGTAAACAACTAGACTTAGTTGCTTCACTAGCTACTCGTTCTAAGCAACCCAAAACAACTCGCCATGTTAAGGCGCTTTATACCTCAAAACATGGCAATTCAAATTAAGTATCACAATCCATTTGCCGTGCATTTAATGCCAGCAAATCATTAACTCTTTGTTGCATGCAATATTTGTACATAAAAACCCGCTTAATGGCGGTTTTTTTGTTTATGCAGGCTACAAAAGATGTCTGGTAAAAGTTAGCTCTAATCAATTATTAATGTTTAATTTTATGGGCGCTAGCGAACAGATGCCTGCGACATAAAGGAACATAATAAATTGCTAAAAATCATCTACCTGCAATATTCATCTGAAACCCAGCACTGAAATTGTTAGCGTTTTTTAAAAGCATTATTTATGGCAAATTCGCTTTTATTCTAAAGCTGATTGGCAAAGCTGGAAGGTAATATGAACAACACTAAAAAACTCTGGCTATATTTAGCAATACTGCTTATCG
>JAZKEJ010000027.1:0-7900 GCA_040387095.1 Pseudomonadota bacterium | reverse complement strand
GACAATGACCGCGCCGCTGCCATTCTCAAAGTAGCCAGTCATTATCAGAGCTTATTTGGCAACGATGCAGCAACAGCTGAATTGCGCGAAGCCTATGCAATGAAAAACAATACAGTGCAGAGTGCTGAGCATCGCCATGCGCTTACCGCTTTTTTTTGGTGGACTTCCTGGGCCGCTGTGACCGAGCGCCCAGAAAGTAAAATTAGCTATACAAGTAACTGGCCTGGTGAGCCGCTCGTTGGCAACAGCCCACCATCCAGCACTTATGTTTGGTCTGCGTTCAGTGTGCTGTTTCTGATTGCGGGTATTGCATTGCTGGGCTGGCATCATGCAGTTACGGAAGAACGCCGGCCTGAAACGCACACTTTGCCCGAAAAGGACCCTATGCGGTCAATCCGCATTACACCTTCAATGCTGGCTACCGCAAAATATTTCTGGCTTTTACTGGGCATGTTTTTGTTACAGATATTGTTGGGCAGCATTACTGCGCACTATCAGATCGAAGGGCAATATCAATACGGATTCAATCTTTCCAGCGTATTACCGTATGCGATAACTCGCACCTGGCATACCCAGCTAGCAGTGTTGTGGATAGCGACTGCATGGCTAGCCACTGGCCTTTACATAGCGCCTGCAATTTCAGAGTATGAGCCAAAGTTTCAGCGTCTTGGCGTCAATATATTGTGGATTTGCCTAATCGTTATTGTTGTCGGCGCTTTCACTGGGCAATGGTTTGCCGTCATGCAAAAAATGGGCTTGGAATATAATTTCTGGTTTGGTCATCAAGGCTGGGAATATTCGGATATGGGCCGTTTTTGGCAATGGTTTCTTTTCATAGGACTCATTTTATGGCTGATACTAGTTGGCCGCGCGCTTTGGCCAGCGCTTAGTACCAAAAACGAATCGCAATCCATCATCGCATTGCTAATGTTATCTACCGTCGCCATCGGCCTATTTTATGCGGCTGCTTTAATTTCAAATGAACATAGCCACCTATCCACCATCGAATATTGGCGATGGTGGTTAGTGCATCTTTGGGTAGAAGGTTTTTTTGAAGTTTTCGCCACAGCGGTACTAGCGATAATCTTTACGCGCCTCGGTCTGCTGCCAATCAAGTCGGCGACAATAGCTGTGCTGTTCGCTACGATTATTTTTATGGCAGGCGGCGTACTTGGAACATTACATCATCTTTACTTCAGCGGCACGCCAATGTCGGTACTTGCACTAGGCGCGAGTTTTTCCGCGCTTGAGGTGGTGCCGCTTGCGTATATTGGATTTGAGGCTTATCACCATTACAAGATAGGCATGGCAGTGCCGTGGATGCGGCGTTACCACTGGCCTGTGATGTTTTTCCTGGCGGTATCTTTCTGGAATATTATTGGCGCAGGTCTATTAGGATTTCTGATCAATCCCCCGCTGTCTCTTTACTATATGCAAGGGTTGAATCTAACGCCTTTGCATGGGCATACTGCGCTGTTCGGGGTTTATGGCATGCTGGGCATCGGTCTTGTGCTATTTTGTCTGCGCGGTCTCAAGCCTGATCTAATCTGGGATGAGCGAATCCTGAAGATTAGCTTTTGGTCGTTCAATATCGGGCTGGCTTTGATGGCAGTGCTGACTTTACTGCCTATCGGTACATTGCAACTTTTAGCGGCGCTTGATCACGGATATTGGTATGCACGTTCGGCGGAATTTATGCAACAGCCCTTAATAGAAACATTAGTATGGATGCGGGTACCTGGCGATATTATTTTTAGTATTGGTGCATTGGCCTTGTGCTGGTTTTTTGTTGGGTTATGGGTTAAACCAAAGTATGAAGTTAAAAGTTAAGCGTTGAATTGGTTGAGCATATTAAATTTCACCAAAACCGCAGCAATTCTATCGCAGCCTGCATATACTGGATTGAGTAACTCCTCGCCAAAAACGTCTGGATCTAATTCCTGATAGGTATATGCCTGATTAAGTCTACTTAACTTTGAATTGAGTTTCTCTTTAAAGGAATCGCGGCCATTAACAATCACCGAACCTGTGTAAAGCAATAGCGTTCCATTGGGGGCTAATCTTGCAAGCGCGGTATCAATAATATCCAGTGATAACTGCTCTCCAAACTCACCTCCACCATGCCGATATTCGCGTTCTAATTTATCTATTAAATAAGGCGGGTTTGCCACTATCAAATCAAACTGCCCTTCTACATTTTTTAGTAAATCACTTTTCAAAAACTCAACATTGCATGCGTTTGCGGCTAAAGCGTTTATTCGGCTTAATTCCAGTGCCCTGTCGTTAATATCAACGCCGATAACTTCACAATCCGGCATTGCAAGCCCCATGATGATTGCCGCAATTCCACTACCGCTGCAAATATCTACTGCGCGTTTTATTTTTGCAGGATTAAGATCGCTTAAATGTAACTCTATTGCCCTGACAAAACGATAAGTATCCGGGCCAAAGAACACCGAATCATGATGATTGGTGGGAAATGAGGAGTGAATAAATTGCACATTGTCATAAGTTGATACGCGTATCTTGCATTTCCAGCCATGTTCAGAGACTTCTAATACTTTGGCTTTTTGTAATAGATTAAATAACTCATCACCTGAAACACTAGCTGTGAATTCCCTGCTCCAACCTAAAGCACCAATGCTGTCTTTGGCCATTAGATTATCTGGACGTGCATTTACAATGGCATGACTATGCGGTGTGATTGCATAGTTAATGTAGTTTTGCCTGCTAAGCAGCTTTAATAAATCGATCAGCGCATCAGAATTATATTCACTCAATTTCGATCCCTTGTTCAATTAAACCTGTATTTAATTACAAAACAGCTTAGCAGATTTGTTTAAAAACACCTGTAAGCGAGTTCCTACGCCAGTTAAAGTGAATGACTTATAAAAACAGGCTATGGATTAAAAGATAATCAGATTGCTAAAGCTTTTGCTTAAATAAATTAAGCACTATTTAACCATTTACAGAATATTGATATGCAAAATTTCCACAGCTTAAATACAAAAATGTGCGAACAACCTTCCGAAGTTCTTGACACTTTTTACAAGGCAAAATATTTCCGATTGCTGAATGAATCTTGTCATGAAACTCAAATGGAAGGGGAAAATTTTATCCGATTGCAGCTAGATAAAGTTGTAGTTGGTAGCAATGCTTTGCCTACCAATTATGATGATTTAAAGGCTTGGATAATCCGCAATGCAGAGGAAGTCGGCAAGCAATATCATCAGTATTTACTTGAGCGTAAAAATGGAAACCCTAGGCGATTATTCAAAAATAAATCTCACGCGCTTAATTTTATAAAGCTGGTTGCGCCAACCAAGATGGTGGATGGTTCATGGCTACATGGATTTATTCATCATGCCGAAAATGAGAAATTCTCTAAGTTAATCAGCATTTATTTAGACGAGTTAGGTAACGGCGATGTACGCAAAAATCATGTTGTATTGTTTCGCCAATTATTAAACAAATATGGCTTTGAAGAGTTGGATCAACTTTCCGATAAATTTTTCATACAGGGCGCAATCCAATTAGCATTAGGTTGCAATACCGAAGCTTTTACACCTGAAATCATCGGTTTTAATTTGGCTTACGAGCAATTACCGCTGCATTTGATGATAACGGCTTATGAGTTAAGAGAGCTGAATATCGACCCTTATTATTTCACTTTGCATGTCACTGTTGACAATGCATTGACTGGGCATTCCAAGATGGCAATTGATGCCTTCAGAGATTCTTTGCCAGACGATGTTAACCATCAAGATTATTTTAAACGAGTGATTGCGGGCATGGCGCTAAACCAGGATGGTTTAAGCACCATGAGCATTATTAACAGCTACAATATAGATGTAGAAATCATCGAAATCTTCCAACAAAAATCCACGCTTGGCAAATATATGCACGGCGACCATTGTTCTATTGGCGGCAAACCAATCAATACCTGGCTGGAAAATTCACAGAATATTCCGGAATTTTTACAAGCTTTAGAAAACAATCAATGGATTATGAGAAATCAAGACCCAAAAAATTCCAGATTCTGGCAATTGATTGAGGGCGATAAGGCATCGATGTATGGCGTTTTTAGCACTTATGAAAAACAAGTTATTTACGACTGGATTGCAGGAACAGCACTTGAAACCTTGCCCAGAGCTGAAAGACTGGGCCAAGCCATTAATAGGAATATTGTTAATCAAGATCTGAACGAACATTCTGAAAACAATAAAGCGTTAGGTAATCAGCCTTCTAACATTATAAAAATGCAGTTGCGTCAAAAATCTTTATTCACTCACGTTAATGACTCACAACCGCTTAAATCTGCGCCAGTGCATGAAATAAGCATTACTGAAGATGAAGCGTCATTTAATAGCAAAGTGGCTAAGGCCAAAGACAAAACTGAGTTAATGCAATTATTAACTCAATGGATGTCGCCTGCTAAACATCATACGCATTTAGGACTTCTTTCTACTCGGCTATATATAGAGCAAATTGACGCTGTAAGATAAGATTTATAGCCTGACTGAAAAGTTGATTTAAACTGCTTTGATGGATAAGCAAATCAATATCGTCTGGTTCAAGCGCGATTTACGCATTCAAGATCATGCAGCACTTTACGCAGCTTCTCAACATGGCCATTTGTTGCCTGTTTTCACTTGGGATGAAAGCGTATGGTCAAGCCCTGACTATTCCACGCAGCACGTGATGTTTGTACGCGAATGCCTGGCTGCGCTAAGGGTTGATTTGTCTGCTATCGGGTTAACGCTTTATGAATCAACCGATGGCATCCTGCATTTACTCAATTCGCTTAAGCAATCTCATCCCCTATTAAATTTATATAGCCATGAAGAAACCGGCAATCACCATACTTATGCGCTGGATATTCAAGTCGGCGCATGGTGTCGCCAGCATCAAGTGACTTGGAATGAGTATCCGCAAAATGGCGTCGTACGGCGCTTAAAAAGTCGTGATACCTGGAACGCAATCTGGCAAAAGAGAATGTCTGCGCCGCAATACCCTACTCCAACGGCAGTTATTCCAGCACAGATAAAAAATTCACAAGCCAACAGCATACAAGCTGTTAATGAAATCACATCTGATACAGCTTATTTGCACAAACCCCAGCCAGATAAGCCTTTGCGTCAGAAAGGCGGACGTCATCATGCATTAAAGATATTTCACTCATTTCTAAATGGACGTGCAAGTCGTTATCGTGGTGGTATATCCAGCCCTATTTCTTCAGAGGAAGCAGGCTCTAGAATCTCACCCTATCTGGCGTGGGGCGTGCTGAGTATTAAAGAGGTCATTCAATCTTTACGAATCCAGCACAAACGTATAAAAGAAAATCCTGATAAATATCCTAAAAATCTGACTGCTGGCTTAGTTGGTTTTGAAAGCCGCTTGCATTGGCATTGCCATTTTATGCAAAAGCTCGAATCAGAACCAAGCATTGAGTATCAAAATTTACATCCCGCGCTCAATGGTGTGAGGGATGAAACGTATGCAGAACCCGGCGCAAAAGAAAAACTGCACAAATGGATACAAGGTAAAACGGGCTGGCCGCTTGTAGATGCCTGCATGGCAATGCTGCGTGAAGTTGGCTGGATCAATTTTAGAATGCGCGCCATGTTGATTAGCACGTCAAGTTATCTATACTGGCTGCACTGGCGCGAGCCAGGATTGCATTTAGCCAGAGAATTTTTAGACTACGAGCCCGGAATCCATTGGCCGCAGGTGCAAATGCAGTCTGGCACAACAGGCATCAATACAATGCGCGTTTATAATCCAGTCAAGCAGGCTAAAGACCAAGACCCAGAAGGTAATTTTGTACGTAAATGGATCCCCGCATTAAAAAATGTCCCAACCACCTGGATTTTTGAACCTTGGTTGATGACGCACGAGTTGCAGCTGCAATATAGCTGCATCATTGGACAAAATTATCCTGCGCCTATCGTGGCGATAGATACAGCTTCACGGCAAGCGCGGGCAAAACTTAGCGATGCTAAGCATGATTCAAATCACTCTGAAGAAACCAAAAGAATCATCACCAAACATGCATCAAGAAAAGTTAAATCCTCAAAAAAACTTAACTCTTCTAAAACATCTAAAAAACAAACAATGCTTAAAATAAATAGACAACAGGATTTATTTTAAGCAGATATTTAGCTTGTAATAAACTTTGCTTTGTTAGGATATGAAACAGATTAACCTGTCTAAATATATTCAGCTAATTCGTACGGCAACGTACAGATTACACAAAGGCAGCCAATATATACTCAATGAAATTCCAGCTATCCAATCATATTTTTCGTGTTTATTTCCTGCGCAAAATCGCTGTAATTGAATAAGCTGGGTTGAGGCCATTTTAGAGTCTCAAACTTTTATCTGAAGCGAGAGTCAGCATGCAGAATCATTCCGTCCTACCAGCAGTAGAGATTAAACGATTAGCAGCTTTGCGAAGACTCAAAATATCAGATTCGCCCTATGAATCCTTGTTTAACACCATTACGCGTGCAATCAGCGAAATTTGCAGGACACCGATTGCATTAATTTCGTTTATTGAAGAAGATCGTCAATGGTTTAAATCTAATGTGGGTTTAAATGGCATCACAGAAACGCCGATAGAACAGGCATTTTGCGCACATACTATTTTGTCGGAACAGGTGATGGAAGTGAAAGACGCAACACTGGATGAACGCTTTAAAAACAATCCATTAGTCACTGGTAGCCCGAATATCCGATTTTATGCGGGCGCACCAATTACATTACCTTTAGGCGAGAGAATTGGATCGCTCTGCGTAATAGATACCAAAGCCAACCAGCTTAATGAGTGCGAAAAAGCGGCATTAGAGAGTTTTGCAAAGGTCATTTCTCAAACATTGTTGATCAGAGATGTACATTCACGCAAAACTTTAATTAACAGCTAAAATAACTAAGTGTTTTGTTGGCGTTTTTAGTATATAAAGCCAGCAATATAGTGGATATAACTTACAAGCCTTAAGCGCGTTTAACAAAACAAGTGTTTTCCAAGCAATTGGTTACTATGCTGCCCAAAATCAGATCATTCAGGCTTGCGCAATGAAAATTTCAGCAAGCGTACATTGAACTTTAAAGCATAAGATAGCTGTGCTTTATGCTGGTTTTAATTCAAATTTAACAACATAATCAAAAAGAACTTGGCGTGTATTCATAGTTCACTATACTATTTAGTCCATCACTTAATTACGCATTTAAATTCGGTGCGTTCACTTTAAAAAGACAATCATGATAGAAAATAATACAGATTTACAGCTTGAAATTGCTGATCTAATGGTACAAGCATTAAACTTGGATATTGCCGCAGATAAAATTGACCCAGATGCACCACTTTATGGCGACGGACTTGGTTTAGACTCTATTGATATTCTTGAAGTGGCTTTGGTCATTTCAAAACGTTATGGCTTGCAGCTTAAGGCAGACAGTGAAAATAATCACCAAATTTTCAGTTCGCTACGTCATTTGACAGACTATGTTGCTGAACATAAAACAAATTGAGTGATGCATAAGCAAAATGCCTAAAGCCATCAAAATCGCACGCGGGTTAGGCATCACAATAATTATTGTGACTTATGCCTTGTTGGTGCATCACGTTAACTCATCCGGCCAATACAGTTCGGTTGGCGCTGTATTGGCATTAATCCCCATATTTTTACTGGTCATGACTTACACCTTCAAAACCGCATCGCGCTTGATAAGCGTAATGACACTGCTCATTTTGTGCTTTGCTTCCTGGCTTTTATGGTCATTGATAAAACAACACACGGGGCTGATATTCTGGATGCTTGATATCGGGCTGATGCTGGCTTTGTCAATAACTTTTGGCCAAACTTTATTAAAAGGTCGCAAACCTTTATGCGTCCATTTC
>JAZKEJ010000026.1:5006-14584 GCA_040387095.1 Pseudomonadota bacterium | reverse complement strand
ACTGGTGCGAAAGGAGAGACTCGAACTCTCACGCCTTACGGCGCTGGAACCTAAATCCAGTGCGTCTACCAATTCCGCCACTCTCGCAGGTGATTCCGATTCATTGTTTTAGGTATCCCTAAACAATGAAGATGCGTATTATATCTTAATATCAATTAATTTGATAAGAGAAAGTCGCTATCTCAGCACAAATATCCAGCTGATACTGATAAGTTGGTTGACAAGCCAGCATCACAACTAGCAAGATATAAAATGAATTTAATAGAAAGAATGGTTTATGCAAAACACACAACACTCTGCCGAAAATAATATGTTGCGTTCAGAATTAGAACTGCTGATGAAAGAGCGCGAAACTTTATTGATTATTGCAGGTGCAGCCACTGGTTTAATTGCTGAGTTAAATACGCATGATTTGCCAATTCGTACTGTTGAGGCAGCAGATTTATTGGCAACAACGATTAACAAGCTTTCTGAAGAAACGCTGCAGGATGCGCTTGGCGCGGTACATGCAACCATTGATGCTTAAATAAAAAATCAAGCTGATGTTTAATTAGCTTAGAACGCATGTCTACATATATTGAATGCATAATTTCGATACAATTAAAAAAAAATCGCCCAACAAAATAGCCGCCAATAACACACTAGTTATTGGCGGCATCATTATTTTTTGCGGCTTAATCAGTGCTTGTGCAAAAGAAATGTACGTAGCGAAACCGCTTGACCCAAAAGAAGTCAGCATTAAGATTTCCAGCAAAAATACTGATGATGCTGCATTTCAGGCTTATTTAATCAACCAAGGCTACCCTGCCACTGATTTGCCTTTTAAACAGTGGGGTTTAAATGAGCTGACAAGCGCGGCTTTATATTTCAACCCAAAACTAGACGTGGTTAAAGCGCAGCTAGCATTAGCCAACACGGCGATTGACATCGCAGACCAACGCCAGAATCCGACGCTAAGCGGCACTTTTGCGCGCAGCGATCGCGCCAACGATGATATAAACCCTTGGGCATACGGCTTGAATGTGGATATTCCGATTGTAACAGCCAACAAGCGGGCCATTCGTGTTGAGAATGCACAGTATATTCGCGATGCCGCAGAACTGGATGTGGCAGAAATGGCATGGCTTATTCGCAGCCAAATTGCCAAAGACCTGATCGCTTATCATGAAAATACAGCCTTGCAGCAGCAGTTAAGTCACGAACTTGTTGCGCATGGTGCCATTGTTGATATGCTTGAAAAGCGTTTAGAGTTAGGTCTGGCTGATTATTCAACTTTAAATAACGTTAAGTTGATGCAACAAAAAACCCAGATTTCAGCCAAAACATCAGCAACTCAGTTAGTTGAGATTCGTGCCGCTTTAGCCGCTGACACAGGCTTAAGTCTGGATAAAATAAGCGAAATTTCTATTAAACCAATCGATGTGGACACACTACTAAGCCAACAATCCAGTTTGTTAGATCAACAACATCAGTTTAAAAACCTACAACAAAACGCTCTACTTAACCGTTTGGATATTCGTCGTAGTCTTGCCAGATACGCGGCGGCGGAAGCAAGAATAAAATTAGAAGTAGCCAAACAAACGCCAGATATAGCATTATCACCAGGTTTTATATTTGAGTTTGGGGATAGTATTTGGTCGCTTGGCTTTTCTAGCCTACTTAATCTGCTGAATAAAAACCAAACTTTAATTGCTGAAGCAAAACAGTTACGCGAAGTGGAAGGCGCGCAATTTGAGGTATTACAAACTAAAGTCATCAGCGATTTAAGTTTGGCACATGCGCAATTAAAAACCGCATTACAGAATGTTGAGCAATTGCAATTACAACTGAAAAACCAGCAAAATCAGCAAAATCAGTTACAAAAACAATTGGATGCAGGCTTAACTGATCGACTAACGGTTACGCAGCAATCATTACAATATTTTTTGGCACAACAGCAATTATTAATCTTGAAATTTAATAGCTTAAGAGCAATGATCGCAATCGAAGATGTCATGCAAAAGCCGATCTACGATGAGCCGATTTACGCGATGACAAAAGATAAAACAGGGCTTAAACGTGAATAAAAAACTGATTGTTATTATTAGTCTACAGGCGCTATTAATTGTGACGCTATTCTGGATGCTGGTTTTTTACGGTAAAGACGAGTTTGAAACTTATCAAGCCGAGCAAGAGGAAGAGATTGAAAGTCCAAGCCGTGTTTCAACAGTTGAAGGCATCAACACGGTTACGCTCCCCATAGCCACTCAATTAAATAGCGGTATCAAAACAGCTAAAATCGCCAGCACTTCTTTTCAAGGGGAAGTTAAAAGTTTTGGTAGCGTGGTAGCAATTGATCAATTAATAGACGCGAAAGCAAATTTTTTAAGCTTACAAGCTAATCTTAGATTGGCACAGGCGGGAACACAACAAAAAGTTCAGCAGTATCAACGGCTTCAAACATTGAATGCTGACAATAAAAATGTATCTGATTTAGCGTTGCAAGAGGCATTGGCTGTGGTGAACGCAGATCAAGCCACTATTAACTCGTTAGAATTACAAATAAAGAACTTAAAATCTAGCTTACAACTAAAATGGGGTAAAACTCTGGCAAAAATTGCTTTAAGTGAAAACCTTTCCCCACATATGGCTGATTTATTGAACAAAAAAAATGTATTAATACAAATCAGTTTGCCGCTAAATACTTTGCCGCCAGTGGAAGGCTCAATTGTTAATGTCACGCAGCTCACCGAATCTTCCAGTCCGATTAAAGCAATCTATGTGTCAGCCGCTGCAACCAGCGATAGCAATGGCTTTGGGAATACTTTTTATTACAGCGCACCTGCTGATTTATTACGTATCGGCATGCGTGTTAATGTAGAAGTAGAACCAGCCTCAGATGATGCCAGTAATGGTGTGATTATTCCGAGTAATGCGGTGGTCTGGTATGCCGGTAAACCTTGGGCATATTTTAAACAGGAACAGTCAGCACAGAATAAAACCGAAGACAGCTTATTTGTGCGCAAACCAATTTCAACTGATACCGAAATTGATGCAGGCTGGTTTAATCAGGGCATAGAGCCAGACACCGAGATTGTCGTTAGTGGCGCGCAATTGCTATTGTCAGAAGAGTTTAAATATTTGATTAAAAATGAAAATGATGACTAATTTGTTCAAGTTAGCCATTATTTCCAATGCAAATTGCGTTGCTGCTATTAGGGTTAAGCAGCGTATTTTTATTCAAAACGCAGATAGCGAACTACAACCATGATGTCTGCTTTAGTGCGTTTTTCTATCCGCTTTTATGGCGTGATTATTGGCATTGCCAGCCTGATTGTTTTTTATGGCCTATTTAGTTTAACCAGAGCAAACTTGGATGTTTTTCCAGAGTTTTCACCCACCCAAATTATTATCCAAACCGAATCACCCGGCTTATCAGCAGAGTTAGTTGAAAGCTTAGTAACCCAACCCATAGAAACCAGCCTGGCAGGAACGGTGGGGGTAAAGAGCATGCGTTCTCAGTCGATTCCGGGGCTATCAATTGTCACGGTTATATTTGATGAAGAAGCTGGTACCAATACCGAAGCTATTTACCGTAATCGACAAGCCGTTGCTGAGCGCTTAAATACACTTACCAATCAAATTCCTAAAGGCATTACGCCAAACATCACACCACTTACTTCTTCAGCAAGTACTGTTTTAGGTTTTGGTGTCACGTCTGAAAAACGCAATTTAATGGAATTGCGTACCCTTGTGGACTGGACCATTACACCACATTTATTAGCGATTCCGGGTGTGGCCGACGTGAATGTTTTTGGCGGTGAAGTGCGCCAGTTTCAAGTGCAGATTGACCCTAGAAAACTGGTGCGCTATCAAATAAATATCAATGACGTATTACTTGCCACGCAAAGAGCAACAGGTGTTAGCGGTGCTGGTTACATTCAAAACAGCAATCAGCGCCTGATTGTTAATATTGAAGGTCAGGCAACTACTGCTGCCAGCTTGGCAAAAGCAACGCTGTTACATAAAAATGGACATACCATTAAATTGGGTGATATTGGTCGCGTAGTAGAAGGTGCAGCACCTTCAATCAGTGCGGCAGCGATCAACCAGGAAACTGGGATATATTTATCGGTACAAGGCCAGCTTGGCGCAAACACTCACGCAGTAACACAGGCAATTGAAGCCGCGCTGCAAGAACTTAAGCCAACACTAGCGGCAGAAAAAGTGACCTTACACGAAGGCTTGTTCCGCCCTGCCAACTTTATTGAAACCGCGATTGCCGGTGTGCGCACTGATATTTTAATTGGCTCAGTTCTAGTCATTACTATTTTGTTTTTATTTTTATTCAATGTACGTACAGCATTTATATCAGCAACTGCCATTCCGCTATCGTTGCTCTCTGCGATTGTCGTCCTCAATTATTTTAATATCGGTTTAAATATTATGGTGCTGGGCGGTTTGGCAATTGCACTTGGCGAGGTGGTCGATGATGCCATTATTGATACTGAAAATATTTTCAGACGCTTGCGCGAAAATCGCTTATTAGCAAACCAACAGTCGATCGCAAAAGTTGTCTATCACGCATCCATGGAAGTGCGTAGTTCTGTAGTTTACGCCACCATTATTGTGGCCCTGGTTTTCATGCCTCTGCTTACTTTGGGCGGCGTGGCTGGTAAACTTTTCGCCCCGCTCGGCTTTGCTTATATCGCTGCCATTTTGGCGTCCCTTGTGGTTGCTCTCACTTTAACGCCAGCTTTGTGCTATCTGATGTTGGGTAATGCCGAATTGTCTGCTGAAGATTCGCCGATGATTAGATTCATTAAGCGTGGCTACGTTAAATTGCTCCATAAAATTGAAAAGCAATACAAGCTGATTATCGCACTGAGCTTTTTGTTCATTGGCTTAGGCTTAGGGATTCTGCCTTTATTTAAAAGTCAATTTATCCCCGCATTGCATGAAGGGCATTTTATTATGCACATGACAGCGGTGCCCGGTACTTCAGAGACCGAATCGTTAAGACTTGGCAAACAAGTCGCCAAGGTAATTGGTGACATTAAAGGGGTTAAATCGGTCACGCAATGGGTCGGCCGCGCACAAAATGGCGCTGATACCTTTGGTACGCATTACAGTGAATTTGAAATTGAAATTGGCACATTATCAGGTGAAGAACAAAACCGCATATTGGCTGATATTCGCGAAGAGTTGGCTGGTGATGCGACTGATGAAGATAATGACGGCAAAGCCGAAATTGGCTTTGTTGGTGTTAACTTTGCTATTAACACCTTTTTAACCGAACGTATTGAAGAAACCATCTCAGGCTATGCCGCTTCTGTCGTCATTAATGTCTATGGCAACGATTTAGATGCGCTAGACCGTGATGCGCAAAAGATTGCCAGTATCGTTTCCAGCATAAAAGGCGCTGAAGGTGTGATGGTGCAATCGCCACCAGGCACACCGCAAGCAGTTATTCGATTACGCCCGGATGCGCTATCCAGCTGGGGATTACAGCCTGTTGACGTATTGGATACGATTCGAACCGCTTACGAAAGTGTACCTATTGCACAAGTTTACATTGGCAGCCATGTAGTGGGTTTAAGTGTGGTGCTTGAAGAAGAAGCGCGCGATGATATAGGCGATATTGGCAATATTCCATTATTTAATCCTGATGGAAAACTATTGCATTTAAAAGATATTGCTTTTATCTCACAAGAAAATGGTCGCTCTAAAATTTTGCACGCTGGTGCAAAACGTATTCAAACCATTACCGCAAATGTTGAAGGACGCGATGTTGAAAGCTTTACCGATGAATTGAAAAAACAAATTAAAAGTGACATTCACTTAAACGTGGGTAATTACTTAGAATTTACAGGCGAAGCAGAAGAGAATGCAAAATCACGCGAAAAACTGATTGTGCATTCATTGTTCGCAGGCGTGGCAATATTTTTAATGCTATATGTGGCGTTTGGTAGGCTGCGCAACTTATTACTCACATTTGCTAATCTGCCTTTCGCATTAATTGGCGGCGTACTGGCAGCATTGTTTACTGGTGGCTGGTTATCATTAGGTTCATTAGTCGGTTTTGTAACACTGTTTGGCATCACATTGCGTAATAGCATTATGATGATTTCACATTTCCAACACTTGGTGGATGAGGAAAACTGCGTATGGAACTTACAAACCTGCATTCGCGGCGCGTCCGAGCGGCTACCTTCTGTGCTGATGACTGCATTAGTCACTGCGCTGGGCTTGTTGCCATTGGCCGCAGGCAGTGGTCAGCCAGGTCGTGAAATTGAAGGCCCAATGGCGACAATTATTGTGGGTGGCCTTGTTACTTCAACCATATTAAACTTACTGATTTTGCCAGCGATTATGCTGCACTTTGGACGGTTTGAAAAACAGAAATTTGAATAACTGGTTTTCAAAGAGTTAATAGCTAATTTGACCCAAAAAAAGATGTTAACTGCATTGATCAGAACTGATTTAACACATTTTCATCACTTAAAAATTACTTGCAAATCACTTAGACTCTAATTTTTGGACCCCAGTTACGCCTGCTGTTAGCGTGAAGCGCATGGCTTCTTCCATGCTCATATTCAGTGGCTTAGTCGATTTACGTGGCACAAGTACAGCAAAACCACCAATACCGTAACTCATGGGAATATAAACCAATAAACTGTCTTTCTGATTTAATCCAGCAGGCATTTTCGACATATCAGCCTGCGTCACAAGGCCTATCAATTGCATACCAGTCTCTCCAATGGTAACCGCAACCACCTGCTCAAAATCATTCTTTTTCTGTGATGAAAAATAGTCAAGAAAATCACGGATGGATAGATAAACGGACTTAATCACCGGCACTCTTTGCACAAGCCGTTCGATAGACGCAAGTAATTGCCGTGCAATAATAGTCTGCATAACCAGGCCGACTAAAAAGGCAACAATCAGTCCAGCCACTACACCCATGCCAGGTTTATAGAATCCCTCAGGTACTATGCCTCGTATGATGCCGCCAAGCATTGTTTCAGTCGTTACCACAAACCAATAAAGTAAATACAGGGTTAATATCACGGGTAATAGCGTGATCAAGCCAGTTAAGATATTTTTATTGATCAACTTCAGCATGAATATTTCCTGTTCAATTTAGAGTGAGGGTTAACGACAATTAAAGCCGACGTTAACATGTACGACAAAGGGGAAAAAGCAGAAAAAGTGTGCCGATGCCATGACAAAATTATTTCCTTAATAAATCATGGCGAGTAGTATAGTCATTATTTGATTGAAGATACTATTATGGAAACTGAACACTTAAAAAATACAAAATATGTAGAACACATCAATGCAGTGGAAGCGCATCAAGAGCTTTTAGCAAAGCTGCATCTTGATTCTAATATTCGCTTGGATGATATAAATAATTCACTAGAAAAGTTAAGCCTCACACTTGAGGAATACCTTAAGGTAATCGGGCTGCCATAGCTTTAACAGCGGAACGACTGGTTGTTGCAGGGATTGACCTCAGTCGTATTTAATATATTTAAACCTTGCATCATCGTTTGGTGTGCCTTGTAAAGCGCCGCCTTCTTTTGCTGGTTGCCAAGCAATCACTTGCTCGATTTTTGCCGCCAACTCAAAATCTTTATCGGTAATACCTTTGGCATCATGCGTTTGTAACTTCACAATTACGAATGCATAAGAAACGGTTAAATCGGGATGATGCCAAGCCGCTTCTGCCAAATGTCCGATGGTATTGACTACCATCAGCGTGGCTTTCCAGCCACTGGTTTTATATTTGCGACGTATCCAGCCATTTTCTAAAAACCAATTTGGCAATTCACTTTCAAGTTTTGCTGTTACTTCGGACTCTGAATACACGATTGCTGTCATGACAAATACCTCTTAAAAGCTTAACAGTTAAATAATTGCTCGTTAAATAATGACTATTTTAAGTGGCTAGGTTTTTTGAAATAAAACACCTTAATGAATGGAAGAGCCCACTCTATCTAGCGTTAACTCACTTAAACCTTCTAAAAAATGCGTATAGTCGGTTTTGTTCAACATCCATTTGCCAAAGGTCTTGTTCAGCACAAAATCACTGAACGCTTCATCAAGCACGCCATTTTGCGTCATCACTTTCAGGCTTAATTCTGCGGTATCGGGTTTATCCGATTTCACCAAGATTAGATGTTGTGCATTCAGTTTTTGCGCCAGCCACGCAGCAATACTGTCAGATGTTACGTTCCAGCTTTGCGGAATACTGTCATCAGAAAGCACCATATGACTTGGCAGCCAAACAATGCCGCGGTGCTGCCAAGTGCGTTCGTCAATTTCCAGCTGCGTTCTAGCAGTGGCAAGAAGCGGATTCATATTCGCTAACAATAACCCATATTGATCCATCGCCAGCACCGCTAAACGATGTGCACAGGCGTCGCTAATTTTAGATAGTTTTTGCGCATCGCGCACAGCATCGGCAAACACGCCGCCGCCTGGTACGATAATAATATTACCGTCACTGAATTTTGCAAATATGGCTAACCAACGCTCTAACTCGGGTGAACCAAGCAGGCTGCCGCCAATTTTAACAATCCAGATAGGCCTGTCTCGCACATTGATAAACGGTTCCATTTTCATTCCTTATTGTTATTATTGATTAATCTATTATAAGTAGTTTTTATTGCTATCACAATTTTAGCTATATTTATTTAGTTAAGTAATTCATATGAAACAAGAATTTTAAGTACCCACTAATCAGTATGAGTGGTTGAAAAGTGTTCCAGCAATGCTTTAAGCTTAGACGCTTTATCCAGCGTTTCATCGTATTCTTTATCTGCAACCGAATCGGCCACAATACCGCCGCCGGCATAAAAGCTGAATACATTTTTACAAATAATTGCTGTACGAATAGCAATATTAGTGTCCATCTTTCCATCGAATCCAATATAACCAATCGCGCCACAATAAAGCCCGCGCTGATGCGGCTCCAGCTCTTCAATAATTTGCATCGCACGCAGTTTGGGCGCACCAGTAATAGATCCGCCTGGAAAGCAGCCTTTTAATAAATCCACCGCAGTTGCAGTTTGCTTTAATTTACCTGTAACAATACTCACCAGATGATGCACATTGGCAAAGCTTTGCAGTTGAAATAGCTTATCGGCTTTTACGCTGCCAATGCTGCAATTTTTGCCTATATCGTTGCGCAGCAAATCCACAATCATCACATTTTCCGCTCTATCTTTAAGGCTGGTCAATAGCTCGTTTGAGTAAGCTAGATCTTGTTCAGGGTCGGCTGAACGCGGTCGCGTGCCTTTTATCGGCCTAGTTTCCACATGATTACTATCCGTCTGCAAAAAGCGTTCGGGCGAGTTGGATAAAACCTGGAAATGTTCTGTTTCATTCAACGGCAAATTCATATAAGCCATAAAAGGCGCAGGGCTGATTTCGCGCAACTTTTTGTAAGCTTGCCAGCTATCGCCCTGTACTTCTGCATAAAAACGCTGTGCTAAATTAACTTGGTAGCAATCACCTGCAGCAATATAGCTTTTAATCTTGTTAAACGCTTGAAAATACTGGCTTTTGCTTAGGTTGGAATAGATTTTTGAGGT
>JAZKEJ010000026.1:0-4906 GCA_040387095.1 Pseudomonadota bacterium | reverse complement strand
GCTAAATCATAAGCAAAATATCCCAATGCACCGCCTGCAAATGGATATTCAGTGTTTGATTTATTAAGATTTGATTTACTCGGATGCGCGTTATTTTTGCGTGCTTTGTATTGGTTAAGAAATGCTTTTAGCACCATAAACGGATCGTCTTCAGAAACAATCGTCTGCCCATTATGGGTAATTCTGCTCTGTTTCTTTGTGGTCACCAAAGTGGCAAATGGTTCTGCAACTAATATATCGTAGCGACCATATTGGCTGCCGGCCAAACCTGTTTTGATATTGATTGCCTGACCACTATCCAATAACATCGCCCATTCTTGATGTGCCATCTGCTCAAATAGCAACGCACTGTCATGGTGATAACTTAATTCGTGCTGTAATAAAACCATGCTAAACAGCCTTGTTAAACATTTGATTAGCTAAAGCCAAATGTGCCACCGCATACGCTGTAAAACACATTTCCAAATCAGCTTGCTGTAAATCATTAAGTGGCTGAATCTGCGCAAAATTAGATTGTAAATCAGTCGATTTTAAAATATCACTCAGGGCAAAATATTCACAATCCAATTCTGTCGCCAGTGCATTAACTAAAAAGCTACCAGCGCCTGCGCCTATAATAGACATATTGGGTTTAAGGTGTTTTAAAACAGCTAATTTAAGTTGTTTTAACTGTAAAGCTCGGCATGAAACAGCCAATTTTAGCCATGTTTCAATCGGTTTATCTTCTATATCGTAACCCACCATTCGCGCTAGTCTGCGAGCCGATTCATGCTGTGTTTTTCCTTTTCCGTCAGCAGTTTCAGCCATATCTTTTGCCAAAGGCAATTCGCCAGTTAATCGATACACATCGGCCATGGTTGCAAAATATTCTGCCGCCACGTTCATTTCAACTTCTTCGCCGCTACTATTTAAGGGTAGTTTTTGTGCCAGTGCCATAATTGGTGTACGTACCACACCTGTATAAACTAGCATATCATTTTGCATACGGCTGGCATCCGATAACGCCTGAGTTGCAACCCTACTCTGCGCTATCGGGATAATATCGCTAGTGGTGCTGCCAATATCTATTAACAGTGCATCGCTTACATACCTGCCCAATAAGCTGGCGCTGGCATGCCAATTAGTTGAAGCAATTTTCATTGCGTGTTTAGCAACATTTCTGTATTGCACAAACCCGTTATTTGCCGCATAAAAAAATGTATTCTGACCCAGCAAAGCAACTGCGCTTTTTGCTATTTCGCATACACCTGTATGACGATTAGAAAATAAATCTACTAATTCACCCGTCATTGTAACTGCTTGTAATACATCGTTTGGCGTGACGCGAATTTGCTTGAAAACACTTTTAAAGGCATTTTCAAGCTCATTTAACCCACGCCATAATTGGCAAGGTAATTGTATGTAGTTTAATGGCGCGCCATTTTTATCCAACACAACCGCTTTAAGATGTGCGCCGCCAATATCCCAGCCGATGACAACCGGTTTAGACATGAATATTCACCACATTTCGCTGCAGAACTGGCCAAACAAAATGGGGCTGCGTTAAAGTATTCATAATCAATTCCGCTGGGTTCTCGCCGGTCGCTTCTGCCAAACCTGCATAACTGGTTGTCAGGCGCGGATTGATTTCCACTACTGTTATTTCGTTGTAGTTCTGCGTGTTAACAATCACATCAATTCCCACGTAACCATTCAAATCCTTGTCGGTTAATGCTATTTTTTGTGCTAACAACTCAAACTCAGGCCAGAAATCACGCATGCCATTTACCTGGCTGCCGGAGAAACTTAACTTATTGTTTTCAATGAAAATCATTTGTCTATTGCAGCTTAACACTTGCGCTCGGCCTTGATGCATCACACATGAAATACTGGCTGGAATACCCTGTTGGTAAGGTTGAATCACATGGGTTTCCTTTTTATGATGTTGCTCTAGCCAATTCGCTAAACCATCAGCATCATCGAACAACATGGTTTCATCGCAACCTGCGCCATCATTGGGTTTGGCAAGCCACTTTACATTGTTTTTTTCCCCATCAGTTTTTGGCCAGTTATTGATTGTATAAGTTGGAATTGTTTTAATGCCTGCCTGTTGCAGCATAAAATAAGTCGCCAATTTTTCACTTGCATTTTTTACCGAATGCACGCCGCATCCCAGTATTGGCCTATCTAAAAGCATGGCTAATTCAATCAACATTAGTAGCATCCCGTTTGCTTCTGGTGCAATAATCCACACCGCATCTGCCTGTTGCATTTGGTCTGCCCAAATACTCCAAGCATTGTCGTTAGCCTCAATTGTCACGCATGATTGGCATTTTTTTGGCGCATTCAAACGTTTATCAATTGTTGTATAAATCAAATAATGCAAATCTGACAGGTCGCGCAATAGTGCATCACGCATCAACTCGGCTTCAGTAACTAAGCCAGCGGGCAAATCAGCGCCATTAAAGCCACCCGCTGTAATAAATTCACATACAAATATTTTTTTAATTAGCATATTTTCACAGGCAAGTATTTTAAAATGACTTACCTAACAAAATTAAAAGACAAGTTTTGCAAATTATTCCAGTGATCGATTTAATGCAAGGCCAAGTGGTACATGCCAAACTTGGTCTGCGCAGCCACTATCAGCCGATTCAATCTAACTTGTGTAACAGCAGCACGCCTTTGGCAATCGTTGCGGAACTACTCAAATTATACCCATTTCATACATTGTATATTGCAGATTTAGATGCGATTTTAGGTGTTGGTAATCATGCAGAAGTAATTCAACGAATCGCTGAAACTTACCCAGAACTGACCATCTGGCTGGATTGTGGTATTCGCCAAGTAAACGCACGCGCTTTGTATCAAACTAAAAAAATTAAGCCTGTTATTGGCAGCGAAAATATTGCCAATTTACAAGATTATCGTGCAATCAGTTATGCCTGCCAAAGCCAGCACATATTGTCACTAGACTATTCTGCAACCAGCCGATTAGGTATTCACGACTTGCATGAAACGGCACGTTATTGGCCAGACCATACGATTTGCATGACATTAAACGCAGTTGGCAGCAATCAGGGTATTGATTTAACTAGATTAAATGGATTAATTAAGCTGAATAAAACACGAAAAAATCCTTCAAAAATCTATGCTGCAGGCGGCGTTAAGAATACATCTGATATCGCCTCATTAGTGCATTCAGGCATTTCGGGTGTTCTGGTTGCAAGTGCTTTACATAACCAAAACATTAGTGCGCAAGACTTAATCGCTTTACATCAAACTCAATAAGCATTTTGTTAAAATACGAACAATAAAAAAACCCGAGCTTACTCGGGTTTTTTTATTTAACTATTTAATAAGTTTAAATTCTTATTCTAAGTTTGCGTGAATTGCGCGCATACCTTCTTCAGTTAAGCCTTTAGCAAAAATATTGTCAGCAATAATAGCCTCTAGATAAATCAACGTTGAAAGCTCAAATTGCGAACCCATCGGCATACCTTGTGTTAGCGGGAAGCTATTGTCATTACCAATTTGAATAGTCAAATCAGCCACATCTGCCATTGCAGATTTTGCTTTCATTGAAACAACTGCTAATTTAGCACCAACTGATTTTGCTTTTTTAACAAACGGTAAAAGTGTTTCAGTGCCGCCTGAACCAGACACTAAAATCAACAAATCACCCGTTTTAATGGCCGGCGTAACAACTTCGCCGATCATGCTGACGTTATAGCCACTGTGTACTAGACGCATGGCAAAAAAACGTGACACTAATAAAGAACGGCCTGCACCACCGATAAAAATACGACCAGCGCCTTCAACTAACTGCATCAATTTTGCAGCATTCGATTTGTCAGTTTCAGACAGAATCGTGGTTAAACGATCTAAAATAAGTTTTTGATTATCCATCATTTTTTCCTTCATTTTTAGTGTTAAGTATTCGCGTTAATCTGCTTTTAACTCAGTATTAAATCAAGTTTAAAAAAAATCCCGACCCATTGCTGAGTCAGGATTTTTTATTTACTCATCTCAATAATTTCTTATTGAAATAGCTTAACTTAAGCGTGAGCGATTGCAGTGATTTCAGCAGCAGAAGCAGCAGGATCAGCAGCGCCGTAGATAGCAGCACCAGCAACGATAATTGTCGCGCCAGCGTCACGTACTTGAGCAGCTGTTGCAGCTTTAACGCCACCAGCAACTGAGATTTCTACGCCTAGGTTCAATGCAGCAACCATTGCTAAGTCGGTGAATGGTGTTTGACCAGCAGCTTGTTGATCTAAACCAGTGTGAACGCCAATGATGTGCGCGCCAGCAGCAACAACTGCTTTAGTAACAGCAGCTTTGTCAGCAACGTTGATCAAGTCAACTTGTGCTTTTTTGCCGTATTTGTTTGCAACATCAATTACGCCTTTGATTGTACCGATATCAGCACAACCTAAAACTGTACAGATATCTGCACCAGCTTTGTAGAATGGCTCAGCTTCGTAAAAGCCAGCGTCCATTGTTTTTAAGTCAACTAAGATTTTATTGTTTGGGAATTTAGCACGTAAAACTTCAAGTAATTTAACACCGTTATGCTTGATGCATGGTGTGCCGATTTCTAAAATGTCCACGTGTGGAGCAACTGTTGTTGCTAATGCAACTGTTGCGTCAAAATCTAATGAATCTAATGCCATTTGGGTTAAAGCCATGGTGTACTCTCCGATTAAAAATTATTATTAGTAACTAAAATTACTTAAAGTGATTGGTTAACAAAAACCAATAATACTAAGAATTTGTTACAAAAATTTACTACTTTATTACAACTAAATTGTATTGCGACTAAATTTTATGTACCTAAATTACAACAGATTTTTACAACTGATAGGTACTCGCAAGGCAATTACAGCCTAGCGTTTAGTGCATTTTAAGCTGGACGCATTATATT
>JAZKEJ010000025.1:17586-24402 GCA_040387095.1 Pseudomonadota bacterium | reverse complement strand
AATATGTTGCCAAATTCAAAGATTAATAATAAAAAGCAAGCAAAAAGCAATCTCGGTCTGCGACACTTATTAATAGCATTACCTCTCACCGCATCGTTGACAGCTACAAATTTACATGCAGAGCCTTTAGTTAGCTTGAAACAAATGGTTGAAAAAACCATTTCATCTAATCCGGAAGTGCAATCCAGATATCATGCCTATCTAGGCGCAGGTTACGAGCAAGACGTGGTTAAAGGTGGTTTTCTGCCTAAAGTTGATATTCAATCCACCTATCGCAAACAAGAGGATGTGAACGGTTTTCGCAATGATACAGGGACTGAAATTCCTCGCTGGAACAATGAGTTAGTTCTTCGCCAAATGATTTTTGATGGATTTGCAACACCGTATGAAGTGAATCGTTTGGGCCACGCGAAACGTGTGCGCTATTACGAATTACAAGCCTCTATGCAAGATACTACGCTAGAGTTTATACGCGCTTATATTGATATTTTGCGTTTTCGACAGCTTGCAGAGTATGCAAAAACCAACTATGTCACGCATAAACAATTGTTTGACAAAATTAATGAGCGTGTGGAAGCTGGCGTTGCGCGCCGTGTGGATTTAGAACAAGCGTCTGGTCGTTTGGCATTGGCAGAAGCCAATTTATTGACGGAAATGACGAATTTACATGATGTAACTGCTCGAGTGCAACGCTTGTTAGGTGAATTACCACCCGACACTTTAGAGCAGCCGACTTTTTTTAGCGCAGGTGTGCAAGCAACGCCAGTGGAAGCGCTGCGTGTTGCTTATATGCAAAACCCTAATTTGCTGTCAACAATCGAGGATATTCAGGCCACTAAAGATGAAGTGAGAACCAAAGAGGCTGCGTATTTGCCGCGTTTAGATTTACAGGCACGTAAAAATTTAGGCACTAGTTCAGATGGTCGTAATAGCACAAACGCTGCGGATGTGCTGGAATTAACTATGAATTTTAATTTATTTAATGGTTTTTCAGACAAAGCGTCTGTTGGCCAAGCAGTTGAAAAACTCAATACGGCCAATGATTTTCGCGACAAAGCCTGCGTGGACACGCGCCAGTTAGTAACAATTGCTTATAACGATATTAATCAATTTAAAGAGCAATTAACGTATCGCGATTTGCATCAAAAATCGATTGAAAATGCGCGCGAAGCTTACCGTAAGCAGTTTGATATTGGTCAGCGCACCTTGCTGGATTTATTAGACACTGAAAATGAGTATTTTCAAGCCAGACGTAGTTACACCAATGCCGACTACGATATACAAGCAGCTTACGCACGTTTGTACGCAAGCCAGGGCGAGTTGTTAAATAAAATTGGTTCAGTGCGTGAAGGTTTGCCAGAAGTCATGCGCGAAGCTTATATGGATGCTGCAAATATTTGTGAAGCTATCGCGCCAGCACAGGTAAAAGTTGATAAAGCAGCCTTGTTGGCTAATGCAAAACCGTTAGGGGTGACTCAACAGTTGATTAAGCCTATCACCAAGCCAGCGCTAACTTGTAGTACAGAGGAGATTACAGGCCGAGTAAACGATTGGGCGAAATCCTGGCGCCAGAAAGATTTCGATAGTTACAATAAATTCTATGCGGATAAATTTGAGCCAGAACCACCGTTATCCCGTGAAGAGTGGGCGAAGCAACGCAAGCAACGCTTATCCATTTCTGGGAAAATTAATCTTGAACTGAATAATATGCAGATTAGCTGTAATGGTGACAAAGCAGTGGCTAAATTTGACCAAGATTACAGCGTCACTACTTACAAATTACAAAAACCAGAAAATGATGCAGGTTGCCAAGTGTGCGATGCAAAACGTGTTGCGACTAAAAGTTTTGCTGACAATGTAAATAAAGAGCTGCAGCTTGAAAAAGTAGGCAGCCAATATCAAATCGTGCGCGAATTAGTGATTCAATAATTTGCTGGTTTTTGTGGGTTAAGTGTTCAAGGGTAGGGATCTGAAATGCGCTAATAAATAGCTGCATATCGTAAAAGAAATAGAGATAGATTTAAAAAAGCACATTGCTAAGGCAATGTGCTTTTTTATTGCCTAAATTATATAAAAGCCTGCAATAAACATGGGCAATTAAGCGGTGGCACATTATTTGCTGTAACGGCACTTAATGGCACAGTTTTTATTAAAAAGCTGTTTATTTGCGGAATATTAAGAACGAATTTACTGGAATTTTATAATGAATCATTGCTACCGATTGGTGTTTAACAAATCTACTCAAGTATGGCAAGTCGTGTCTGAAATTGCTAAATCGCATAGCAAATCGGCCGCGATTGTGTTGTTGCCAATATTAAGTATATTTTCCAATATCAACGCTTGGGCAGATACTGCTCAAAACGCGCTGCCAACTGGTGGGCAAGTGGTTTCAGGTCAATCAACGATTACGCAAAACGCTAATCAATTAAACATTGTACAAGGCACGCAGAAATCGATTATTAATTGGAATACCTACAACATTGGCGCAAACGCGCAAGTTAACTACCAGCAGACAAATGACAGCGCTATCTCATTGAATCGCGTCACATCAGGTAACCCAAGTGAGATTTTCGGTAAGCTCAATGCAAACGGTCAAGTGTGGTTGATTAACCCAAATGGCGTGCTATTTGGAAAGAGCGCGCAAGTGAATGTTGGGGGGATTGTAGCGAGCACTTTAAATATTGCCGATGAAGATTTTTTAAATGGCAAATATCAGTTTACTGGCAACGCAGGTAGCGTTGTAAACATGGGGAGTATTGTTGCAAGTAATGGCGGCTATGTGGCCATGCTGGCGCCAGAAGTGCGTAACGAAGGTGTGATCTCCGCCATGCAAGGTACAGTTGCAATGGCCGCTGGCAATGCAATGACGTTGGATTTTAATGGTAACGGTTTGATTAATGTGCAAGTGGATAGCGCAAGTGTAAACACGCTGGTTGAGAATAAACATCTAATTCAAGTGGGTAACGGCCAAGTGCTAATGAGCGCAAAAGCGGCGGATGGATTAATCACCTCAGTGATCAATAATAGCGGAAAAATCGAAGCAAATAGCATGATAAATGATGGCGGCGTGATTCGACTAGCGGGCGCTAAAACCGTCATCAACAGTGGCGAAATTTCGGCAACTTCCGCCAGCCAAAAAGGCGGCATCGTGCATTTGCTGGGTGATCATGTCGGCGTATTCGATAAGGGTAGCATTGACGTGTCTGGTAAAAACGGTGGCGGTACGATTTTAGTGGGTGGTGATTATCAAGGCAAAAACGCCAATATTCAAAACGCTACTAAAACATTTATTGATCAGGATGCCACATTAACCGCCGATGCGACAGAAACTGGCGATGGCGGCAGGGTGATTGTGTGGGCAGACGACGTTGCGCGCTATTACGGTAGCGTTTCAGCAAAGGGCGGCGCTATTTCTGGTAATGGCGGATTTGTCGAGATTTCGGGCAAGCGCTTACTTAACTTTTTAGGTAATGTGGATTTAAGTGCTGCGAATGGCGTTGGCGGTAATTTATTGCTGGACCCATTAAATATTACGCTGAGTAATAATGATACAAATACTTTAGGTTTTACAGCTGGCTCTGATAATACACAAGCTTTTACCGAAGATGCTGGCTTAAATAGTGTCTTTAATGTCGGCTCAGGGGGTAGCTTTTCAGGTATATCAGCAGGCAGCACGATTACACTCCAAGCCACTAATGATATTATCGTAGCAAGTGCTTTCAATGTCTTTACAGCTACTGGTTCAGTTAATAACAACTTGGTGTTAGAAGCAAATAGAAATATCAAAGTTGATACAGCATTGACTTTGGATGGCACAGGCGCGTTAACCATAAAAGCTGATGCGGATGGCAACAGTGTTGGCGATGTCACGATTGATGCAGCGATTATTACCAATACAGGTGGCGTAAATTTATCTGGTGCAAATGTTACTGGTACAGCAGCAGGTAGTATCACCACAACAGGCGCTGCAGATGGCAGCGGCGGCAATGTTAATATTAGTGCAAAGAATGCAATTAATATTGCAGCAGCGATCAACACAACAGCTGGCCTATCTTCTAACGGAACTGCAGGTCGTCATGCGGGCAATATCACGCTGACCACCGATGGAGCGATCAGCGTCAATTCCATTACAGCGAATGGCGGTAGCGCAGTTGGCACCGGTAGTGGTTCAATCAATCAAAGTGGTGGCAATGCTGGCAGCATTAGTTTGACTGCTAATCGTGGCATTTCGACTAACTCAATTCAAGCTGTTGCTGGAAATGGCTCTAGCACAAATGGTAATGGTGGTAACTCCGGCAGTATTGTTATTGCTAACCAAGATGCTGTTGAGGATGCAACTGGCGATATTGCCATAGTAGGCACTTTGAGAATTAGCGCAGGCTCGGGTTCTGGCACGGGATTGGGTGGCACGGCGAGTAATATTTCAATTACTAACCAAGCAAATGTTGGAAACATTGCTACTGCAAATTTAGACACTAAAGGCCTTCAAAAAACAAATAGTGGCAATATCAGTATAGCTTCCGAGGGGAACGTGACTGTGACTGGCACGATAGATACCAGTCCAAATAATGCTGCAGCGGAAGCGCGTGGCACACACGCTGGTAACGTTACTATTGTAGGTGTGAATCGTACTATCACTGGTGCAGTGACAGCTAATGGAGGTAGATCAATTTTTACAGAAAACCAGTTTGGGGGTAATGCTGGCGTTGTATCCATTACAGGAACTGGCACATTAAGTACTGCTGCAATAAGCGCACGTGTAGGTTTAACAAGTGGCACTGGGATAGCTGGTTTGGCAGGCAGTGTTATTTTAAGCGGTAGTCAAGTGACGACAACGGCTATTGATACATCCCCTATTGGCAATGGTATAGGGGGTAGCGTGAATATCATAACAACCGGTGGTGGCGATTCAACGATTGCCTCTATTAATGCCGAGAATTTTGGCGCGATTAATATTAACAATAGTGACAGGTTAACTGTGATTGGCGTTATTCAGGGAACTGGTGCCATAGTCACAAAATCGGGTACAGGTTCACTTATATATGCAGGCGAAAATACATACACAGGTGGAACAGTTGTTGAGGCTGGAGTCCTGCAGATAGGTAACGGCGCAACTGGCGGATCGCTTGTTGCAACTGGTGGAGTTATTAATGACGCCACAGTGGTATTTAATCGGTCTAATGCACATGCATATGCTGGAGTAATTAGCGGAACTGGCATTGTAGAGAAAGACGGTGCTGGTGAATTTACATTTGCTGGCGGCAACACGTACTCAGGTGCGACGAATATTAAGACTGGTACATTAAAGAGTAGCAGCGCTATCAGTAATGTTAGTGCGGTTAATATTTCATCTGGCGCAACCTTAGATTTAAATAATTTAAACGAAATTGTGGGGTCAATTGCAGGCGCTGGACAAATTGTAATGGGAACCGCTGATTTAACTTCTGGCGGCAACAATGCTTCAACATTATTCTCAGGCACTATCAGCGGTACCAATGGTAGTTTTAATAAAACAGGCACAGGTACATTAACTTTAAGCGGCAACAATACTTACACTGGCGTAACCAATGTACAGGATGGTACTTTATCCGTAGCGCATGCAAACGCGCTCGGTACTGTGACGAATGGTACGAATGTTGCCAGTGGCAAAACGCTTAATGTGAATGATGTGGCGTTAGCTGCAGAAACTATTACTTTAGCTAATATAGCCACACTGACTGGCACAGACGCTGCGATTGTGACTGGCACTGTATCTGCAGGTGATAATAGCCAGCTTGGCACCACATCTGCTGCATCAACTCTATCGATTAACGGCGTATTGACTTCAGCAACTGGTCGTACGTTGGAAATTATTGGCGCAGGTAGCTTAATCGCTAGCAACGCGGCAAATAATGTAGATATTGTTAAAATTACCAATGCAAAAGATGTCACTTTACAAGACGCAGATAGCATACGTTTTGCAGCTACGGCATCAAATTTAACCGGTAACTTAACGGTTGATGCAGCCGCTAACATTAGTTTACAAATTGGTAGCGCAATAACTAGCTCAATAGGCGACATTGTATTAACGAGCAATGCATTTATCAATAATGCAGGTGCTAATGCGTTAACTGCGACAGATGGCCGCTGGATAGTGCATACCAGTAATGTTGCAGATAACACCTATGGTGGACTTGCCAGTAGTAATCAAGCTATTTGGGGTCGCGCTTTGGGCGAAATAACGTCCGAAGCTGGTGATCGTTATGTTTTTGTACAAAGCCCGACATTAGATATTACTTCAACAGATCAAAACAAAACCTATGGTCAAGATGCAGCATCTTTAGTTGCCAGCGCATTTACCGCAACAACTTTTGTTAATGCTGTAACTTATGGCAATGTGTTTACGCAAGATACGATTGCAAATGCACTTAGCGGTTCGGCCACTTCTGCCGGGTCAATAATGACAGCCAATGTAGGTGATTATGTCATTGATGTTATGCCGATTACAGCGACAACTGGCTACACACTCAATAAGTCCAACACAGGCAATTTAACCGTGAACGCGGCCGTGATTAATTTAGCGGGCACACGTATTTATAATGGAGCAACTGCTTTTAACGCGGCCGTATTTGGCACCATAGCAGGTGTTAATGGCGAAGAGCTTAATATTACAGGCGCAGGATCAGTTGCCAGCAAAAATGCAGGATCAGCCCAAACATTGGTGCTTGGCTCACTTGCGCTTGAAGATGTCAGCGACGCATCGGCTTCTAATTACACATTGGCAACAGGTACACATACAGGTGTCATTACAGCAGCAACGCTAAACCTTAGCGCGGT
>JAZKEJ010000025.1:0-17486 GCA_040387095.1 Pseudomonadota bacterium | reverse complement strand
CGTGGTTTAAGCGGTGTGATGAGCGGAGATGTTGTTGCTTACACAGGCGGCACAGCAACTTTTGCAGATAAAAACGCTGCAACTGGAAAAACTGTGACTGCGACAGGGTTAAGTTTAAGTGGTGCAGATGCGGCTAATTACAGCGTTAATTCCACAGCGACTACAAGCGCAAACATTACACCGGCCAATTTAACAATTACAGCGAATAATGCGACTAAAGTGCAGGGCGATTCAAACCCAGTTTTTACCAGCAATATGACAGGTTTTGTCGGTGGAGATACTGAGGCTGTCTTAATTGACAGTTTAGATTACTACACGCTTGCTGATACAGGCTCATCAGCTGGCACTTATACGGTTACACCACTTGGTGTAACCGCAAGTAATTACAGTATTGCTTTTGTGGATGGCATATTAAGAGTAGCAACGTCTTCTAAACCAAGCATTGGAGAGGGATTGGAGAATACAGGTGATAATATTAGTGTGTTTAATAATGCAATCACTCGGCCAGAACAAGCGACTCAAATGTGTGGCCAATCGGCTAGCGGTCAAGCCATGATAAACGGACTTGATGCATTTGGCGTAGATGAGGTAGACTACGAACCATCAATCGGTCAACCTTTAGTAGGTGGCGTGGTGGCTAATGCATTAGTGGGTTCATCATGCTTAAAATTATAATTAATGAAAAACATCCTCAAGCGCAATTTGCCATCATTTAACTCGTTTGTATTAAGTGCTTTAATATTAGCTTTACAAGCCAATCACCTGCATGCTGCGCCAACGATTGATTCTGGCAGCATACAGCGTGATATTGAAAACTTAAACACACCTAACTTGCCGCCACCGGCAAAGTCTGAAGAGCCGCAGCAAGCTACACCTAAATCTGATACTGCTATTTCGGTTAAAGTGACCGGCTTTCAGTTTGTGGGGGCTAAATTATTGCCAGACAGCGTTTTGCAGGCTGAAGTGCGATCTTATGTTGGTCAAACTCTAGACTATGACGCATTAACTAAAGTCACTCAAAGAATCAGCCAGTTGTATCAACAAAATGGCTGGCTGGCAAAAGTGTTTTTACCACCACAAGATATTCAAAATGGCTTGGTAACGATTGAGATTAATGAAGCCAAGTTGGGCGAAGTGCGTACAAGTAGTGATGCAAAATCTCGCTTAAATCCTGAATTAGCCACCAGAATGTTAGCAAAAGCGCAACAAAAAGGTGAGCCACTTAGCAGCCAATCATTAGAACGCGCTTTATTGTTGATTAACGATACGCCCGGGTTTAACGCCCAAGCTACTTTATCGCAAGGTACTGAAACAGGCGAAACCGACGTCACCCTTAATTTGGCAGATACGCCACTATTTAATACGCGGGTGTGGGCAGATAATTATGGCTCGCGTTTGCTGGGTAAAGCGCGATTAAACGGCTTGGCAAGTTTTAATAATTTAACCGGTTGGGGCGATCAACTTACCGTAAACGCCTTAATGAGCAAAGGTGTCGAATACGTGCAGGGCGCGTATGAATTCCCTGTTGGTGATTTAGGCACACGCATTCAGCTAGCAGGCTCAGTATCCAATTATGAAGTGAATGGTGGTGGGTTAAGCGCGCTTAATCCAGAAGGCGAATCCTATTCTTATCGATTGGGAGTAAAGCATCCTATTATTCGCAGTCGCTACAGCAATCTTGCTTTTCAGGGTAGTGCAGAATCTTTTAATAGCAAAGATGATGTACTGGGTTTAGAAGTATCAGACAAGGATTATCGCGCATTAACTTTGGGCTTAAGAGGCGACCACAGCGATAATATCGGACTGGGCGGTACATTTTGGGGCGGTGTAAGTGTAACGAGTGGTGATTTGGATCTATCAGGCAATAGTGCAGATCTGGCTTCAGACAGGATAACAAGGCGCTCCGATGGGCGCTACAATAAAATCAACTTTTACCTGGGCCGGCAGCAAATATTGGGCGACAAGCTAATAGCAAAAGCATTGTTTTCAGGGCAGCTTGCAGATGCCAATTTAGGCGGATATGAGAAATTCTCACTTGGTGGTCCGTTTGGCCTGGCGGGATACACCGTTGGTGAAGGTGCTGCAGATCAGGGCTGGATGCTTAATCTTGAGGCTAAATATGCGATTACACCGCAATTTAGCGCTAGTTTGCTAGGAGATACAGGTGGCGTATGCCAGTTTAAAAACACATGGACTGGCTGGAATGCAGGTAATCCTAAATTAGAAAACTGCTATCAATTAGCAAGTGTCGGTTTTGGTTTAGGCTACGCTAATCAATATTTAGATGCAAAATTAAGTTATGGACGTCAAATAACAAGCAACCGTGGTCTAGATAGTAATGGCAATGACACAGAAGGTGAAAACAGCAAACATCAACTTTGGCTGCAAGTAGGTACTAGCTTTTAGCCAATCTAGATTTATAGCGACTTAACTGGTTTGAGACAATTATATTCAAAATTATTTTGACAAAGTTTGGTCAGAATTGACCTAACAATGTTAGAATACGCTCCGCAACAAATTCTGCACTAATCACCCGCCCGGGTGGTGAAATTGGTAGACACAAGAGACTTAAAATCTCTCGACTTTACGGTCGTGCCGGTTCGATTCCGGCCCCGGGCACCAAATATATTTTGAGCAAAAATCCATAGTTTTCGGATAATAAATTAAATCAAAATTATAAGTTATGACTTACAAGCAATACTGACTTCACGGCGTTGGATTGTATAGTTTTCCAATTGATCTGCCATCCAAAATCCATTTGGACAAATGGATCGAGCTTCTTGCCTGCATTCATTCCAGGTAGAAAATCCGCTGCAAGTGAGCGTTGTCCACTCGTGGGATTCTAAGCTTGCCACTTTAGAGTTTTGTGCACAGCCTGCTAATAATGCCGCTATCAAAATCAATGTATATTTCCCTAATATCTTTATCATCATTTTTCCTAACAAATTGTTAGTTACTATTTTGTTATACGAAAACTAAGCTAGTTCAGTTTCGTTAAGTCATCAATAATTTCCTGTGAGTGCTTAGATGTTTTCACATCCAAATAAATCTTTTCTAGTTTGCCTGTTGGGTTGATTAAAAAAGTATAGCGTTTTGCAATTTTTATAAATCCTAAATTAGTTAATGCATTGTATTTTTTTGCTACCTCACCATTTTTATCGCTTAAAAGCGGGAATGGCAGATGATATTTTTTTGCAAATTCAGCATGGCTACTACTGTCGTCTACGCTAACTCCAACCACTTTTGCGCCCAGTTTTTCCAGTCTTTGCAAATCATCTCTAAATTGGCACGCTTCTTCAGTACAGCCAGGCGTATCATCTTTTGGATAAAAATACAGTACCAGATATTGACCGGCATAGTCAGACAGTGCATGTGATTTTCCCTCTGCATCATTTAAAGTAAAGCTAGGCGCGTTGTCCCCAATTTTTAAATGATTAACAGACGTTGAATAATGACGATAGCCTAAAAACGCTAATATCAACACCAAAAGATAGAATAGTATTTTAAGCATTTAATTTTTTGTTATGAATGTTAATAATGTATTTGTCTGCGAAATCAGCAATAAGTTTACGTTTACGCCGATCATTAGTTAATTGATATTGCTACGATAATGATTGAATTGTGAGAAAATGTCAGCTTGCCCCCGTAGCTCAGTGGATAGAGCATCCCCCTCCTAAGGGGAGGGTCACACGTTCGATTCGTGTCGGGGGTACCATTAGCAATAAATGTAAAAAGAGTTTTCTGCTATTCACAGTTTTTATGTAAATAGATTAAACTTAACTCGGGTTAACTTTTGGTTTTTGCATCACGCAAATCTCATGTCCGTCGTTGCCAATGTCGTTGCTGATTTTTTCACGATTCGGTTGGGTGATGTCTGTAATTTGATTTGATTCGTAATATCGATTGACATAGCTAAAGCTTTTATTTCTAGCTGGTTTTAAGCGGGCAATACCTGTAGTGTAAGTGCTGGTGACACCATCTACGATTTCAATCGTTAATGCCATGTCGGCTCCATTGGCTATTGCGTGACCACTGTAAGTGGTAGAGTTTTCAGTTTCAATCGATAAATCATACCTGCCCAAATTGCCATGACTATGTAATTTGTTCATCGTGAAAGTGACCAAAAGCTTATAGTTGCCTATTTTTGCATTACTTCCTGTGCATGAGTAGACTCCACTATAATCAATACCAGTGAATTTTGCCCCTGCTGATTTAGTTGCAGCAAGCACAGTTGTGGAACATAGCGTAGTGGTTAGGATAGTAAGCAGCGTTAAGAGTGATTTTTTCATATTAATTGGTGATGTTTAAGTGATAGAGATTGTAACTTGATGCTTGGAATTTTAGAAATAACAATCGAATTTAGTTTGAATTTATTTGGTTTAAAACACACTTATTTACATTTGTATTAGATTGAACAAACTGTAATTTTTACTAAACTATTTGACAGCATATTGAGTAAATGAATTTTTTTAATAAACGTATTTTTACCCCGCTAATATTCACATTGGTGGTTGCAGCAATTCATTATGGTGCCTGGGCTTTACTTAACCGCACATTGCCATTAATTAATGCACCAGAAGTGGTGAATGGTTTTGCTTATAGTGGTTTTCAAAAAGACCAAAGTCCTTTGGAAAGAAATTATCCAAGCACGGCCGAACTGTTGGCTGATTTAAGGTTGCTTAAACCTTACACAAATCATATTCGTATATACGGTGCGCTGGAAAATAGTGAAGTTACACCACTTGCGTCTCGTTTGGGCTTTAATATTACAGCGGCCGCGTGGCTTGGTGCTGATAAAAATGCAAACGCGCGCGAAATCAGCGCGCTAAAAGAGCAAATCAAAATTTACCCAAAGATTGAACGCGCTTTGGTTGGTAATGAAGTTTTGTTACGCAAGGACATGACTAACGAAGCTTTGTATGCTTATCTTGATGACGTTCGCAATTTCACCAATATACCGATTTCGACGGCTGAGCCTTGGCATGTCTGGATAAAAAATCCAGATTTGGTTAAACATGTGGATTATATTGCAGTGCATTTACTGCCTTATCATGAAGGCTTGCCCGTAGAGCAAGCGGTTGACTATACATTATTAAAATATAATGAGTTGATGGCGGCATTCCCCAGAAAAAAAATCGTCATTGCAGAGGTTGGCTGGCCAAGTGAGGGTCCCGCAATTGGCGCTTCGGTTGCTTCAAAGATCAATCAGGCACAGTTTGTCAGAGAATTTATCGCAAAAACCGCTTATAAAAATTATGACTATTATTTGATGGAAGCGATTGACCAGCCTTGGAAAAAAAATCTTGAGGGTTGGGCAGGTGCTTATTGGGGAATGTTCAGTGCCGATCGCACCCCAAAATATTCACTACAAGGTGCAGTGCCAAGAGACGTAAGATGGGAAAGCAAAGCTACTTGGGCCACTTTGATCGCCTTTTTCCCAATCCTATTTATTGCCTATCGGTTTAGACGCTGGGGTTTGGGCGGGAGAATCTCGCTTTCAGTCTTATTGCAGGCCTGTATCACTATTTTAGTCATCGCTTGGAATTTGCCGGGTGATTACTATTACACACTAACCGATTTCAATATATTAATCGCCTTGATTATCGGCATGCTGCTGACTTCCGCTGTGTTAATGATATACGGAGTAGAGTTCAGTGAAGTGATGTTTAAAAAGCAGGGCTGGAAAATCTATGGGCGCGCTAAGCCGTTAACGGGTGATGAAGAGCTGTTTGTTTCTGTTCATCTGGCTTGCTATAACGAACCGCCTGAAATGGTGATTGAAACAATCGAAAGCTTAGCCAAATTAAATTACACAAAATTTGAAGTAATTGTTGTAGATAACAATACTAAAGATGAAGCGAAATGGAAGCCGATCGAAGCGTATATGGCCAAAATGCCCTCAAACTTTCATTTTTACCACTTACCGCAGTGGCCAGGTTTTAAAGCCGGGGCTTTAAATTTTGCGTTGAGCAAAACCTCTGCAGAAGCAAAAGTGGTTGGTGTTGTAGATGCTGATTATGTGGTGACGGCCGATTGGCTTTCTGATTTGGTTCCGCATTTTAAAGATGCGGGTGTCGCTGTGGTGCAGGCACCACAAGCGCATAGAGAGTGGGAAAACAACTTTTTCCGGCGTATGAGTAACTGGGAGTTTGAAGGGTTTTTCCGTATAGGCATGCATCATCGACATGAGCGTAATGCGTTGATTCAACACGGTACGATGACATTAATCCACCGCGATGCGCTAGTGCAATGTGGCTCCTGGTCGGAATGGTGCATTTGTGAGGACACCGAGTTAGGTTTAAGGCTGCTAGAGCAGGGGTATGAGCTACGCTATATCGATGACACATTTGGACGTGGCCTGACACCTTCTGATTTTAAAGCGCTTAAATCGCAACGTTCCAGATGGGCATTTGGCGCGATGCAGATTTTAAAACATCATCTACCAAAATTACTGGGTAAATCTACGTTAACTTTTGGGCAGCGTTATCACTTTTTAACAGGCTGGTTTGGTTGGCTGGGTGATGCGCTACAACTGATTTTTACAATTGGCTCCATTGGCTGGAGCATCGCGATGATTGCATTCCCCAAAGATTTTTCATTGCCAGTCAGTATCATGATTGCACCGATTGTTTGCTTCTTGCTGATTAAAGCGGCTTTAGGACCTATTTTGTATCGCAAAACAATGAACTGTAAATGGATAGATATTTTTGGCGCATCTTTAGCAAGCTTAGGTTTATCTCATGCAATTGCACGCGGCATTATTGCAGGCATTGTTCAAAAAAATGGGGTATTTAAAGTGACATCTAAAGGTAAACTTAACACCCAGAAACCATCTATTTTAAGTCCGATTATTGAAGAGGTTTTATTGTTGGCAGCTTTAATTATCTGCGCTCTTGCAATGATTATAACCAGAGGCATTGAAAATTTTGATGCCCAGCTTTGGGTTGCGTTATTAGCTTTGCAATCTTTGCCTTACAACAGTGCGCTTATTTGCCAGATATTGGCACAAACGGCTGAAACAGACAGTACAAATGCGCCGGTAGATAAAGCAATATTAAACGTTTAAGGGATTTAGCAATTTATATTAAATGCTTTATAAATGACTTAAATATTTAAATAAAGGTACTTAACTTATGGCTTTTTTTGCCAAAGCCCTAAGTATTTTTCTGACTTGTTGAGCAAGTCTTTTTCCATGTCTTCGTATCGTGTGGCGGATGGCAACGGCGTGTTTGGCGAAATTGCACTAAAACCCAAGCCTAGTCTGCCACCTTCTACTTCAAAACCGATAAATTCCAGTATGGTGGGAAATAAATCAAAGTGCAGAATATTTTCACGATTCTTGGTGATTGGCGTATTGGACACAAAGCGGTTAAAAATATAGCGTTGTTTGGTGCGATCTAAGGCCTTGTATTCAGGGTTATACATGGCCAAATGGTCACCAATGATCACCACATTTGTGTCTTTAAGATAGCCATTTTTTTGCATAAACTGCACAAAGTCTGACACTTGGTTTGACGTACATTCCACAACGCCTTTAAAGTCTTTGAAGCCCTGACTTTTGCAATATTTTGAAAAGTGACCATCAGGTCCGTGTGTATCAATAGTAGTAAAAGATAAATTAAATGGCTTCGATGCCGCATGCAATTGTTTAAGTTTCGCTTTAACCAATACAAAAAAATCATCATCATAAAGTCCCCAGAAATGCATTTCACGGGCACTTAGATTGTTTTTAAGCTCATCTCTTCCATACACTTCATCGTAATGATGGTCTTGGAAAAACTTGCCTTTGCCTGAAAATTTTAACGCATCACCGCCCATATACACGTTATGGTAACCAGCATCATGCAGAATATCACCCAAGCAAATCGCATTTGGTAAAAATGATTGAATTTTTTCGCCCTGATCGTTACCGCCATACAAGCTGACGGTTTTCAATGGCACGCCGCATTGTGTGGCAGTAATGCCAGCAATCGTCCAATGCGTGCCCATTACTTGCTGATAATGGCTAAAACTGACGCCTTTTATTTGGTCCAAACTGCTCAGTAGGTTTTTACCAAATTTGGTTTTGTCTTTATAAGTGTCTTCTAAAGACTCCACATAAATAAGCACTAAATTTTTTGGTTTAACGTTGGACTTTATGAGGTTAACTTTAACTGTCTGCGGGTAAATATAATGTTCACCAAAATAATCCCGTCCAAACTGATTGTGCACAAACGCGCTGATAGAAAATTGAAAAGCAAAATAAATTGCACAGGCAATAAAAGTATATAAAGGCGCTCGGTGATTGATAAACCAATAGAATATTTTTAAGCCACGCACATTGAAGATTTGCACGGGTTTTGCAAGCCAGTGTTTTGACTCATAAACGAGATATAAAGCAATTGAATATTCAATAACTATTAGCAAAAGTGCGATGCTGACTGGCAAAACTATACAGGTGATGATAAAGCTTCTGAGGATGCCGACATCCGTGTTAATCAAGCCATCCATGCCAAATTGAGCGTGATATAAAACCTGTTCTAACGATGCCTGGCCAAAATTTGAGTTTACCCAATAAGCGATGCCTGCCAAACAAAATGCAAATAAGTAGCTAAAAAATCTAATCCCGGCTCTTAAATAATGCCTGTGCTGGCTTTGGCTTTTTTGTTCACTGGAAAGCATGCTAATTATGGTGGTTAGTTAATGATTATATTAAGCTTAACAATCTACTTATTATCTAACGCTTCCCAGCGCGCTAAATGCTTTTCTAACAGACTTTCAATCTCAGTCAATCTGGATTGCAGGTTTTTTACAAGCGCGGCTTGCGTGACATAAATCTCGCTATCAGCCAGTTGCGTATTGATATTATTCTGCTCAGTTTCTAGCAATTCAATTTGCGCTGGAATGGCCTCTAATTCCTGTTGTTCTTTAAAGCTTAATTTATTCGCTGGTTTACTTTGTTTAGTGCTGGCAGCATTTTGTTTTATGTTTGTTTTAGTCGCATTCGCTAAATCGGTTTTCTTGTCTTCTAAGCGTTGTTGTGTAAAGCGTTGCCAATCATCGTAACCACCGCCAAACTCTGTTAATACGCCGTTTCCTTCAAACGCAATAACTTGTGTCACCGTGTTTTCTAAAAATGCGCGATCATGGCTGACCAAGAATAAAGTGCCAGCAAATTCCTGTAGCAGGCTTTCCAATAATTCAAGCGTATCAATATCCAAGTCATTCGTCGGCTCATCCAGCACCAATACATTGGCGGGGCGCGCAAACAGACGAGCTAATAATAGCCGGTTACGTTCACCACCGGATAGCGATTTGACAGGCGAGCGCGAGCGTTGTGGCGGAAACAGGAAGTCTTCCAGATAGCTGATGACATGCTTACGCTCGTTACCGATTTCAATAAAATCGGAACCAGGACTAATCGTATCTGCCAGTGTCGCTTCTTCGTCTAATTGTTCACGCATCTGGTCAAAATACGCCACATTTATTTTCGTACCACGTTGAATGTCACCCTTATCTGCTTCGATATCTCCCAGAATCAATTTAAGCAAAGTAGTTTTACCAATGCCGTTCGGGCCAAGCAGACCGATTTTATCGCCACGTAAAATACGCGTGCTAAAGTTTTTAATCAGTACTTTATCGCCATACGATTTTGAAACGTTTTCTAATTCCGCGACTAATTTACCACTGCGTTCGCCTGCATCCAGATTCAGTTTTACATTGCCTTGGCGCTCACGGCGTGCAGCGCGGTCCAGGCGTAAGGCTTCCAGTCTGCGCACACGGCCTTCGTTGCGGGTACGGCGCGCTTTAATGCCCTGGCGAATCCAAACTTCTTCCTGCGCTAAAAATTTATCAAATTTTGCGGCATGCGTTTCTTCAACCGCAATCAGCTCTTCTTTTTTGATTTGGTATTGGGTGAAGTTACCCATAAAGTCAGTCAGCTTTCCGCGATCCAATTCGGTGATACGGGTTGCAAGACGGTCCAGAAAACGGCGGTCATGGGTAATAAACAATACACTGCCTTGAAAACTCAACAGTAAGTCTTCCAGCCATTCAATCGCTTCCAGATCCAGATGGTTGGTCGGTTCGTCAAGCAATAATACTTCCGGCTCAGCAACCAGTGCGCGACCCAGGGCCACGCGTTTGCGCCACCCGCCAGATAGTGTTGAGATCAGCGCATCGGCGTCCAGCTTTAAACGGCTTAATACTGTTTCCACACGCGATTGCGCCGCCCAGCCATTTTGCATATCCAGATCATGCTGCAGGGTTTGCATCTTAGTCATTAACGCATCGATATCGGCGTCCGGCATGCCCATATCGTGCGTCACGGCGTGATAATCGATAATCGTTTGCTGTAAGCTGCCTAAGCCCTCAGCTACCGCTTCAAATACCGTATGAGTAGCAACAAGTTCAGGTTCTTGCGGAACGTAGACAACGCGTGCGTTGGGTGCGCGCCATACGCTGCCTTCATCTAATTTAGTCGCGCCGGCAATCGCTTTAAGCAGGCTGGATTTACCTGCACCGTTGCGGCCGATAAGGCCAACGCGTTCTCCGGAATCCAGTTGAAAGTCTGCATGATCAAGTAATGCGTGATGCCCGTAAGCGAGGCTGGCTTGGTCTAATGTGATATATGGCATGCGCGCATTTTAACACGGCAGCTCAACTCTCCACCGTGTAAATCTAGCCATATTTAAGGGTTAATCCAGGTAGGCGTTTGATCCAGCTTATCGCCTTTGAACTAAGGTTTTTTGTTAAATTCAAGTAGCTTTTGATTACAGGGTGATTCATCACCAGAGCCAGCATCTAAAAAAGGCAGAATGGCAGCGGGTGGCGCAATGAAAGCTAAGGCGATTCCGCCAATCACACGCGCTACAATTGGTGTTTTCTTGACCGAAACATCCGGTTTTTTAAACGTACCTTTTAGGTGAATAGGCGAACGAACAGTAAACGGCGACACATTTTTAGGTTTTGCCACCATGCGTAAATCCAAGGTTTCTTTGGCAATATTCGCATTGCCATCGATCAGAATCAAGGTCACAGGTGTATCAATTAACGCTATTTTAGGTGTGGCAATTCCGTTTTTAGCGGTCAAATCCATCACCGCACAGTTCATCGGTAAAGCTTTGTCTTTGGTCAGTAAAATGCCTAATCCTTGCGCAATATCCAAGCCAACGGCTTCAACAACCAAATGTGAAATCGTGCCTTTTTTCATAAAAATGGATACATCGCCATCCAAAGAGCTCAACATTTCAGCGGTTGAATTGCCTGTACCAACTAACTTGCTTTTGCCATTCAAGGTGCCAGTTACATAAGAAGGCGGACTCTCTTTTTTACCTTCTGATTGCGCCTGCTTTTTTGGGTCGGTAGAGACTTTTAACCATTTTTCCACGTCAATATCTTTCCAACGCAGATTGATATTCCAGGTTGGGGCAAGTGCAGATTTATTTGCTGATTTTGTAGATTTTGCAAGATGCGTATCAATCGATACTAAACCGGCAATGCTGCCATCAGCAGTGCGCGCATCAATTTTTGACAGCGATAATTTACCGCTAGTCAGTGTTAAATCTGCTTTTAATGGCGAAATAGAGCGCGAAAATGCATTACCTAAATCCACATAAGCGAGGTTCACATCAATTTGTGCATCCATTTTATTTAATGCCGGTAAATCTAACGGACGATTGGGAAGCAACCGGTCATTACCTCGCTTGGCAATAGAACCATCGACATTTTTTGTACCAAAAGCTGGTGCCAGATCAGCAAGAAAAAAGCGTTTTCCGCCCAAATTTCCTTTTAGTAACGGTCTGGTCGCATTTTTATTATTGGTTCTGGGGTCGTAGCTAAAATTACCATTTAAATCACTATCGCCGATATGTGCGTAAACCGCATTCGTCTTCCAAATCTGATCGTCTTTTTCAAGCATGGTGTTGAGCGAAAATTTATCCGTAGTCGGCAACACTACATTAACCAGTTTGCCTAAAACAGACAGAGAAGGGCCTTTTACTGCAAGCTTGCCTTTTACATCTTGCTTACCAAATAAATCAGAAACTGTACCCGCAAAATCGGCGCGTAAACCTGCGTACTCGACCCAAGCTTTAGATTCAATAGGTGAAGAATTGCTATCATGCGTCGCGACGGGCAAAAAACCATTTGTACTTAGTTTGCCTCTGATGGATTTTTTTAACAGTTTTCCTTGTATTTCGATGCTGGAATTTGCAGCTTGATTTGAAGAACCTTCGTTTGTATTGAGTTTTGCAGTTAGATCAACCTGGGTCTGCGGATCTGAAATTTTAGCAGTACCATTTTGTACAACCAATGTTTCAACAATTGGGAACGGGCTATCTGGTTTATCTTTATTATGATTAAGCTGCCAAGTAGCTGCGCCATTTTCAAGGCGCAAAAGCTGTGCATCCATTTGGCTGACTCGTAACGATTTAATGCGTAATTGATTGGAGTCTTTGAAATTGAATAAATCGCTGTAACGCAAGCTTAGTGCAATATTCTTAGAATCAATAAAATGCGGTGCATCAAATTCTTTTGGCGCGGATATATACAAACCACCTACATTTAATCTGACACCACCCAATAGTTTGAGATTGAATGGCTCATCGATTTTGACGCTGCGCTCTAATTGTTTGCTTGCAAATTGTTCAGTAGGCGTTTTTAAGAAAGGCCAGCCTAAAGCTTCACACACAATAATCAGCAGAATAAGTAGGCTCAATAGAATAAGCAAAAGTTTAGCGACGCTAAACTTTTTGTTTGTTTTGGTTGAATCAGATTGAGTGTTAGCTATTTCTTGTTGAGGTTCTTCGACCATACTGAATACCTGTCATTGTTTACATGATTAATGCGATTAAACCGTTAACTTTTGCGATAAATATTGCATGAATAGCTTAATTCTAAAAAAATCGAATTTATTGACTCGTTTGAATCATCACTAATGAGATTCTATTAAAGCATTAACTATTCCAATAGCAATGTTAAGGCTTAGTTATACTTGGTTTTTGTAGTTAATAAAGCCGATAGCTAGATGATTTTAATGTCAGAACAAGCCTACAGAGCAACTGAAAAGTTGTTTTAAAATCAGCTGGTTTTTTTACCAAGCATGGCATGGATATTCGCCATACGCGCTTTGCCGTGTTCTTTGCTAACCACTGGGTCATTAAACGGATTGCCAAAATGGCGTACATCGGCATTTGGTAGTTCAGCAATAAACCGGCTCGGTTCGCACATTTGAATCTCACCTGCGCGTTTACGTTTTTTACACCAGGAAATATTCAGCGATTTTTGCGCACGCGTAATACCCACGTACATCAGGCGGCGTTCCTCCTCAATCTTTGTGGGGTCAACCAAGCCTAAATCGATACTTTCACGATGCGGTAAAATGCCTTCTTCTACGCCGATTAAAAATACATGGCCAAACTCTAAACCTTTGGCAGCATGCAAAGTGGATAATTTAACCGCGTCTGGTTCGCCATCTTCGCGGCCTTCCAACATGCTGATTAATGACACCATTTGCGTTAATTCCAGCAGATTTTTGCCTTCAGTTTCATTGCCGAATTCAGTGCTTGATTCACCTTTTTTGCTTAACCAAGTCACAAATTCTTGAACATTTGACCACTTACTCTCGGCAGCGCGTGGCTCTTCAGAGTCGTATAAAAACGCTTCGTATTGAATCGTCGTCAGTAAATCATTGAGCACTTCGCCGGCTGGATCACGCACGGCACGGCTTTGAATTTTCTGAATGTATTGGCAGAAATTAAGTAAATCATCCAGTTGTTTGGTACCGATATCTCTTTGAAAATCACCTTCAAAAGCTGCGACAAAAAGCGATATTTTATGCGCGCTGGCATATTCGCCTAAGCGTTCAAGCGTGGTATTGCCAATGCCTTTTTTGGGCGTAGTCGCCGCGCGGATAAACGCAGGATCGTCATCTTCATTCGCCACCAAGCGTAAATAGCTCACCAAATCTTTAATCTCAGCTTTATCGAAAAACGATTGACCGCCGGAAATGGTGTAAGGGATTTTTTGATTGCGCAGTTGCTGCTCAAAAATGCGCGCCTGATGATTGCCGCGATACAAAATCGCGTAATCCAGAAACTTAGTCCGGTGTTCAAATTTATGCGCTTGCAGCTTCATCATCACCGATTCAGCTTCATGTTCTTCACTTTGCGCAGCAGAAACTTGAATCATGTCGCCAGTGCCCAATTCACTCCACAATTTTTTTTCAAATAACTTGGGATTATTGCTGATCACTTGGTTTGCAGCACGCAAAATGCGCACGGTAGAGCGGTAATTCTGCTCTAGCTTAATCACTTTTAAACGTGAAAAATCGGTAGTCAATTGACGCAGATTTTCCACATCAGCACCGCGCCAACCGTAAATCGCCTGGTCATCATCGCCCACGGCGGTAAATTGGCCACGCACGCCGGTGAGCATTTTGACTAATTTGTATTGGCAGGCATTGGTGTCTTGATATTCATCCACTAGTAAATACTGCAATTTGCGCTGCCATTTATTCAACGCTTCTTCGTGCTGGTCAAAAAGTTCTACTGGTAACTTAATCAAGTCATCAAAATCGACTGCTTGATAAGCACGTAAGGTTTGCTGATAAAGCTGATAAACCTTGGCAGCAGCGTGCGTCAGCTCTTCATCAGCAGTGGCTTTGGCTTGGTCTGGGTTGATAAACGCGTTTTTCCAGGCAGATATTTGCCATTGTGTTTTGCGTAATAATTGTTTGTCGGTGGTGGCTAAAATATCTGCCACGATTTTAAAGCTATCGCTTGAATCTAAAATTGAAAATTGTGGTTTGTAACCGAGTAATGCCGCTTCAGTGCGTAACATTTGCAAACCAAGCGAATGAAATGTTGCGATAGTTAAGCCTTTGGTCGATTTTCCAGCCATCAGCTTGCTCACACGTTCTTGCATTTCACGTGCGGCTTTATTGGTAAATGTGATCGCCGCGATTTCTTTGGGGGCATAACCCGCTTCATCAATCAAAAAACCAATTTTTTGCGTAATCACCCGCGTTTTTCCACTACCCGCACCCGCTAACACAAGTAAAGGTCCATCTAGATATTTAACGGCTTCGCGTTGTGGTGAATTAAGACTATTTAGCATGAATTAAGGGATTTAAAGGTGAATTAAGACGACGTGAATGCTCAAAAACACGCTGGGCGGGGTTATACTCGTGAGTGTTGTCACAACATAATATTTTAACTGTTAAATTAAAAGTAAGCGTTGTTTAATTCTCTCAATATAATTTAATACCTTAATTTTGATGCCTAATTTTGATTTAAAAACCATTATCTTTATGTCGATGTTGCTGACTTTCATGTTATCTATGTTGTTGGCAATCACACGCAACCATCATAAAGAAGTGCGCGGCCCAGGTTATTGGGCGGTAGGTAATCTCGTGGTTGGTTTGGGTATGGTGCTAGTGCTGATTCAGATAGAGACACCAAAATTACTGTTTTTGCCTGGTCTCGCATTGATAGGTGTGGGTTTAAGCCTTTATTTAAATGGCATTCAAGCCTTCGTTGGCAAAATACCTGACCATCGCATTCCAATTGCGTTATTTATTTTACTGGTGACGATTGATGTTTTTTTTGTGGTGTTGCAACAGGATTTGCGTATATCGGTAGCACTGGGCTCATTGGTTTTTGCAGGTATTTATTTTGCTAGTGCTCGTTTAACTTTCTCGCGCGATGAAGGCATTATCGGCAATTTGTTCTGGATTGCTTCTAGCTTATTTTTACTGATGGCACTATTTATGCTGGGCCGTTCTTACGCGGTCATTAAAGCCGATGCGGCAGTTTTTGATCAGTTTGCCACTTGGCCAGTAAACGCTTATACCTTTATGCTGGGTGCGGTTTCGCAGTTTTTTATCTCCAGCTTATTTGTGTTGATGTTAAGTTACCGTTTGAATCAAAATTTAGAATCGATTGCGACGATCGATGGTTTGACTGGCATATTAAATCGACGCGGCTTGGAAGATTCTGCCTTTAAAATGCAAGGTATTTGTAAGCGCATTAACCTTACTATGAGTGTTTTGCTGATTGATATGGATCACTTTAAAAAGGTGAATGATAAACATGGGCATTTATTTGGTGATGATGTGCTGCGACATTTAACCAAGGTAGTTGCAGAAATTTTACGTTCCGGTGATGTGCTGGGGCGTTATGGCGGCGAAGAATTCTGCGTATTTTTGCCCAACACCAGTGAAAACGATGCGGCAGGTTTGGCCGAGCGAATTCGTATTGGTATTGAAGAATCTTTGCATACGATCAATCAAAAAAACATTAAAGGTACCGTGAGTATTGGTGTAGCCGATTCTATCCGCGCTGGCTACGATTTTAAAGGTATAGTCGCTGCCGCGGACAGTGCATTATATGCGGCTAAAAATGGTGGCAGAAACCGTGTCGTTTGCTATACGGACATTACCAGAAATAGCACTACCCGCGACAATGAATAAAGAATGAGTGGCGCGAAAGTATTTACTATCAATATAACTCATCTGGATACTTAAAAATAATGCGATCAACTAAAGCCAGCGCTGCCATAGAGCGATTAAAAAAACGCAGTGGCAATAGTAATTATTCAATGGTAATGAGCAGCGGCGGACTGTTCAGCCTCGTGCTCAACGATGCAACTGAAAAGCCTTTTAGTGCACAGCATGAACATGCACCCAGCAATAAACCTGAGCGTTTATGTGAGCCAATGCAAATGGAGGAGTTTGTGGCATTTGTGAATGCATATGGCCCACAAACACCTAAGCGTGTCAGTCAGCTGGATGTTGCATTTAACCAGCAACTGACAAAAAGCAGGAATAATCGCACTTGATTCAGTGCGCTTAAATAAAGCACTTAATACTTGGTTAAAACGAATACGGGGTTTAAACAAAATTTGGTTTAAATAATCACTAATGAGCAGACAAATTCGCTGTAAGTAACTGGCATAGAAAATGCTAACTATTTGCAATAATGATTTAATCATCACAAATTAAATCTGCTCGTTAATGTTGTTTGGGGTAAATAAAGTATGGTATTTACATGGCTAGACTTTAAAACCATGTTATTTATGACTGGTGTGCTGGCAGTCGCTTTATCTATATTGCTGCTCGCAATCAACACCCGCATATCAATGCTCAACGGCTTAAAAGAGTGGGTTTATGCCAACCTGCTGATTGGCGCCGCCATTATTATTTTCACTCAAGAAACCATGTTGATGCATATCCGCGCTTTGTTCGGTGGATTACTGATTGTGTTTGGCCTTGCACTGTACTTCATCTCAATTCGTATTTTTGAAAAGCGTCCAATAAAACGGCGAAATATTCAATATGCGTTTGCCGCACTGATTTTGATCAATCTGTGTGTGACGTTTTTATCACATAATGAATACATCTCTGTTGTGCTGAATACCGCCATCTGCATTGTGTTGACATTTGTAAGTGCCGTATATTTACTCAAATATTCCAACCAAAAGCGATCTGCTGAGTATCAGTTTACCGG
>JAZKEJ010000024.1:0-41533 GCA_040387095.1 Pseudomonadota bacterium | reverse complement strand
ATGGATTAAGTATTGCAGCTGGCGATGTGGTGCTAGGACTGGCTTCAAGCGGCGCACATTCCAATGGATATTCATTGATTCGTAAGCTGATTAGCAGCTCAGGTATCGATTTCGAATCTGATTTTCATGGCAGAAAATTTAAAGACGTGGTGATGGCGCCGACCAGAATCTATGTGAAATCACTGCTTAAATTAATTGATGCATTGCCTGTAAAAGGCATGGCACACATTACAGGTGGCGGAATTACAGAAAATACGCCGCGTGTATTACCTGCTGGATTAACCGCAGAAATCAGTGCAAAAAGTTGGGATTTACCACCTTTGTTCAAATGGCTGCAAGCGCAGGGCAATATCACGCACGATGAAATGTACAGGACCTTTAACTGCGGCATTGGCATGGTCGTCATTATGGCCAAAAGTGATGCTGAAGTGGCCAAAAAACTGTTGGAAACTGCTGGTGAGACCGTGTATGAAATCGGCACGATTCGCACACAAAATAACGGTGAAGCCGCAACTGTTGTCATTTAGCCTGTCAATACTGCATGACAACGCATATAGATGATAAGCGTTAAACAATTTCATTCAACAAGTTGGAAAAAACATCATGTTTAAGCAAAATCAATGGATTATTTTTTTCTGTCTGGCAGTTTGCGGTGCAATTGCGCATGCCGCACCAAAAAATATTCAACTGGAATATGACTTGAAACGTGATGGCAAACTATTTGCCAAAGTAGTCGAGAATTACAGTCAAGATGGTGATCAGTATAAAATCGAATCGGTGACTAAAGGTGTTGGCGTGTATGCTTTGCTCGGTGAACGCAAGTTATTAAGCAACGGCAGCGTGACTAAAGACGGTTTAAAGCCAAAGCATTTTGAATTGCACCAAGGTGATAATAAAAGGAAATCCCTTATCAGCGATTTTGATTGGGATAAAAATGTACTAAATATGCAGGTAAAAGGCGCAGTTAAAACGCAGCCTTTAGAAAAAGGTACCCAAGATTTATTAAGTTACGCCTACCAGTTTATGTTTACGCAACCGACCAAAGCACGTGTCGGTCAAAATGCCATCAACGTCACATTAACCACGGGTAAAAAGCTCAATCAGTATCAGTACAAAATCATTGCGCGCGATTTTAAATTAAACTCAGCAGGCAAAGATTTCAAAACACTACATATTGCCAATTCGCCTGCGGCGGGTGATGATAAAAAACAGCTTTGGCTGGCGGAAGATGAATTCTATTTGCCTGTGCAATACAACTTAATCGATGAAGATGGCGCTAATTTTGAGCAAACTTTAACCAAAATAAATGTGCAATAAAATCGCAGAGACTATTCGAGTCTCAAGTACAAAAAGACCAGCGCTGGTAGTTTTTGTTTCTGCGGTTCTACATACATATTAATATGCATGCGCCGCCAGCTGCTATGAACCAAGCAAGCAACAAACCATACCTTAACTCAATATTTGTTTAAAAAAGCTAAACCATGACTCCAAATTTACTGCGCCAAGCGGCCATGTTGCTCACCAATCTATTGGATTTTAATAATCCTGCAGATGCCAAATTAGGCGAGTTTTTTCGCAACAATCGCGATTTGGGCACCAAAGATCGCGCATTTGTAGCAGAAAGTGTCTATGGCGTTTTGCGTAGATTGCGTTATTTAAGTGCAGTGACGGCAAATGATGCTAATGACCCGGATGATGCGCGTAAATTGATTTTGGCGTGGCTTTTGCGCGTACAGGGTAAAAGCATTCGCGAGTTAGAGTTTATTTTAAATGAGCAGCAAACCGAATGGGCACATGCGATTAAAGCAAAATCTACGCAAGATTTTCCATTAGCAGTACAAGCCGATGTGCGCGATTGGCTTTGGGATAAGCTGGTGGCGCAATATGGTGAAGCTGAAGCATTGACTATCTGCCGAAGCATGTTTGAGCAAGCTGCGCTAGATTTACGCGTGAATACGATTAAAGGCAGCCGCGAAGAAGTGTTGGCACGCATGCTGGCCGAAAATACCATTAAGGATAATACGATTGAAGTGACGCCGTATTCACCGATTGGTATCCGTATGGGTGCGCGGCTGAATATTAGCCGACATGTGTTATTTGAAGCTGGAAAAATTGAAGTGCAGGATGAAGGCAGTCAATTGTTGGCGTACTTAGTCGCGCCAAAACGTGGCCAGATGGTGGCGGATTTTTGTGCCGGCGCAGGTGGTAAAACTCTGGCAATTGGTGCGTTGATGAAAAATACCGGGCGTTTATATGCTTTTGATATTTCGGAAAAACGCTTGTTTAATCTAGGCAAACGCCTTAAACGTTCAGGTTTGTCTAATTTGCACGCACAGGTGATTAGCTCTGAAACCGACCCTAAATTAAAACGCTTAAACGGCAAGTTTGACCGGGTTTTAGTCGACGCGCCATGCAGTGGTTTCGGCACTTTGCGCCGTAATCCCGATTTAAAATGGCGTTTTGAAGAAGCGGATATCGCCGAACTTAATATTAAACAAAGTGCCATTTTGGCGCGCGCGGCCAAACTAACAAAAGTTGGTGGCCGTTTGATTTATGCCACTTGCAGTTTATTGAATGATGAAAATGAAGCGATTGCAGATGCTTTTTTAGCCACCAATGCAGATTTTAAATTAATTCCTGCTAATGAAGTGTTAAGTCACCAGCAGATTAATCTGGATACTGGCAACTATTTAAAACTGCTGCCGCATTTGCACGGTACTGACGGTTTTTTTGCGGCAGTATTCGAAAAAGTGAATCCAGCGGACAGAGCGGACGGCGCAGTAAAAATTTCGCAGGAAATTGTGCAGGAAGCGGCCGAACTGATTGAAAATATCAAAGCGTCAGTTGCAGAGGAAGCGGAATCTGAGATTGAAACAGAAGTAAAACCACAAGCTAAAAAGCCAGCTCCGAAGAAAAAAGAACTCGTCAAAAAATCGATGGCTAAAACTGCAAAAAGCGCTGAACTTAAAACCAGTAAAGTCAGCAAAGCCGACTAAAGTAATTTCACATGAAAACGCCTAGCCTCAATATACAAATTTTGCTTGGCGCCATTGTCGGTATTCTAGTTGGCATATATTTTCATCAGCTCGGCACAAATCATCAACTTGTGCAAAGCGGGCTTTATGCATCTGGTTTAATCGGTACTTTGTTTATCGATTTACTCAAGATGATTTTGATTCCACTGGTTTTTTGTAGTATCGCGGTAGGCATCGCTAACTTGCGGCAACACCAGAAAATGCATCGCGTGTGGATTACAACGCTGGTATTTTTTGCATTTACGACGACGATTGCCATCACGCTGGGTTTAACTGCCAGCAATTATTTCAAACCTGGAGCTGGTTTAGAAATATCGCTTTTTGCTGATGCGATGCAAAACTTTAAAGCGCAGCAATTGCCGCTACCAGAATTTTTTGCACAGTTTCTGCATGGGTTATTTATGAATCCATTTGCGGCTTTGGCAGATAGCAATGTACTGGCGGTGGTGATTTTTGCTTTGATTTTAGGAATTGCTTTGGTGATGGGCGGTGACCGTTACAAAAATATCCTGGCGTTACTGCAAGAAGGCTTAGAAATTACCATGCGCATCGTCGGCTGGGTTATGGTGTTAGCACCTTTTGGCATCGCGGCATTATTAATCAAGCTGATTGCCACTCAAGATACGGCCGTGCTTGGTACCATGGCAAAATTTATGACTCTGGTGGTTGGCACAACTCTACTACATGGCGTGGTGATTTTGCCGCTACTTTTATACCTGATTACCGGTAAGATGCCATTATGGTTCTGGCGCGCGGCGCGTGAATCGCTTATCACTGCATTCGCAACGAGTTCAAGCTCTGCCACGCTGCCTGTTACCATGCGCTGCACCATACAACATTTACACGTTAAACCAGAGATAGCGGGTTTTGTGGTGCCGCTAGGTGCCACTGTCAATATGGATGGCACTGCTCTGTATGAAGCTGCCGCCGCATTATTTATTGCTAACTTGGTTGGCATAGAGCTTAATTTCACCCAACAATTAATTGTATTCTTTACCGCCATGATAGCCGCGATTGGCGCGCCAGGCATACCAAGTGCAGGTATGGTAACGATGGTGATGGTGCTGCAAAGTGTGGGCTTACCAGTAGAGGCGATAGCGATTTTGTTACCGATAGATAGATTGCTGGACACCCTGCGAACTACCGTGAATGTGCAAGGCGATATGATTGGCAGCCTTGTAGTACAAAAACTGGTTGATCGAAAATAAGCTAATTTTTAAATCAGGCATTTTATTCACCAAATAACAGAACAGCTGAATCTTCACAGTTTTTGTGTTTTTTCCTGTATTAAAATCCCATACTTACAAAATCACTTTAAATTTCAAAAAGATTACTGGATGCTACATTTTCACAAAGCCGAGCTAGTCGATGCGCAAGAAATTGCCGCACTGATTAACTCCGCTTATCGCGGCGAAAGCAGTCGCGCAGGCTGGACAACCGAGGCCGATTTGCTGGATGGCTTACGTACTACCACGCAAGAAATTGCCAGCATGATTAAACGCGAAGATGCATTTATGTTAATCGGCGTGTTAAATGACCAAATCGTCGCCACAATTTGTTGTGAGTTACAGATTATTGCAGGCAAAAGTACCGCACATTTTGGCATGATAGCCGTCAAACCAAGCTTGCAAAATCGCGGTTACGGCACAGAAATTATTCAAGCAGCCGAAGCCATGACATGCAGGCAGTGGCGCGTAGCGGGCTTTCATATGGCGGTTATTTCCATTCGCAACGAACTCATCGATTTTTACGTGCGATTAGGCTTTGTGCGTACGGGCGAGTTTAAAGAATTTCCCAATGAATCAGCGCTTTGGCAACCCAAAGTAGTAGGCTTAAACTTTGAGTATTTGGCTAAGTTGATTAAATAACCAATTTAATTTTATTAATGACCTCATGACGGGCTGTTACTGCCGATTTAATGGTTTTCAGCCCAGTCGCATGAGCTTGGAAGTTTTGCCGCATTGAATGAGACAAGTGTTTCATATGTAGGTGGCTAATCAAAAAACCACACCAAAATTAATTAGCGAGCTTAAAACCAGTAAAAATTTAGGAAGTCAGATGGAGATGATAATAGCTATAGTTTGGCATTATCTGAATCTAACTGAAAACAGAAAACCAGAAATTTGAGTCAGACCAAATAATGGTTACTCATATACCTAAAGCGAGTTATGTCCCAAGCATAGAACTTAGGAGGCTGTTAACTGTTAAGTAAAACTAACAATTACCTTTTTTAGCTTGGCCAGGCGGACAATGATGTCCAAAGTGGTGGCAGCCAGTAAATGCAAGAACGCTTAACAACATAACTATAGTAGATAATTTTTTCATAACCTTCAATTTAGCACAGTTTAGAAAAATTTGTACTGCTAATTATTTTGAATTCGTATTCCAGTTTAAATCAATTAAATGATAGATTTTTGTTGGCTGTTGCAGCTGTTTAAGGCGAGTAAACTTTTAGGTAGGCTTCTTAAATCTATCCAACCCACTCATCACCAAAGAATAAGCCGCAGGCACTACAACTAAAGTGAGCAATGTAGATGAAATCATGCCGCCGATAATGGCAACTGAAAGTGGCTTGTTCGTTTCACTACCTGCTCCAAGCCCAAGTGCGGCAGGTAATAGCGCTAAAATAATGGTTAATGAGGTCATCACCACAGGGCGTAATCTAATCGGGCAGGCTTCTCTAAGCGCATCGTTAATGTTGGCACCTTTTTCACGTAATTGATTGGTTAAGTCCACCAGCAAAATGGAATTTTTTGCGACCAGGCCAATCAGCAATATCAGGCCAATCATCGAATACATATTGAGCGTATCGCCTGAAATTAGCAGTGCGATTAAACCGCCAATAATCGCGAGCGGCTGCGCCAGCATGATGATGAATGGTTGAATAAACGAGTTGAACTGGCTGGCCAAAACCATATAAAGTAAGATAAATGCGAGCAAAAATACAAAGCCTACATTTTTAATGGTTTTACCAAACTCTTCTGCTTGCCCGGTTAATTTAATGCTGTAATTTGGCGGCACTATTTTTGCTGCAGTTTCATTAAGGATATCAACAGCGTCGCCCAATGGTACGTTTGGATTGGCGTAAAAGTTGGCAGCATAGCGTAAATCGTAACGGCCAATCACCGCTGCGCCTAGCTCTTGCTTGAAGCTGGCGATGGCATCTAAACGCACCAGTTCCCCGCTTGAACTGCGTAAGTATATTTTGCTTAAATCTGCCACATTTCTCAAATCGCCCTCAGAAGTTTTCATGCGAATATCATAACGTTGGCCATCACCAACATCGTCATTGAATCTGGCTACATCAATGCCGCCTGCATACAGGCTGACAGCCGTTGCAATGTCATTTGCACTTAAGCCAAATGTAGCAGCACGCACGCGATCAATTTTCATCTCTAGTTGAGGTAAATCCAGTTGCACATCCAAATCGACTTTTCCAATGCTCGGATTATTGCTAAGTGCTTGTTGCATTAGCTTGGAAATACGACCAATTTCTTGTAGGTTATCGCCCGTTAAATTAAATTGAAATTTCTCTGAGCGTTGCCCGCGTGCGATAGAGCTGGAAGATGGCAGTGCGCGAACACCGGGGATGGACTCAAACTCTTTTTTAAGCTCTTTAATTAATACTTGCTGGCTTTTTTTGCGCTCAGTTTTAGGCTTTAAACGCACGTTGATATTGCCCTGATTCACCTGACCACGTGAACCAGTACCAATATTAGAAAAGTAACTGGCGACTTCATCTTTGTGAGCTGCCACCGCCGCTTCTACTAACTTCATGCGTGAGTCGGTATAGGCCAAACTAGAACCAAGCGGTGTTTTGACAATAACGGTAAAACTTCCTTCATCTGTTTCAGGAATAAAATCTTTATTGACATATTTAAGCGTCAAGAAGCCATTGATTGCAACAAAAAATAGGGTGAATACCAGCACAAAAGCGCGGTGATGCAGCGCCATACTCAATAACTTTTTATATTGATTATCCAGCTTATTTAACACCTTACCGATGGCGCTGTAAAACCTGTTTTCTTGTGTATTAACATCTAAGTAACGCGAACACAGCATGGGCGTGAGTGTTAATGACACAAACAGCGAGGCCAATACGCCGAATGTAACCACAACGCCAAATGATTTAAACAATTTGCCGACAATGCCATCCATAAAAATCACTGGGGCAAAAATACATACTAGTGAGAGTGAGGCGGCAATCACTGCAAAAGTAACTTCGTTAGAGCCGTTCAACGCGGCTGACATTGGGTTAGGGTCTAAGTGGTGACGATGGCGGTGGATATTTTCTAAGACAACAATTGCATCATCTACTACTACTCCAATCAGTAAAAGCAGTGCCAGTAACGTCATGGAGTTGAAGGTGTATCCTGAAAAATACATGACAGCAATGGCCGCTAAAAGTGATACGGGAATGGCCGTAGCAATAATTAGAGTGGAACGTAGAGAGCGCAGAAAAATAAACACGATGAAAGCAGCGAGAAGAGTACCTTCGATTAAATGCTCTTTAAGTGAGGCAACCATTTGGTTAATAAAAATAGAATCATTGGTGGATACATCCAGACTCATGCCAGCTGGCAGGTTCGGCCTAATATCTTTGTCTAAACGCCGTTCTACTTCATTAATAATCGCAACGGTATTTGCATTTGCAACTTTTACTATGCCTAAGCCCACCGTAGTTTTGCTGTTGTAACGCGCTACTTGACGATTGTCTGTGATGCTATCTTCAATAGTTGCAACATCTTTCAGGCGTATAGGAGCGCCGGATTTAGCCACAATCACCAATTCATTTAAGTCTTTAATGCTATGAAATTCCAGATCCAGTTTTAACAACTGCTCGGCTTGGTTGCTGACTAAGAATCCGCCTGGCAACTGGATATGTTCTCTTGCAAAAGCAGAAATTAAATCATTTGCCGTGAGTTTTTGTGCGGCCATGCGTTCAGGTGAGATGTTGACGCGAATGACACGATCACGCCGTCCGCCAATCAGCACTTCACCCACACCATTGATGGTTTCAAATCTTTTTTTAAGAATATTGTTAGCATATAAATTGAGCTGTTGTATGGTGCGGTCGCCACTTAAAGCTAACCAAATGACTGCAGAAGCATTTGTATCCACTTTTTGCACAATCGGCGGATCAGTGTCGTCCGGTAAGCGCCGCAGAATCTGACTTACCTTGGCTTGTACCTCGTTGTAAGCGACATCAATATCTTTATCCAGAGAAAACGTGATGCTGATGCTGGAAACACCTGGCGATGAGGAAGATTGAATGTGTTCAATGCCCGGCGTAGTGTTGATCGAGGATTCAATCACGCTGGAAATGCTGGCATCGATAACGTCTGGATTAGCGCCGCGTAATGTTGTGGTGACTAAGATAACTGGGAAATCGATTGACGGAATACGGTCAACGCCGATGCGCTGATAGGAAATAATGCCAAGTAAAACGATGATGCCCGAAAGCATCCATGCGAGTACGTGGCGTCTAATGGATAATTCGGGCAAGGACATGAATGGGTTTTATTTTCTAAATTTTTTTCTAGGCTTAATCTGAAGTTGTTACAATTTTTTCAGAAAGCGTTTCATTTATTGCTACTGGAGTATCATCGGTTAAGAAGCCCGCACCATCTACGACTACGATGTCATTTGTATTAACGCCGTCGGTTATCTCTATCATGCCATCTTTGCGCAAACCGGTTTTGACGATAGCCTGGTAAGCTCTATCGTTACGCACAACATATACCACCTCGCCAGCAGGGCGCAAAATGACACTTTGTTCTGGCACCATCATTGCCATACCTCTTTCGCCCAAAATAACAGTTCCCGTGACACTGGCGCCCGGTTGCCATCCAGTTGTATCAAATACATCGGCAATCACATCTACCGTGCGGCTGTCTGCTGCAATCATTGGCTTTAATTCCTGAATGACTGTATTAAATATTTCTGGGGTGGTGGGCGTGGTCAGGCGCACTTTTAGGCCAGGTTTGAGTTTTGCCGCAATTTGTTCGGGAAAAGGTAAGTGTGCGCGTAACCGCCGTTTAGAAATGATTTGAATAATGGGATCGCCAATTTTCACAAAATCACCTGTATCTGCCAATTTTGTTTCCACTGTTCCGCTGGTAGGGGCATAAATTTTTGTTTTACTGCTGGTGTGACTAATGCTACCGACGCGCGCTTTTGCACCTTCTAATTGCTGTTTGAGTGAGTTCTTCAGCGCAATATCATTATCAACTGTAATCTGTGAGATAAATTTCTTGTCAACCAAGGCCTGGTTGCGCGCCACGATTTTATCTTGATTGGTTAATAAAGCCTCTATACGAGCCACCTCAGTTTGTGCCTCATTACGTTGCAAGCCAAAATCGGTGGCATCCAAAGTTGCGACCAATTGGCCTTTTTTTACTGAATCACCAGGGTTAACATGCACATTAATCACGCGTGCTGCGACTTCAGCTGCTACGACCGGATCGGTCAAACTCTCAAGCGAGCCAATCGATTCTTCAGTAATTTCTAATGCGTGGTTTTTAACTTGTGTCACCGTTACCAAAGACGGTTTTGGAGAGCTTTGTTCGCTGGATGTCTCTTTGTTATCGCCACAAGCGCTTACTGCAAGCGATAATAAAAGTGTGTAGAAAGTTATATTTTTTATTTGCATAAATGGCTTAATCGATATTTTTAAATATGAAAAACTTATCAAACATTTGATTGTGGTAAAAATAACCTATTGTAAAGGTTTAATTTTTGACCAATCAAAATAAGGGCCAGGGTCAGTTTTACGTCCTGCCGCAACATCAGAATGGCCAACAATATGTTGAATGACATAACATTGTTTTAAGGCTTTAATTAATTGCTGCAACATCGTGTATTGCTTCGCTTCAAATGCCTCAAAATCACTACCTTCCAGCTCAATTCCGACTGAAAAATCGTTACAACGTTCACGCCCTAACCAACTCGATACGCCTGCATGCCATGCACGCTGTTTGCAAGACACAAATTGAATCAGTTCGCCATCACGCCGAATGAAGAAATGCGACGACACTTTGCGCGTGTAAATGTCTGCGTAATAAGGATGTTCGTTTGGATTTAGCATATTAGTGAATAATTCAATCACGCCGTTGCCGCCGTATTGATTGGGCGGTAGGCTAATATTGTGAATCACAATCATGCTGATTTCAGGCGAGTCGTTATCGTTACAAGGTCGCGCATCAAAATTAGGCGAAGCGATTTGTTTCGCGCCGTCAGCATAACCATTTTTATTGATTTTTATTTCATCCATAATTGATGCTAAATGCGATTAATCCGATAAAATAGCATCTTACCTAATTTTCAGAGATGTTTAAGTATGGTTTTCTTACAGTTATTTGCAATGCTGATTGTTATTTTGATCGCAGCAGAGGTGTTTACCAATGCGCTTGAACATTTAGGTGAAAAGCTTGGTATTTCAGAAGGCGTCACTGGCTCGTTATTTGCGGCTGTTGGTACTGCTTTGCCAGAGACGCTTGTGCCTTTGCTGGCGATTTTCAGTTACACCTCTAGCTCGGTTGGTTCTAATGCAGGTCATGAGATTGGCGTAGGTGCTATTTTAGGCGCTCCGCTAATGTTAGCTACGCTTTCTTTAGCTTTGATGGCGATTTCTGTATGGAAGCGCCGCGGTACACAAGGTCATATCAGGCCAGAGCGCACCGGGCTAGTACGCGATTTAAATTTCTTTATTATTGCATTTGGCTTTGCCGCAGTTGCAATGTATGTGCCACACAGCTTGCCAGCTGTTAGATATGGTATTGGTGCAATTATGGTGATGACCTATTTTATTTATGTGATGATGACTTTACGTGCATCAAAAGCATTGGTAGAAGAAGGCCATGCCACCGAAGCAGATAGTGATATGCTGTTATGCAAAATCGGTCTACCAAATAATATGGCAGTGATTATCGCTCAGCTAATCTTGGGTTTAGGTTTACTCATTTTTGGTGCTAAAGGATTCATCAACGAAGTTGAGGGTGCCGCTGAAATTATTGGTATCTCAGCATTATTGCTGTCACTTTTGATTATCCCAATAGCCACAGAATTGCCAGAAAAAGTGAACAGTATTTTATGGATTCGTAAAGGTAAAGACACGCTGGCATTTGGTAATATTACAGGCGCTATGGTGTTTCAAGGCACGCTTTTACCAGCGATTGGTATTATGCTAACGCCTTGGCAACCAAGACAAGAAGTCGTTTGGGGCATAGTGATGACGTTACTAGCTGCAGTTTGGTTGCGCTATTTAATAGCAAAAGGCGGTATACGTGTTTGGCACTTGCTGGTTAACGGTACGATGTATATTACATATTTGTTTATCGTATTAAGCTAGTACCTAATTTTTATATTGCGACATTAGTCGTACAAACTGTCGTCGGATAAATCGGTGTCATCCTCTCTGGCCAAGCCTAGCTTAGTCAGTCTATATCTTAGCGTTCTAAAGCTTACGCCTAACAATTTAGCCGCAGCGGTTTTATTATTATTAGCTTTGGCTAACGCTTTTAAAATGGCGCGTTTTTCAATATCTTCCAGATATTCAGATAAGCCAACTTCTAGTGTTTTGCTTGGATCGAAAGTGATTTTATCTTCAGCGCGATATTTAAATTCATTGTCCATTAATAAATCATCGGTGCAGATTTTCTGGCCATCACATAATGCCAATGCTCGTTCTAGCATATTTTCTAATTCACGCACATTGCCATCAAAGTGCAGTTTGGCAATTAATTTAGCGGCATTTTCGTCCAAAGCTGGCATATCAATCGATTGCGAAGCACATAATTTTTGCAATAATTTTTGTGTTAACTCTGGAATGTCTTCAGGTCTGTCACGCAGCGCTGGCATTTTGAGCTGAATAACATTCAAGCGATAATATAAATCCTGCCTGAACAAGCCGTTGCTCATCATGTCAGTCAGGTTTTTATGCGTGGCACTGACAATGCGTACATCTACGCTTTCTTCTACCGTGCCGCCGACTATACGTACTTTTTTCTCTTGAATTGCACGTAATAACTTTACCTGCATAGCTAGTGGCAAATCGGCGACTTCATCTAGAAAAAGTGTACCGCCGTTGGCTGCTTGAAATAAGCCAGAAGTATCTTGCACAGCACCGGTAAACGCTCCTTTTTTATAGCCGAAAAACTCACTTTCCATCAGGTTTTCAGGAATCGCGCCGCAATTAACCGCGACAAACGATTTATCGCGCCGTGAACTATTGCTGTGAATTAATCTGGCAGCCAATTCTTTGCCGCTGCCAGATTCACCGCTGATATACACAGGTGCTTGGCTGCGTGCGAGCTTTGCAATCATGGTACGTACATAATCCATGGCTGGCGATTTGCCAATCAGGTCAACGGTATTGCTCGTTTGTTTAGCATCAGAGGCCGAAAGTTTGAGTGCAGACTCAATCAATGGGCGTAGTTGTTTAAGCGAAATAGGTTTAGTCAAATAGTCGAATGCACCTGCTTTTAAGGCAGAAACCGCATTTTCTGCGCTGCCGTAAGCAGTAATCACTGCGACGGGTAAGCCCATGTAGTTGGCCGCAATATGTTGTACTAGTTCTAAGCCAAGCCCGTCTGGTAAGCGCATATCCGTTAAACACAGATGATAGTTTTTGCTTGCAAGCAACTGTTTGGCCTCAGCCAAGTTGCCTGCGCTGTCAGCCATAATATCCATGCGCTCAAGTGTTAATACTACTAATTCGCGAATATCTGTTTCATCATCAACCACCAAGCAGTTAAATTGCACCATTAAAAATCAAGCCTTTTTTATGTTAATGATAAATTGCGTACCATGATTGGGCGTTATTACATCACTAGGAGTTTTCAGTTGTAATTTTGCACCGTTGGCTTCGGCCAGCTCGCGCGCAATATAAAGCCCCAAGCCAGTACCTGATTTTTCAGTGGTAAAAAATGGTTCAAATAGATGATTGCGCACATTTTCTGCTATGCCTTCACCATCATCACTAATTTCAATCTGTATGGTTTGCATTTTTGCCGAAACCAAAAGTATTAAGCTATTTTTATTTTGTTGCGAATGTCGCCAGCCATTTTTGCATAAATTCCATAGTATTTGGTTTAAATGCCGGCGATCAAAAGAAATGACGGTATCTAAATCATTTAACTCTAATTTAAAACTAGCTTCTGGAATTTTCTCAACAGCACAAAACTGGGCATAGAAATCGGTCATAAAATGTTCTAAATGAATCAATTCTTGATTGGTGCGATCGCGTCGATTAAGCTCTAAAACATCCTTGATAATCTGGTCAACACGTTGCACGTTATCACTAATGATTTGCAGCATACGCTGCGAGGCAGGGTGATTATCTTCTTCTTGCAGTAGCTGGTTTGCGTGGCTGATGGCACTTAATGGATTGCGGATTTCATGCGCGATATTGGCAGTCAGGCGTCCAAGTGCCGCTAATTTAACTTGGTGCGCCTGTGTTTGCATTTGCGACCAATCTTCAATAAAAATAACTGCGCCTTGTTTGCGGTTGTCGTTGACAGGCAAAAACCGCAATCTGAGCTCACGCGATAGCGTATTTAGTTTAAGAATACTAGGCTGAGCTTGTTCATTAAACTGTTCCGCATCGTGCATCCAGCTTTGAATCATTTTGCTAATATCTGGGGCAATATTCATTAATGAATTTTCCTGCCAATTGTCGGTATCGCTGCTGTCAAAGCCTAATAAATTTTTGGCTTGCATGTTGTAATGCTTAATTTGTAAGTATTGATCTACCACTACCACGCCATCTTGCATTTCATGCGTAATTAATGCATTGATTTGCGCCATATTTTTTATATCTAAGCCACGTTGAGCTGCTAATAACTCACTTCTCTGCATGCGTTTTGCTAGGCTGTGTGCTAACCATGCAGTCGCAAAACAACTCAAGCTCAGCATCACCGCGCCGGTGTAATTTTCCATGGATTTTGTTTCTGAAATCAGGCGATAAGACTGCTCAAGCAAAATTCCAATAGTGGCGAGTGCTGCATAAAACAAAGCTAAACGGCCTTCGCTGATTAAGCTGGCGCTGGCAATCGTAATGATAAGTAGCAGGCCAACGCCAGTTAAACCATCTTGCTGCGCATGCATGAGCAAAATAATAAACACAATATCAATAACGATTTGAACTGGTAAATTCAAATCAATATGAGGTTTTTCAATCCAGGTAAAAACAGCGGATATAGCGCTAAAAATAAAATAGCCGAACACTAAACTAAAAAATAAATCGGCGCCGATATGCTGCGTAAAGCCACCGTCATTGGATACATTTTGCGTGATAAGCAGTATGAGTGTAACTAGCAGACGATAGACATTGTAGAGTTTTAGACTGCTCCAGCGAGTTGCGGTAATGGTTGCGTCTAAATTGGGCGTTAAATCAATCAACATAGCGCTTTTAATCTGAACTGCAGTCAGGATTGTTACAAATAACCTGATCGTTTTTGATCAAGCTTTCAGATGTTGGCACATGCATGCCACATTTCTCGCATTGCACCATTTTTTCATCTGAATGAGATCTTTCTGATTCGGAATTTGATTGTGTATTCTTAAAATATGGCGATGCAATAACGCGCTTAATGACAACATATAGCACCCAAACTAGCAATATCAGCAATAATACGCGCGCCATATTTTTCCCAATTAAATTAAAAATTATTAACAACAGGAATTGTAACTAAAAGCGCAGTAGTTACAAGCTTGTTAACGACGTTTCAGGTAAACCTGAATCTCTGCAAAACCTAAAGCTGTTATACTGATAGCAATAATTTTATAACCCATTCTATGGCTAGTTCTCAAGAGTTATCAGGTTTTTTACGCGATGTAGAGCGACGTGCTTTTAAGCAAACCGTTTACGCCGTGCGTGATGAGCATGCAGCATTAGATATCGTGCAAGATGCGATGTTAAAGCTTGCCGAAAAATATGCGCATAAGCCCGTAACAGAGTATCCGATGTTGTTTCAGCGTATCTTGCAAAATACTATGCGCGATTTTTGGCGTAGACAAAAAGTGCGGAATATGTGGACAACGCTACTTTCTTCTTTTGGTGCAGGCAAAGATGGTGAAGAAGATCATGATCCGTTAGACACTATTGATGTTGAAGACGAATCTGAAAATCCAATGGCGCAACTTGAACAAAGCCAAACCATTAGAGTCATCGAAAAAGCGATTGAAAAGTTACCCGCGCGTCAACGCGAAGCCTTTATATTGCGTTATTGGGAGGATATGGACGTTGCGGAAACCGCTAAAGTGATGGGCTGTTCGCAAGGGAGTGTTAAAACGCATTGTTCGCGTGCTGTACATACCTTGGCGGCGCTATTAGAAAAACAAGGCTTAGGCGCGCGCGCAATTGTACATTTAGGAGTAGAGTCATGACAGCTGACAACATGGATCAAGATAGTCAAAGTCAACCAGCTAATCATTTAGTTGATGCACAATCAGAAATAATTCAAGCGCAAAAAATCGCTGGTTTGCTGAAAGCGCATGCCAGCCATTTGAGTATGCGCACATTGAAGCAGCTTGAAAATGGGCGCGAGCAAGCAGTAAAAACGCATAAGCAACAAACTAAAACAATCAACAGCGACGGTACCATTAGTCATATGGCTGATTGGGCCGAGCATCATCGTGTTGCGACAACGGGTATGCTGGTGGCGGCAATAATTGCTGGCTTTGTATTGATGCAAGTATTTAATCAAAATATTGAGCATGGTGATGCATTTTTACTCGGAGCAGAATTACCACCGGAAGCGTTTGTAGATACCGCTTTTGAGCCCTCGCTAAATCGCAAGCAGGCTAAAATTTAAGGCATTTATAGTCATAAAATAACTAAAATAGATTAAAAGAAAATAAGCGAATGAATAAAATTTTATTGTTGATATTGTTAGTGGCAACCCAGTTGAATGCACAAGAGGCGGGTAGCCATACTCAAGCAATTCAGTTAGCGATGGGTGATATAAGCAGCATCAAATCTTCTCTGAGTGATGCTTCTACAACTGAAGCCTCTGCAAGAAAATGGTCGCAATTATCCGATGATCAAAGAAAAGTCTTATCACCGCTAGCTACTGAGTGGGATACTTTGCGACCTTGGCAACGCGAAAAAATGCTGGATATTGCAAAAGATTATTCAAAGATGGACGCACAAAAACAGCAGCGTGTACAAAAACGATTAAACAGCTGGAGCCGCATGACGCCTTATGAAAGAGAAAACGCGCGTAAGCGCTATCAACAGTTTTATGCATTAAGCCCAGAAAAGAAAGATGAAGTGCGCAAAAAATGGGCTGACTATCAAAAGCTTTCTGAAGCTGAACGTGAAAAAATACGTAAAGAATCGCCTGAACAAGGTTACGACCCTGAGCTAGATTGATCAAGTTCCCAAGCTTGGCATATAAAAAACCCACTTCTCGACAGTGGGTTTTTTATATGCCATATTCGGACAATGCCTTGTTTGGCTATATCCAAAATAATGGCAGAAAAATCGATGAGAGAAGATGGTTAAATTAAGTTATTTCAGATTGTTCGCGGCTTGTGTCTATGAGCTACTTTTGCTAATAGCCTTATGGTTTATTTTTTCCTGGATATTTATTGCGCTATTTGGCGATGCAACGCACTCGATTAAACGTGTATTTTTGCAGTTGTTTTTATGGCTGGTAACCGGCGCATATTTTATTTGGTGCTGGTGCAAAAGTGGACAAACGCTAGCTACCCAAACCTGGAGAATCAAGTTAATTAACAGGGCAGGGGATACGCTCAGTATTAAAGAAGCCGTTTTAAGGTATATTTTGGCAAGTTTGTCAGCCTTGTTTTTCGGTATCGGTTTTATATGGATCTTGATTGATAAAAACCGACTATATTTGCACGATCGATTACTGAAATGTCGTTTTATTTCAGTAAATAGAAACTAACCTTGTTGATGCGCGCTCAATTTCATCAGCGCCGTTCTACTAAAAACAGCATGCTTAAACCTGCAACGAGAAATAAAATGGTGGGGATAATAGCGCTCATTAACGGCGGCCAATCGTTTAAAACGCCTAAGTGAATGAATACCCTGTTCATGATTTGATAGACCACACCAAGCAACACGCCAATAAATATTTTAGTGCTGGCGCCGCCAGAACGCTGTTGCAAGAAGCCGAATGGCAGGGCAAGTATCACCATCACCATACACGCCAACGGGTATATCATTTTGGCCCACAAAGCTACTTGGTAGCGCGTTGGTTTCTGTTTGTTTGCCTTTAAGTGATTAATAAAAGAATATAAATTCCAGGCAGACATCTTTTCTGGTGCCACCAGCAACACATTCAGCAGTTCTGGGCGTATTAATGATTTCCAGTTTGCCTGATCAAAAAACTGGGTTTGCACATTATTGGATTGTATTTTTTTAAAGGTGTTAAATTTTGTTTGCGTTACCGAGGACAATCGCCAGCCTTTATTTTCAAAAGTAGCGTTTTTGGCATTGCTGACACTTCTCAGTCTAAAGTTTTCATCAAACTCATAAATGTGGATGTTCAACAAACTGGCGTCTGGCATGACAGTTTCTACGTTAACGAAGCTGCTGGCATCTTTTACCCATAAGCCTGTTTTAAAGTCTTGGGCAATGATGGAATCAGTGGCTTGGATGCGCATGCGTTGTGCCATTTTTTCGCTAATTGGCGTGATTAACTCGCCAACGAAAAAGGTAATAACTGTGAATAACAAACCGATTTTAATTAAAATAAAACCAATATTCGACACAGATAATCCACTGACACGCATGACGACCAATTCTGAGTTTCTGGCTAATGCGCCCAGACTGTACATCATGCCAACTAGCACTGCCACAGGCACGACTTCGTATATATGACCAGGAATACTTAATAGTACAAATATCAGCATTTTGCTGATGCCGTAATTGCCAGTACCAAGCGTATCCAGTTCTTGAATCAAATCAAAAAATGAGAATAATGCCAGTAAACCCAGCATAATCATCAAGATGCTAATGCAGCATTCTTGCCAAAAATAACGATTAAAAATATTCATACGTATTAAGTTTTACGACGCGATTTCAGCCAATTAAGGGGCCAAAGCAATGAGAAAAAGGCTGGAATGATTGGTAGCAGATAAGTGCGACGATAATACATATAAAACGCCAACAGTAAAAAGAAAATATGCACGGGCCACAAGCCGACTAGGCTGCTTAAGCGACCTTGCGTGATCCACGCTTGAAAGATACTTAATATATTGTTGTAGATAATATAAATAAGTAGGGCAAACATTAAGTTAAGCGAGCGCCCAGCACGCGGATCGACAAAGCTCAAAGGCACCGCCAGCAAAACCAATATCAGCGCAGAAATAGGGATCGCAAGTCTCCATTGCAGCTCTGCTTGGTCAGCAGGAGATTGGCTGATTAACAGTTTCTCAGTGGGAAGCGCATCAGTAGAATTGGGTTCGCGCGCGACTTCTTTGGTTTCAATGCGAATCGCATAGCGTTCAAATTCTGTGGTTGAAATTTCAGCTGTATCTGGCTTGCCTTCATAGCGCCGGCCTTCTTTTAGCACAATAAAATTATCACCGTTTTCGGCTTTTTCGCGATTGCCTTTTGACGCAACAATAATCCCGGTTTTTTGATGCTGGGTCGTTTGTACGAAAATATTTTTAACCACATTACCTAGTTCATCAAAGCTCTCAATAAAATAGACACGTTCACCACCATTCGACTCTTTAAAAACGCCTGGACTAATCGCAGCAAGCTCATCGCGACTTTTCAGCACAACGCGATAATCTTCTACTTTCTGTGTGGCCCAAGGCATCACAAAAAAACTCAGTAGTGAAATTACAACCATCACAGGCACAGCAAAATTCAGTATGGGGCGTATCCAATTGCTCACGCTAAGTCCTGAGCTAAACCACACCGCCATCTCGGAGTCGCGATGCCACCGCGTTAACGTCATCAGCACACTTAGAAAAATCGTCAGCGATAAAATCATGGGTAGGAACTTAACCATGCTAAAGCCTAACAAAGTAGTGATTGCGTCATTTGGTACTGAACCTTTTGAGGCTAATCGAACCAGATGTCCAGCACGCTGGGCAACCACGATGCCAATCAGAATTAAAAATAATCCGCCAGCGGTACTGATTAACTCATGTGATAACGATTTTTTGAATATACGCAATTTTAAAGTTGTTCCAAATGGATTTAACGAATGTTTTAAAGGTTGTTATTCAAAAATGATTGTTCAATTTAGGCTTTGATTTCGCCTCAAAACGCTGGATAATTAACCAAAACTCAATTACCTCGAACTTAAAGCATTCAATTTTAAAGGACTAGCAATGGAATTTAGCATAAAAAATGGAAATCCTGAAAAACAACAATCAGATTGTGTTGTTGTTGGTGTGTTTGAAGGTAATAAATTATCTGATGCCGCAAAAGAGCTAGATAAGGCATCAAGCAAAGCGATTAGTGCGATATTAAAAAATGGTGATTTTGAGGGCAAACTGAATGCCACTCTATTGCTGCATCAATTGACTGATGTAGCCGCTGCACGTGTGATGCTAGTTGGCTTAGGCAAACAAGATGAATTTAACGAAAAGCACTATCGTCAAGCGGCGCGCGCAGCCATTAAAGCCATGCCTAAGGGTGTAGCAAATGCCAGTATTTTTCTAGCAGAAATCGACATTAGGAAATCTAATACGCATGCTAAAGTGGCGCAACTTGTAGAGGTTGTGCTTGACGCGACTTACATCGTCAATGCGATGAAAGCAAAAACCCCCGATGCCTGTACATTAAATAAAGTAGCAATTTTTGTTGCAAAACCTGAAACCGACATTGCTGAAGCGGCGATTAAACAAGGCAGTTCTATTGGCGCAGGTGTTACTTTAGCTAAAAACTTAGGTAATTTACCGCCTAATATTTGTACTCCAACTTATTTAGGTGAGCAAGCCAAAAGTTTAGCCAAACAATACGGTTTTAAAGTGGAAGTATTAGAAAAAGCGCAAATCGAAAAACTCGGTATGGGTTCGTTTCTAGGAGTTGCGCAAGGTAGTGTAGAGCCGCCGCGCTTGATTGTGCTGCAACACTTACAAGGTAAAAAAGGCCAAAAACCTGTGGTGCTGGTTGGTAAGGGAATCACTTTTGATACAGGCGGTATTTCGCTGAAGCCTGGCGCTGATATGGATGAAATGAAGTACGATATGTGTGGCGCGGCCAGCGTTTTTGGCACATTTAAAGCGTTGGGTGAAATGAATTTGCCGCTAAATGTTGTGGGCATCATTCCTACTTGTGAAAATATGCCGGACGCCGGTGCGATTAAACCGGGCGATATCTTAACCAGCATGGCAGGTTTAACCATTGAGATATTGAACACTGATGCGGAAGGCCGCTTGATTCTATGTGATGCCCTCACTTATGCGGAGCGTTTTGAGCCGAGCGCGGTAGTCGATATTGCTACGTTGACGGGTGCTTGCGTGATTGCGCTCGGTCATCATCCAAGCGGCTTGTTCAGCAACAAAGATGCGTTGGCTAAAGAGTTGCTGCAAGCTGGCGATGCAGCGCATGACCGTGCTTGGCATATGCCGTTGTGGGAGGAATTTCAAACGCAGTTAGACAGTAATTTTGCTGATATGGCAAACATTGGCGGCCGTGCTGGCGGCAGTATCACGGCAGCTTGTTTCTTATCGCGCTTCGCCAAAAAATACGACTGGGCACATTTGGATATTGCAGGTACAGCGTGGAAAAGTGGCAAAGAAAAAGGCGGAACAGGTCGCCCCGTGCCTTTGTTAACCACGTTTTTAATCCAACGTGCCGCTTAAATATTTATTCCTGATATGACACGCATTGAATTTTATTCAAACGTAGCCGACAAGCAACATTTGCTTGTTAGCCTTGTGGAAAAAGCTTTGCTTAAACAACGGCAAGTGACTCTTTTTACAGAAGACGTGAATAGTGCTGTTAGCGTGTCAGATTGCCTATGGGAAAATCAGCCAGCCAGTTTCTTGCCACATGTCATTGCCCATCATGCGCATGAAACAAAAACGCCAATTATTATCGCTTGCAAAAAAAATGCAGCAGGGCAGGCAGATAACGTGACGCAAGACGAATTGCTAATTAACTTAACACTGCAAGAGCCGCCATTTTTTAGCCGTTTTACCCATTTGATTGAGATTGTCGGCAACGAAGAATCTGACAAACTGGGTGCGCGCCAACGCTATAAATTTTATCGCGATAGAGGCTACGAGATTCAGCATATTGACCATGCTAAAATACAAGCAACTATAAACGCAGAGTAGAGATTATTTTGGCAGACCATTCATCAGATAGCAAAATTCCAGTGTTGACCGAAGTGTATCAACCTAAAGTTAAGGTTGAGCACACGGTAGAAACTATGCAGGAGCTCAAATCTCAGGTTAATAGAAAAACTGACCCTACTTTGGGCATTACGCCAGAGTTTATTGCGCGCATCACAAACCACGTCAAGCCGAGATTGGAAGCCGATATTACACAAGCGGTTATTGAGGGTTTGCGTGAAGCGCTTAGAAAAGACGTCATCAAAGATTTGCAAATCGAAATCACCAAAACGCAGTCTGCCATTGAATCCAACATCGCCGATTATATCGATAAAACAAAAGCAGACCTTAAGACTGAGTTGCCGCGCATGTATCAGGCGAGTGCAGAGTTGGTCTATTCAGGCCTGACTGAAAAAGTTGCTGGTTTGCAGACTTCTGCTGTTACGCAGATAGACAGGATGCTCACAGATGTGATGCAGACATCAACGCAAACTGCTGGCAATGAAATCCAGACTTACGTCGAAGCACTTAAAACAGAAGCAAGTGCACGTATACAGCTTGAACTGAATCAAGAAATGCAAACATTTCATCATGAGTCGTTGCAGCATCATCAGACGCAAATCGGTAACGAGTTAGCCAATGCATATCAAATTATTATGCAAACAACACAACAGGATTTGCAGCAAAAAATGCAAGCAATACAGGAAGACGCGTTAACACAAATCCGCAGTGATTTGAATAATGCAATCCCGGCTATTTATACCATGGCGGCAGATGAGGTTAAGGTTAGATTTGCCGATGAAATGGCATCGCACACTGCACAAATGAGAGATGTTTTTTTGACCAACATCAATGCTGATCTGCCTAATGTACAAGAGATATTGCGCGATAATATCCAGCATATATTAGCAGGCACATTGCCTGCTTTAGAAAGTGATTTAAGGCGTCAGTTAACTGACGAGTTGCAAGAATTATTGCTTAAAGTGAAATTTGTATTGCCGCAGTAAAAGCCAGCTAAGCTTTAATTAAATCTCTATAACTAGCTGCAGTTAAAAAATGACTGGTATCACTTTTATCAGTTGGCTTAAATTTAAATATCCAAGCGGCATATGGTTTGTCATTGATACCTTCTGGAGCATTCAATAGTGCATCGTTAATTTCAATTACTACTCCATTCATCGGAGCATGTAAGTCTGAGCCTGTTTTTACAGACTCCACTACGCCGCAAGGTTTTCCATTGATCAAAATGTCATTTACATTTGGTGGCTGAATAAACACAACGTCGCCCAACAAATCTTGCGCATAATCTGTAATACCTGCAAGCCATTCTGTTTCAGATATTTGGCTAACCCATAAGTGTTCAGCGGTATAGTTTAAAGTATCAGGAATTTTCATTGTTTTATTTGGTCACTATATTCAAATAATACGATTAATTAAGTTTTAATATTTTCGCACAAAGCAAACTTTGCGGCCCACTTTAAATCATGCATTCAATGATTGTGTCAAAAAAGTCACAATATAAATTATGTTAATATTATTTTTATAAATATGCGCTAAGCTAATGACAGATAAACATTTTTTATATATTATCTAATCAAACGTGGTTGAGTTAAGGTCATCAAAATGAATAAGCTTTTAAAGAAAATTGTGTTGTTTTACGTGGCATTCTCGCTAGTGGCTACGCCTATTGAGTTGTTGGCGGCAGAGAAAAAATCCAGTAAACGTGCTCAAACCAGTCAAAAAAGCGCTGTAAGCAAAGCTAAAGTTTCTTCACGCTCGCGCATTAAAAGTAGCAGGGTAAAAAAAGTCATTTATAAGCCGAGCAAAAAGCCAGGCATAAGCCAATCGCAATATTTGGCAGCGGACCGTTATGATGGCAGCCAAGTTTTACAGCTTGCATCAGCTAAAGCCTTGATTATTAATCAAAATACAGGTGAAGTTATTTTTGCAAAAAATACGAATGCGCCTACGCCTATCGCTTCAATTACTAAATTAATGACAGCAATGGTTATGCTGGACGCTAGATTGTCTTTGGATGACACCATAACTGTATCTGAAGAAGATATTGATTATTTAAAAGGAACCAGCTCAAGATTAAGTATTGGTGCCGCATTAAGCCGTAGTGATATGTTACAGCTTGCACTGATGGCATCAGAAAACCGTGCTGCTTCGGCAATTTCAAGACACTATCCTGGCGGCAGGGATGCCTTTATCAAAGCCATGAATGTAAAAGCAATTGAGCTTGGTATGATCAATACTGAATTTTTAGACTCGACAGGATTAAACAGTGGAAATATATCTACTGCCGAAGATTTAGCAAAGATGGTAGGCGCAGCCTACCAATATCCAGAAATTAGAATGGCCAGTACTAGCCCGTCGCACGAGGTCTACGTCCAAAATCGTAGCTACCCAATTAATTTTAACAATACCAATGGTTTGGTACGTGGTGGTGAATGGCAAATTGGCTTATCTAAAACTGGCTATATCAGCGAAGCAGGTCGCTGTCTGGTGATGCAAGCAGAACTTGCTGGCGAGCCAATGATTATTGTGTTGTTAGATTCAAATGGCAAATTAACACGTATCGGTGATGCAAACCGAGTACGTAAATGGATGGAATACAACATTGAGCCGAAATTGACAACGACCGGTCAGTTAGATTTACAACATAAATCATTTGAAAATAAGCCTTTACCTAGTGATACTGTAGTTTCAGGCAGAATTTCTTAAACTTAAAACTGCTTAATGAAAAGATTGGTTTGAAAATTTAGGACAACTGCAAGCTATATAAAATAAGTCGTATAAAAAATGGCCCTGAAGTAATTCAAGGCCATTTTTTCAACTTTTACACAATCATTAACTAATTAAAATATTAATTACTGTAACCAGTTAATTAAGTAACCTTTATTCGGCCGCCAATTTTTTTGCGCTAGATTTTTTAGCTACCGTTTTTTTAGTCGCGGCTTTTTTAGTTGCCACTTTTTTGATTGCTACTTTAGCTTCAGCATCTGATTTTGGAGCCGTCTTTTTAACAGGTGCTTTCTTAGTTGCAGGTTTTTTTGCCACCGCTTTTTTAGTTACTGGTTTTTTCTTACCGGTTTTGCCTGTTACTTCTTCTTTGGCTGCTTTTTCAGCCAGCAAGCCAAGTGCTTCTTCCAGAGTTAATGATTCAGGCTCAATACTTTTTGGCAGGGTTGCGCGCAGTTTGCCATGCTGTACATAAGGCCCGTAGCGGCCAGCAAATACTTCGATTCTGCCTTCTCCAGATGGGTGCGCACCAAGCTCAAGTAACGGCGCAGGGCCAGTATTGGCGGCAGCCAGCAGTACAACTGCAGCTGCGTTATCAATACTGAATACACTATCGGATTTTGGAATCGATTTAAACTTGCCATCATGATTAACGTAAGGGCCAAAACGGCCGATATTCGCCACGATTTTTTTATTGGTTTCGGGATGCAAACCTAAATCACGCGGTAACGACAACAGCATATTGGCAATATCAATATTGACGTTACTAATCGGTATCTCTTTGGGAATGCTGACGCGTTTCGGCTTTTTCTTTTCACCTTCTACCGCTACGCCAACTTGCAGATACGGTCCATAAGGGCCATTCATCAGGTAAATTTCTTTGCCAGAATCGGTATCTGTACCAATTGTGACTGGGTCAGCACCCGCTTGCGCAGTGCCGTTCATGCTACGTTTATAATCACATTTTGGCTCGGCGTTATAACCTGTGCAGCCAATAAAGGTGCCGTAGCGACTTAATTGTTTTTGCAACGGTTTGCCACATTTTGGGCAGGCTTCGTCGATTAACTCGTTACCTGGTCTATCGACATCCGCTTTGCTGATGATTTGCGCATTAAATCCTTGCCAGAATTCATCCATCAACGGAATCCACTCGCGCGAACCATCGGCAACGCTATCCAGCGCGTTTTCCAAGTTGGCGGTAAAGTCGTAATCCACATATTTAGTGAAGTGTTCGGTTAAGAATTTATTCACCACACGACCTACATCGGTCGGCGTAAAACGTTTTTTATCCAAAACCACATATTCGCGATCCTGCAAAGTGCTGATGATGCTGGCGTAAGTGGAAGGGCGGCCGATGCCGTATTCTTCCAAGATTTTCACTAAACTGGCTTCACCGTATCTTGGTGGCGGTTCGGTAAAATGTTGATCTCCGTAGATTTTCTCTACATTTAAAACTTCGCCGGTTTCAAGATGCGGCAATTTGCTTTCGCCTTCTTCCTCTTCATCATCGCGACCTTCCATATACACCGCAATAAAGCCCGGGAACACCAAGGTTTGACCAGTCGCGCGGAATAAATTGGCTTCGCTGCCTAGACTTAAATCTACACTCACCGCATCGAATTTGGCGGGCGACATCTGACAAGCCAGCGTGCGCTTCCAAATCATTTCATATAACTTAAATTGTTCATCATTCAAATATTTACGCATCGCAGTTGGGCTGCGCGCAATATCGGTAGGACGAATCGCCTCATGCGCTTCTTGCGCATTTTTGGCTTTGGTTTTGTACATGATGGGCGATTTTGGCAGATACTCTACGTCAAAATTCTTTTTCACATAATCGCGAATGCTCATCACCGCTTCAGTCGCTAAGCTAAACGAATCGGTACGCATATAGGTAATTAAACCAACCGTGCCGCTACCCACATCAACACCTTCGTATAACTGCTGGGCGACTCGCATTGCTCTTGAAGTGGTGAAACCAAGTTTACGTACGGCTTCTTGTTGCAGGGTAGAAGTCGTAAATGGCGCAGCTGGGCTTCGGCTGCGTTGTTTTTTCTCAACCCGCGAAACGGTGGTTTTGCCCGCGCTGGCCAGCAATAATTTGCCGACGATATCGGCTTGTTGATCGTGATTGATGACAGTGAATTGCTCTACTTTTTCGCCATGTAACTGGATTAACTTGGCATTAAAGCTATGCGCATGTTTCAACGCATCTAAGTGAATCGACCAATATTCTTGCGATTGAAACGCTTCGATTTCCAACTCGCGCTCTACAATCAGGCGCAGCGCAGGGCTTTGCACACGGCCTGCGGATAAGCCCCTGCGGATCTTTTTCCATAATAGCGGCGATAGATTAAAGCCAACCAGGTAATCCAGCGCACGCCTTGCTTGCTGCGCGTTGACCAAATTCATGGCAATATCGCGCGGATGATCAATGGCGTGTTTTACCGCAGTTTGGGTAATCTCGTTGAATTCAACACGTTTTAATAGCTTGTTTTTTAATAGTTTTTTCTCAGCTAGAATTTCGGCAATATGCCACGAAATCGCTTCACCTTCGCGGTCCGGATCGGTCGCCAGATAAATGCTGTCTGCGTTTTTCACCGCGCGCGTGATTGCATCCATATGTTTGGCATTGCGCTCGATAATGTCGTATTTCATAGCGAAATTGTTAGTCGGGTCAACCGCGCCGTTTTTGGGAATTAGATCGCGAATATGACCATAGCTGGCTAATACCTCAAAATCGTTACCAAGGTATTTTTTGAGCGTTTTTGCTTTAGAGGGTGATTCTACAATGAGTAGTTTGGACATTAATGCCTAAGATAATGGCTAAAAGTGAATAATTGCGTAGATGATAGCAAGCTAATCGTCTTATAGACAATAAGTCAATGCAAAAAACAGCTAAATTAAACTATTTGTTATTTTTCAATTATTTGTTGGTTATTTGTTTCGGGTGAACTCAATACGCGTGCCATCGTTGCTGGCTAAACTCAATGCGCCGCTTGAATTGGTTAAAAGACTTTCAGCCTCTTTCGCGGCAATATCGCCAAAAAGCGGATCTTCGTCGCTAGGTTTGGCTTGTGTTAAGCTTTTAAAATCATACAAATTAGTATCGGCAAGATGCGATGGTTCAACATTACCAATCGCGCGGAATATATTGTTAATGCGTCCAGGTTGTTCGATCTCCCACGCATGTAGCATATCTTTTACTTTCTGGCGCTGAAGATTTCCCTGGCTACCGCATAAGTCGCACGGAATGATCGGAAATTCCATTTGACGCGCATAGCTGGCGATATCTTTTTCCGCACAATAAGCCAAAGGCCTAATCACCACGTTTTGCTTGTCATTAGTCGCCAGTTTGGGCGGCATGGCTTTTAATTTTGCGCCAAAAAACAAGTTAAGAAACAGCGTTTCTACGATGTCATCCCTGTGATGTCCCAGCGCGATTTTATTTGCACCCAACTCTTTAGCCGTCGTATAGATAATGCCGCGTCGCAAACGTGAACAAAGGCTGCAAGTGGTTTTGCCTTCAGGGATTTTTTCTTTCACTACCGAATAAGTATCCGCTTCGACAATACGATAATCCACACCTAAATTTTTAAAGTACTCAGGCAAAATATGCGTAGGAAAATTCGGCTGCTTTTGGTCCAGATTCATGGCGATCAACTTAAAATCGATCGGCGCACGCTCCTGCAGAGCCAGCAACATCATCAGCATGGTGTAACTATCTTTGCCGCCGCTCATGCACACCAAAACCGTATCGCCATCCTCAATCATGTTGTAATCGCCAATAGCTTTGCCAGTGGATGAGATTAAACTATTGCGTAACTTGATAAAGTTGTTGGAATGTTTGTCGGGTAAATGTTTGATCATATTGAGTATTAATACTTGCTTGAAACTATAAATTTAAAGAACGTCCGCCATCAACCGCCAGCACATGTCCAGTAATAAACGGCGCATCGGCTATCAGGAATTTGACTGCTTTGGCAATATCAGCCGCTTCGCCTACGCGTTTGAGTAAAGTCTGTGAAATCACGCGTTGGCGATACACTTCATCAAACTGCGGATTATTTTCTGGCCATTGTACCGGGCCGGGCGCCACTGCATTCACGCGTACTTCCGGGCTTAATTCATGTGCCAGTGATTTGGTCAGTGTAACCAAACCTGCTTTTGCCACGCTGTAAACCACATAACCTTTTTTCGGGCGTTCAATGTGCATATCGGTAATGTTCACAATACAGCCATGATTTTTGCGTAATTCTGCCGCCGCCGCTTGCGCCAGAAACATCGGCGCCTTTAAATTACTGCCCATTAAATCTTGCCAGTTATCTTCGGTAATCGCGCCAATTTCGGTGGCGTAATAGCTGGATGCGTTATTGATTAACACATCTAATTGGCCAAAATGTTTAACTGTTTCTTGTATTAAGCTAGGCAAAACCGCGATATTGAGTAAATCGCCTTGGATAATCGCTACCGAATTCGCGCGCTGCAAATTCAGCTCGGCTTGTAATGCACGCGCTTCGTTAGTGGATGATTTGTAGTGAATCATCAATTGCGCACCTGAGGCGTGCAACTCGCGGCAAATCGCTGCGCCGACGCGTTTTGCGCCGCCGGTGATCAGCACGACTTTATTATTCAAGTTTTTATTGTGTTCAAGCTGGCTCAATTTTTACTCACTTTAGTAATCGAATATTATAATGGCTTATGGCTTTATCATTAAATCTAAATCTATCTGTTCCAGACGCATCAGCGCAAATTCGCAGTCAAGAGTTAACCACTTTAATTCAGCAGAAAATTAACGATGCCGGCGGCTGGATAGATTTTGCCACATTTATGCACATGGCTTTATATACGCCAGGCCTAGGTTACTACAGCGGCGGCAGTGTTAAGTTCGCGCATTCTGTAAAAGGCGGTGGAGATTTTATTACCGCGCCGCAAATTTCTCCGCTTTTTGCGCGCACGTTGGCAAAGCAAGCGGCGCAAATTCTAGCCGAAACGCAAGGCAGCATTTTGGAGTTGGGCGCAGGAACGGGTAAATTAGCTGCCGACTTATTGCTTGAATTGCAGCAGTTAAATCAATTGACGGCACGATATTACATTTTGGAAGTAAGCGATTACTTGCGCCAGATTCAGCTTGAGACAATGCAAGCGTTATTGCCGGCAGATTTACTTGACCATGTGGTTTGGATTGATACGCTACCAACGGATTTTGTCGGTTTGATAGTTGGTAATGAAGTGCTGGACGCGATTCCTGTGCATCTTATTTATCACTCTCAGCAAGCTTGGCTTGAACGCGGCGTGAGCTTTGAGCATGCATTTATTTGGCAGGATAAACCATTAACTTATGTGGATTTAATCAAAGAAATTACTACACACCCACTACCAAATGGTTATTTAACCGAAGTTTGCCCGGCGGCAAATGGGCTGATTGCCAGCTTGGCGCAATCATTAAAGCAAGGCGTTATTTTAATGCTGGATTATGGATTTGGTGCAACAGAGTATTATCATCCGCAGCGAAATTCTGGCACGTTGATGTGCCATTACCAACATCAAGCGCATGCTGATCCGCTCATTTATGTTGGGTTGCAAGATGTGACTGCGCACGTGAATTTTACTGCTATTGCAGAAACTGCGCTGGCGAACGGCTTAAGCCTGGCGGGCTATTGTAATCAGGCCAACTTTTTAATCAATTGTGGAATTTTGGAAGCCTTAGCTGAAACATCGCCAAACGATATCGCTACCTATATCCCACTTGCGTCAGCCGTGCAAAAGCTACTTTCGCCTGCTGAAATGGGCGAGCTATTTAAAGTAATCGCTTTCAGCAAAGGCATTGAAAACGAATTGATCGGCTTTAAAAGTGGCGAGAAGGCGCATATGCTTTAAGCATCAATATTGTCTAAATTCAGTATAATGCGCGGCATGATTGAAAATCTCACATCTCCAGACCAAACTCCAAACAACGATTTGCAGAATGAACATATGCATCGCCGCATTCGTAGCTTTGTATTGCGCCAAGGCCGGTTAACCAAAGGCCAAGAGCGTGCGCTACAAGAGGTATGGCCGCAATTTGGTATTGAATATACACAAAACTTACTGGATTTGAATCAAGTTTTTGGGCGAATTAACACTTCTAAAATATTAGAAATCGGTTTTGGCATGGGCGAAAGCACGGCAAAAATCGCCCAAACGCTACCAGATTGTGATTTTCTAGCGGCAGAAGTGCACACGCCAGGCGTCGGCAGTTTGCTGAAACTGATTCAAGAGGAAAATATCAGCAATATCCGCGTGATTCAGCATGACGTGGTAGAAGTGCTGCAATATATGATTGCGGATGCCAGTTTGGATGGGGTGCATATTTTCTTTCCTGATCCCTGGCATAAAAAACGTCACCACAAACGCCGTTTAATCCAAGCAGAATTCATTAAGCAGCTGTGCGTAAAACTGAAAGTGGGTGCTTACATTCACGTGGCAACCGATTGGCAAGAATACGCAGAATGGGTTTTGGAAGTGTTGAAAGCCGAACCACAATTGCAAAATACAGCGATTGATTTAATACAAGAATATGCTGAAAAACCTGCGTACAGACCGTTAACCAAATTTGAAAATCGCGGTATTAGGCTTGGCCATGGCGTATGGGATTTGGTATTTTTAAAGAAGTAAATTGAAAGACTTAGCCATTTTTCACAGACAACTTTTTTTACAGGCATTCAACGCCTGATATTTAAGGTTGCGATTTTTCGGTGAGCTGGCTACCCGTTGCACCTGCATAAAACACCACGATTTTTACAGGTTTGTTGCCAATATTGCGACCGTTATGTAAGGTATTGACCACCTCAACTAGCGCGTCGCCTGCATGTAAAATCTTGGTGTTACCGTCTTTCAGCGAGACTTCTAAGCTACCTTCAAGCATCATGCCAAATGATGGTACAGCGTGCAAATGCCAGCCAGTTTCTGCGCCCACAGCAATTTCTACAATCATGCCGGTGATTTCTGCCTGACCATTTGGGTAATTGATGGGCGTGCCATTCCAGCTAGTTGTAGTTTTTAATAACGGCGTAACAGTAATACTTTTCGATGCTTCTAACGCAAATGTTGTATTGTGGGCAACACTTAATAAAAAAAGTGTTGCGAATATGATGGTCGGTTTTGTCATATATTTTCACCTTCGCTTATCTCATCATCAGCTGCAAACAGCCATTTACCAATCACTTTTTCCGCTTCTTCCACGCCCAGTTTTTTAGAGCTGGAAAATAATTGCACGGTACAATTGCTGCCATAAGTTTTATCCCAAGTTTCCAGCAGTTCTTTACGCACTTTTGCCAGCGTTAGCCCAGCTTCGCCGCGCGATAATTTATCCGATTTGGTTAATAAAACATGCACCGGTTTACCGCTTGGGCAAAACCAATCCAGCATTTGGCGGTCTAGCGGTGTGAGCGGATGACGGCTGTCCATTACCAAGACTAACCCACCCAAGCTTGTGCGTTCGCTTAAGTAGCGTGCCAGAACACTTTGCCAGTGCGCTCGCATGCTTTCAGGTACTTTTGCGTAACCGTAGCCAGGCAAATCTACTAAGTGTCTGTCATTGCCTAGTGTGAAAAAATTGATGAGTTGTGTGCGGCCAGGTTGTTTGCTGACAAAAGCTAAGCGATTGTGATTGGCCAAGGTATTCAGTGCGCTGGATTTGCCTGCATTTGAGCGACCCGCAAACGCCACTTCGATGCCTGAAGCAGGTGGCAAATCGCGTAAATGATGGGCGGAAATAAAAAAAGTAGCGTTTTGAAAAAGCGGCATGGCGGGATCTGTCTGTAAAACTTAAGGCATAAATGCTATCACGAACAGGCCTAATTTGATAAAATATAAGTCTGATAAAATATTAAGTTAATTAAATAGTTAGGAAAGCAACACAATGTTTAAGCATGTTAGTTTAATCGCCGTTTTAGCATTCAGTTTATTTTCAAGTTTGGCTTTTTCCGCAACAAAAGCAGTAGAAAAAACCGATCCAGCAACCAATCAAACACCAACTGTAAGCAGCGATGATGCAAGAAAGAAAATCGTAGAAAATGTATGCGCAGCCTGTCATGGTGTAGATGGCAATAGCGCAATTAGCATTAATCCAAAACTGGCAGGCCAGCATCCGGAATACTTGCTTAAACAATTGAATAATTTTAAAGATGGCACGCGTGCCAACGCCGTGATGACTGGCATGGTGGCTAACTTAACATCTGAAGATATGCAAAATCTAGCCACTTATTTCGCTGCGCAGCAACAAACGCTGGCTAAAGCTAAAGCCAATGGCGCTGGTTCCTTAGGCGAAAAAATTTACCGTGGCGGTATTGCTAAAACCAATGTGCCGGCATGTGCTTCGTGCCATGGTGCGAAGGGCGCAGGCCTTCCAACACAATTCCCGCGCTTGGCGGGTCAACATGCAGATTATACGCTTCAACAACTTAAAATATTCCGCACCGGTGAACGTGCAAATGCGCCCATGATGACGTTAATTGCGGCTAAAATGACCGAGGCAGAAATGCAAGCAGTGGCAGATTATATGCAAGGTCTGCGTTAATTGTGTGTTTGCTTGGGGTCTGTGATTGCCGGTAATAGTTAAAGGTGGCTTCTGGTCACCTTTTAAAATGCATTTCTCACAACTTTCTGCCAAACATTTCATGACAAGTAGCTCTTTTAAATTTCATGTCCTCTATCTTGCTTTAGTCAGCGTTAAACTCAAACCTTGAAACCTATCACTCTCAATCAACGTTTTTACGAACTATTCAGTTCTATGCGCTTTGCGGTAAGCATGCTCACCGTACTGGGCATTGCTTCTGTCATCGGCACTGTACTGAAACAAAACGAACCTTACGAAAACTATATTATTAAGTTTGGCCAGTTCTGGTTTGAGGCGCTTGAAAAGCTGGGTTTGTTTGATGTGTATCACGCCATCTGGTTTTTGGTGATTCTGCTGTTTCTGGTGATTTCAACCAGCTTATGTATTTATCGCAACAGCCCGCTAATGGTGCGCGAGTGGAAAACGTTTAAAGAACATGCGGCAGAAAAGTCGTTACGCGCGTTTAGCCATCAAGCCAGTTTTAAATATCCGCCTCATCAACAATCAGCCAATATGGTTGAAACGCGAAATAAACTTGCGCAGTATTTAAGTGAGCAAGGCTTTAAGTTCAAATTCAATAGCCAGAGAAATGGTGATGAGTTAATCGCCGCCAAAGCGGGTACGCATCAGCGGCTGGGTTATATTTTTACGCATGTGGCGATGGTGGTTATCTTTTTTGGTGGACTACTAGATGGTAATTTGCCGTTAAAAATCCAGGAAATGCTGGGCAATAAAAAAATTGAAGTGCTGGATATTCCAGAAAGCCAAGTGCCTGCGATTAGCCGTTTAGGGGCAAACAACGGCTCGTTTCGCGCTAATATGACGCTGCCAGAAGGCACCAGCGATAATGTGGCTTTTGTTAGAGTGCGTGATGGCTATTTGGTACAAGAACTGCCTTTCAGGGTTGCGCTTAAAGATTTCCGCATTGAGCATTACGCTACAGGTCAGCCCAAATCGTTTGAAAGCGATATTGTTATTACCGATAAAGATTTAAAACAGCCGCTGACTAAAACCATCAGCGTCAATCATCCGTTAATATACAAAGGCATTGCCATTTATCAATCCGATTTCCAGGATGGCGGCTCGACTGTTAATTTTAAGGTGTGGGATTTAACTAGCTTTAACCCACAACCGGCAACACTGGATGGCGAGATTTTCAAAAAAACCTTACTTGGCGAAGGTGGAAACCAGTTAACGGCTGAACTCAATGAATTCCGCAAATTCAATATCCTGAATTTAACGCCGGATGGTAAAGGTAAGCCGCGTAATGTTGGCCCCAATATTACCTATAAATTACGCGATGCATTAGGACAAGCGCGTGAATACGTAGTTTATATGCAGCCTATGCAATTAGATGGAAAGTTTTATTTTGTTTCCGGCATGCGTGAAACCGTGCAAGAAGATTTTAAATTTTTGCGCATACCTGTGGATGATGATTTTGAGATTGATGGATTTATGCGCTTCCGCGCCGCTATGTTAAATAGCGAGCTGTATCCAACTATTGCTCAAAAATTAGTCGGTAATATGCAAACACAAGATCCGCAGTTGCAAACTCAGTTTGAAGGCAGTGTTATTCAATTGTTACAAACGTTTGCGGATGGCGGTTATACCAATCTCGCAAAAATGATTGAAGCAGCCGTGCCAGCAGAACAGCGCGAAAAAGCCGCACAGACGTATATCAAGATGCTGAATTCTGCCGCATTTGAGGCTTATAATTTGAGCCTTGCGCAAGCGAATAAAAAACCGTTAGTGTTTAATGGTGAGGTGCAAGCGATGCTACAGGATAGCTTGAATGCCTTCAGCGATGCGTTCTTTTACGGCACGCCATATTATTTGCAACTGGCAGATTTCAAACAAGTTGAAGCCAGTGGTTTGCAATTAACCAAATCACCGGGGCAAAAATGGGTATATCTGGGTTCTGTGTTGTTAGTTCTGGGTATTTTCTCCATGTTTTATATCCGTGAACGTCGTATTTGGTTGCTAGTCAAATCGGATGAAGTGTTATTTGCGATGTCAGCTAATCGCAAAAATTTAGATTTTGAGCAAGATTTTGAGCGGACAAAAAAACAATTAGGTCAGATACTTTCTTAGTAAAGTATGCGGACAAATCAAGGAAGCAATCATGAACACAAACGCATCAAATTTCGCGCCTAAGACATTGTGGCAAACCTTAAAAGTGCAAGATTGGTTATATGCCATTTTGCTAATGGCGGGCGCTATCTTCGCTTACAGCAAATATTCTCAATATATGGATATTTACGAAGCAGGCTTTTTGTTTGGTGCGGCGATTGTTTTTAGTTATTTAGGCTGGCGTTGGAAAAACCTGGCTAAGCTGGTGATTGGTATTGGCGTTATCAGCTTAATTTCCATCAGCTTCTACGATGGCGACCAGGCGCGCGCCACACAGTCATTTTTATTAAAATTCCTCATCTCCAGCCAGTCTGCGGTGATGTGGATGAATGTGCTATTTATTTTAGCCATGCTTACCTATTGGTTTGCCATGTTCAAACGCAGCGATTTTGCCGGCAATGTGGCGTCAGCACTGACATGGAGCGCTGTACTATTTGGCTTTGTTGGCTTGATGGTGCGCTGGTATGAGTCGTATTTAATCGCGCCAGATGTTGGACACATTCCCATCAGCAATTTGTATGAAGTGTTCATTTTATTCTGCTTGATTACCGCACTTCTATATCTGCATTATGAAGATAAATTTAAAACCAAACAGCTTGGCGGCTTTGTATTGCTGATTATCAATGCCGCAGTTGTATTCATTTTATGGTACAGATTTAGTCGTGGTGCAGATGAAATTCAGCCCCTAGTGCCAGCGTTACAGAGTTATTGGATGAAAATCCACGTGCCGGCTAACTTTATAGGGTACGGAGCATTTTCATTGGCGGCCATGGTAGCAAGTGCTTACTTGTTGGCCAAAAAAGGTATTTTAGCCAGCCGTTTGCCTAGTTTAGAAGTGCTTGATGACGTGATGTACAAATCGATTGCTGTCGGTTTTGCGTTTTTCACCATTGCAACTATTTTGGGTGCAATGTGGGCAGCTGAAGCGTGGGGCGGTTATTGGAGCTGGGATCCAAAAGAAACGTGGGCATTGATTGTGTGGTTGAATTACGCTGCATGGCTGCATTTACGCATGATTAAAGGCCTGCGTGGACCGGTTTTAGCTTGGTGGGCGTTGATTGGTTTGTTGGTCACAACCTTCGCCTTTTTGGGTGTGAATATGTTCTTAAGTGGCTTGCATTCTTATGGTGAGCTGTAGAACTACTTAATTATATTAACCACTCAAATAGGCATAAAAATTGATGCTTTTTAAGTGGTTAACTTTACTTTGAAACGCACCGTACCATTGACGTTGCTATCTAAACTTAAATCGTAGCCCGCCTGTTTGGCATCTTGCGCCGCGTGATACAAGCCAACGCCCAAGCCGCTATGCGAGGCGATATGTTTTTTAAACAGATCATGCGCAATCGCTGCATCCATCGCTTTGCCTGAATCAGTCACATCGATGCAAAAATGGCTGTCAGCATCGCCATGCATTTCCACCTTAATGATGGTATCAGGTTGGTATTTGGCTTTTTCCATCGCGTTATTGAGTAAATTATCCAGCACGCTGTCCAGCACCTCTGCATTGATATCTTGTTTCGGCAAATCGTTCGCCTTAAATTCAATTTGATCTTGTGTATGGCGCAATTGTAAATTTTTCCACCAGGCAGACATTTTTTCTACCCGTTTTTTTTCCTCGTTTGGTGCTTTAAGTTTGTCTAAGGTTGCCGCTATACGCAGATTTAACACGGGCAATTGTTTGCGAATTAATTGGAGTAAAGCAGCGTTATCTTTATCTTCCGTTTGCTCTGCCGCAGAAACCAGCGTGCCAACCGACTGTAAAATATTTTTAATATCATGCGTTAAACGCGAGCCAGTTTCATAAAACGCCTGCATATAAGCATTCTGGCGCAACGTTTCCTCTCGACGTTTGGCATCATAAAATTCACCCATAATTTGGGTTAATAATTTCACATGCACATACAAAGCAGGCGAAATTTGCCAGTTAGTATGCAATGTCATATGGAAATCTTTAAAGCTAAAATTGGTTTGATGTTTAGATGATTCGCCCAATTTTCCTTGTGTTTCATCTGCTAGCCAGGAAACGCCAGAAACCCAAGGTAGCGAAGTCATCTCAACCATCGCAGCCTGCACAAAACCATTAGGCGTTGATTCAATTTCACCCAAAGCCGCGATGCTTTTAATCCATTTTTCAAAAGGCATGCCAATACTTAACAAATAGCGCGACATCAATAGTTCAACGCCGGAAAAACGTGTGCTGGGCTGCCACAAAAAACTAAAAGCCATCAACACAAAAGCCAGGCTGAATATAGTAATAAACATCACTTGAATATAATTAACCGTATTTAGAGTACCAATTGCGTAACTGCCAAGCACTAGAATTAACGCGACCAACATCAGTAATAGCGTATAAAAAAAGTCTAAAACTGGTTGCTGACCTGATTTATTGGTTTGATTGCGGATAAACAAAATTGACAGAGGTAGCAACGGGATGAAATAACTTATAACGAAAGTGGCTGCTTCTAAGTCATTGGATGCATTTAACAGTTTTGGCACCACCCAAAGTAATAACATGGATAGTAAATAACTGGCCGCTAGAATATGTACGACACGGTTGGCTTTGGTTTCATCCGAAAAAATTCGTCCGCCCAGCAAGCCAAATAAAATGGATAGCCAAAGTGCAGTTAACCACCAGCTGGAGTAAGAAAAGCCAAGAACGCCGACACCAATAAAAATGGCAAGTGCAGGCCGAGATAGTTTTTCAGTGCTACGCCAGATAGGTTGCCACAATAAAAACAAAGCATAAGTACATAAAAAAAGCGTCTGTTTGAGATAATCGGTACCAATACCCCAAATTAAAAATGCATGCAGAGCAAGTAGCATTAACGCTAAAACCCGATGCGAATGTTTGACCAAAATAATATTTATTTTATTGTAGTTAAATAGCGCTTTAAACATAAGTTTTGATCCATATCAAATGGCAGTTGTATTGCAAATGTGTCAATAATCTGCCGATTATGACGAAATATCAACAGACTTATTGAGGCTGAATGGTAAGTTAACTGCATATTGAGTTAAATAACTCTCAAACTAAGCTAGATATAGCTTAAGCTAATTGGCATATTGTTTGCATCAAATATTAAAAAAATGTGATATTGTCATCAAAAATCACATCATAATACTGGTTAAAAGGATACCACAATGAATAAACAAACAGGTTTTACCCTCATCGAACTAGCAATTGTATTGGTCATTATTGGCTTGTTGCTAGGCGGTGTGTTAAGAGGGCAAGAACTGATTAATAGTGCGCGCGTAAAAAATATCACACGCGACTTCCAAAACGTACAAGTTTATGTGTACGGTTATCAAGATAGATTCAGGGCGTTGCCAGGCGATGATGCAATAGCAGAAACACATTTAGCTGGGGCAACAAATCCAGACGCTGGAAATGCAAATAATGGACGTATTGATGGCGCTTGGAATTCTGCAGATGAAGGTGATGAGTCATATTTATTTTGGCAGCATGTAAGGTTGGCAGGTTTAGCCCCTGGTTCTACAGTGACTGGCGTTCCAGAGTTTGAACCAAGAAATGCAGCTGGTGGAAGATTAGGTATACAAAGCATTGCTGCAGACTTTGATACTATTGAAGGTATGCAGGGCGCATATGCGGTATGTTCCGATTTAATTTTGGGTAGAGATGCTACGCAGTTGGATACCACTTTAGATGATGGTAATACCGCGACAGGGAATGTGCGTGTTGTTGTGAGTGGAACGCCAGGCCTTGGCTTGCCGACAGAAGACGTAGTTGCTGCCCCAGCAGCACAATACACGGTGTGTATGTCGCTCTGAGCTTATTGACAACCTATTTAAGAGCCCGCTTAATCGCGGGCTTTATGTTTTGTATTGCCCATTTAAACTATCGCTAGTTATGCATTTTGAATTAGAATGTCTACAAAATTAAAATGCATATCAAATGAGTTCAAACATCTTAAGAGAAAATATTGTAGAGATTAACAATCTCTCATTCGGCTACAAAAACCGTATGTTGCATCAAGGCATCAATATGGTTTTTCCACGTGGCAAAGTAATTGCCATTATGGGCGGTAGCGGCAGCGGTAAAACCACACTTTTACGTTTAATTGGCGGCCAGCTTGCGCCAAGCAAAGGTGAAGCGCGTGTAGAAGGTCAAATTGTGCATCAACAAAATCGCGCTGGTATTTATAAATTACGCCGCAAAATGGGCATGCTATTTCAGCAGGGCGCATTGTTCACTGATTTATCCGTATATGAAAATGTGGCTTTTCCGATGCGTGAACATACGGATTTACCGGAAAGCATGATTCATGATCTGGTGATCATGAAATTAAATGCCGTTGGTTTACGTGGTGCGCATAAGTTAATGCCAACCGAATTATCTGGCGGTATGGCACGTCGTGTCGCGCTTGCTCGCGCTATTGCACTAGACCCGGATATTATTATGTATGACGAGCCTTTTGCAGGTTTAGATCCTATTTCTATGGCTGTTATCTGCGATTTGATTCGCACTTTGAATGATGCGCTTGGCGCCACATCAATTATCGTTTCGCATGATGTAAAAGAGACGTTTACCATCGCGGATTATGTCTACTTCGTTGCTGATGGAGTAGTGGCTGCAGAAGGCACGCCTGACGATTTACGTAAATCCAACTTGCCATTCGTACATCAATTTGTATACGGTGAAAAAGATGGTCCTGTGCCGTTCCACTATGCAGCGGGCGATTATAAGAGCGATTTATTGGATTTTGAGAAAGTGGGACGCGGCTCATGATGCGTTCCAGTATTCTGGTAGGGCTAGTACGCACCTTGCGTAGTATCGGGCAAGGTTTTAGCGAGCGCATTTGGCGATTAGGTGCAGGTGCGCGGTTATTTGGGTTAACGTTAGCTTATTCTGGCGAGAGCTTCCGCAGGTTTCACTTAACTATTCGCGAAATCTATTTTACTGGTGTTTTATCCTTAATCATCATTTTGGTGTCGGCGTTTTTTGTCGGCATGGTGCTGGCGTTACAAGGTTATTACACGCTGCAAAGATATGGCTCATCTGAATCAATCGGCGTTTTGGTTGCACTGTCATTGCTGCGCGAATTAGGTCCAGTGGTTACCGCTTTACTGTTTGCCGGTCGCGCAGGCACAGCCATTACGGCAGAAATTGGCTTAATGAAAGCGACTGAGCAGTTGTCTGCAATGGAAATGATGGCAGTTAGCCCAATTGCACGCGTGATTGCACCGCGTTTCTGGGCGGGTGTGATTGCCATGCCAATTTTAGCTGCACTGTTTTCAATGGTCGGTATTTTGGGTGGATATTTAGTCGCCGTTCCATTAATTGGAGTGGATGCAGGTGCATTTTGGTCGCAAATGCAGGCCAACGTAGATTGGCAGATTGATATTTTAAATGGCGTGATTAAAAGCCTTGTATTTGGTGTTGCGTGCACCATGATTGCTTTGTTTGAAGGCTACGATGCACCGCCAACCGCAGAGGGCGTTAGCCGCGCGACGACAAGAACGGTAGTGACATCATCATTAGCAATTTTAGGCTTAGATTTTGTATTAACCTCATTTATGATTAGCATGTAAGGTAATAGGAGTACGGCGATGGAAAGAACAACAATTGATTTATGGGTAGGAATCTTTGTGGCATTGGGTCTTGCCGCCTTGCTTGGATTAGCCATGAAAGTAGGCAATTTAACCACGGGTACTATTGGTGAAACCTATACAGTGACGGCTAACTATGAGAATATCGGCGGCTTAAAACCACGTGCACCGGTAAAAAGCGCTGGCGTTGTAGTGGGGCGTGTAGCAGACATTACGTTTGATACAGCAACTTTTGAGGCGGTGGTCAGTCTGAGTATCGACAAACGTTACCAATTTCCAAAAGATACGTTTGCAAGCATTTATACGGCTGGCTTGTTGGGCGAGCAATACATAGGTTTGGAAGCTGGCGGAGACGAAGTGAATTTAGCCAACGGCGACAAAATCATACAAACCCAAGATGCCGTGGTGTTGGAAAAAATGATTAGCCAGTTTTTATACAATAAAGCGGCGGAGCCAGTAGAGAAATCATCTGATTCAAATGGTTCAGCGGCTGGCGCATCAACCAAAACCAATGGTGATGCGTTAGGTACAAGCCCGCTTGATGCACATCCTCAACCAGAAGCGCCTTAAAATAAGCATAACATTAAGTTAATTTAGGATTACACATGATTAAAAAAGTAGTAAAACAACTAATAATTGCAGCCAGTATGCTGTGTTTCGCTGGTGTTGCAGTAGCAGAATCACCAGACGAATTGGTAAAGCGCACGGCAGAAGATGTATTGGCCATTGTTAAAAATGACAAGGACATTCAGGCTGGCAATCAGCAAAAAATATTTGAATTGGCAGAAGAAAAGATTTTGCCTAATTTTAACTTTGATCGCGTTTCACGTTTGGTGTTGGGTAAAAACTGGTCAAATGCAACGCCTGATCAAAAGGCCGCTTTTCAGGCAGAGTTCCGCACTTTGTTATTGCGCACTTATGCCACAGCTTTGTCTAAATATAAAAACCAAGTAATTGAATATAAGCCTTTGCGTTTGGCTGATGGCGCCAACAGCGCAACTGTAAAAACGATAATATTGCAACCAGGTGGTCAGCCCATTTCGGTGGATTATGCATTAGAAAAACAGACAGACGCGTGGAAAGTATATGACATTGTGATTGAGAGCGTGAGCTTGGTAACGAATTATCGCGGTCAATTTACGCAAGAAATTCGCCAAAACGGCATAGATAGCTTGATTAAGAA